>CAYLSM010000040.1:19969-27363 GCA_964386505.1 uncultured Gemmatimonadales bacterium
AAATATGTCTGCGACACCAACGAGAAGGCTTTCCGCAAGGTCCAGTCCCTGCCGCTGGGTGACTGCCGTTTCGTGACCGACCCGGCTGCGGTGTTCGCCGACCGCGCCGTACAGGCGGTGGCTATTGTCACCCCCTCATCGACCCATTACAACCTGACCCGTCAGGCCCTTCTGGCCGGCAAGCACGTGCTGTGCGAAAAGCCGTTCACCCTGCTGGCCGAGGAGGGTGAGGAGCTTTGCCGCCTGGCCGCCGAGCGCCGTAAAAAAATCATGGTTGGGTTCACTTTCCTGTACAACAACGCCGTGCGCAAACTCAAGACCCTGGGCGACTCCAAGACCATCGGCAAGCTCTACTACCTGACCTCCACCCGCTCCCACATGGGCCTGGTCCGTCAGGATGTGGATGTGATCTGGGACCTTGCCCCGCACGACATCTCGATCTTCAACTACATCCTGGGCGCTGTGCCGGAGAAAGTGGCCGCCACCGGAGCCATGCCCCTGTCAGGCAACCGCTGCGACGTGGCGTTCCTGACCCTCTACTATCCGGGCGGTGTGGTCGGCCATATCTACCTGAGTTGGCTCGACTCCAACAAGGAGCGCCTGCTGCGCATGATCGGCGACAAGGCCCGGGTGGATTTCGATGACCTGAACAACCTGGAGCCGGTGCGCATCTTCCGCAAAGGCATCGCGCTGGACGGCGACGTGGAGCCTGATTTCGGAGCGTTCCGGCTCCTTCTGCGCGACGGCGACATAATCAGCCCGAAGATCAAGATGGCCGAGCCGCTGGGCCAGATGATCGACTGCTTCGTGAGCGGTGTCCTGGACGGGAAGAAAATCATGACCGACGGCCGGTTCGCGGTGGATATCACCCGCACACTGATCGCGGTCCAGGAATCTCTGAAAAACAACGGACTGCAGAAACCGGTAAAGTGAGGTCAGGCATGGGAGAGCCACGCGTAGGGCAGTTCTGCACCATCGCCCCGGATGTCGAGTTCGGCGAGAACGTGATTGTCCACGGCCATGCCAACCTCTACGGTTGCCGGATCGGCGACGGTTCCAAGATCGGGGCTTTCGTCGAAATCCAGCGCGATGTCACCGTGGGCAAACGTGTCCGCGTGCAGACACACACCTTCATCTGCTCCGACGTGATCATCGAGGATGACGTTTTCGTGGGGCATAACGTCAATTTCATCAACGACCGTTACCCTACCTCGCCCAAGGCGGCGGACGGTACCTGGACCGCGGAGAAAACAGTGGTGCACTGCGGGGCCAGCCTGGGCACCGGCTCGGTGATCCTCTGCGGTATCGAGATTGGCGAGGGCGCGGTGGTGGGTGCTGGCAGCGTGGTCACCAAGAACGTCCCGCCGCATACGGTCGTGGCCGGGGTCCCGGCCCGTGTAATCCGCCAGATCAGCCCGGAGGACCGTTGGCTGGGCGGCCAACCCGTTGACGAGTTGAGGAAAAATGACTGACACAGTGCCGTTTGTCGACCTGAAACTCAATTACCTTCTGCACCGGGACAAGTTCAACCGCGCCATGCTGGAGGTCTGCGAGGCCGGCAGCTATATCCTGGGGCCGCAGGTGAGCCGTTTCGAGAAAAATTTCGCCGCTTTCATCGGCTCGGCCGAGGCAATCGGAGTGGCCACGGGTACGGACGCCCTCTGCCTTTCCTGCCGCGCCCTCGGAATAGGGCCCGGAGACGAGGTGCTGGTCCCAGCCAACACTTTCATCGCCACGGCCCTGGCGGTCTCCGAGCTGGGCGCGCGCGTGGTCCCGGTGGACTGCAACCCGGACTCGTTCCTGATCGACCTCGACCAGGCGAAAAAGAAACTGACCGCCCGCACCAAGGCCATCATACCGGTGCACCTGTACGGCCAGTGCCTGGACATGGACCGCGTATTGGCTTTTACCAGCGAAAACGGGCTTCTGCTGGTGGAGGACGCCTGCCAGAGCCACGGCGCGCGCTGGGCTGGCCGCTGCAGCGGCAGTTTCGGCTCGGCGGGCTGCTACAGTTTCTATCCGGCCAAGAACCTGGGTGCTTTCGGCGACGGCGGCATGATCGTGACCGATGACCGGGAACTGGCCGCCAAGCTGCGCCTGCTGCGCAACTACGGATCGGTGAAAAAATACATCCACGAATCCATCGGACTGAACAGCCGTCTGGACTCGATCCAGGCCGCTGTGCTGGATACCAAGCTACCGCTTCTGGACAGTTGGAACCGCGCCCGTTTCGAGGCGGCCCTGCGTTACGCCAAGGGTTTGGAGGGCCTCCCGGGGGTCAAGGCCCCGGTGTTTGACCACAACGCACCGGAACGCCACGTGTTCCACCTGTTCGTTATCCAGTGCGAGCGGCGGGACGAGTTGGGCGAGCACCTCAGCCGCAGCGGCATCCAGTGGGGCATCCACTACCCGGTGCCGATCCACCTTCACAAGGCCTACTCCGACCTGGACCTGGGCGAGGGCAGCTACCCGGTGGCCGAGAAGCTTGCCGGCCGGATCCTCTCCCTGCCGATGTTCCCGGAGATCACCCCGGAGCAGGTGGACCGGGTGGTGGGCGCGGTAAGGGCTTTCTACAAAGCTTGAGCCAACGCAGCTATACAGAGGAGTCTCGAAGGGCCGCCTGAGCAGGTGGCCCTTTTTATTGTTAAAACATTCATTGCGAGAGAGGAAGAACTGTTGACTTAAGCTGTCGGCTGTATTATTATGAGCATATGCCCATAAGGAGGTGTATCTGTCTCGCCCCTGCTGCCGCAGAATGATCGACCGGATGCCAGGCTGCCGGCTGTTCAAGCCGGCCGGCACTCCCTCCAGCGAACTGGAGGTGGTGGTCCTGGCCGTGGATGAACTGGAGGCCCTGCGTCTGGCCGATTTAGAGGGTCTGTACCAGGAGAGCGCCGCCGCGCAGATGAATGTCTCGCGCCAAACTTTCGGGCGTATTATCCAATCGGCGCGGAGCAAGGTGGCCTCGGTCCTGGTGGAGGTCAAGGCGCTGCGCATCGAGGGAGGGACTTTTGAGATGCCTGACCAGAGGACTTTTACCTGCCTGGACTGCAATCATGCCTGGCCCGTGGTCTGGGGCACCGGACGGCCGCCCGCCTGCCCGTCCTGCGGTGGAGTCAACCTTCGCCGCACGGATGAAAACGGTGGAGCGGGCCACGGACAGCGCCGCGCCTGCCTCCGGCAGCGCCGCGGACGGAGAGCCGGAATCGGACAGGAAACAGAAAACACTTGAACGGTAGAGGGATAAGGGAATGAGAATCGCCGTACCATCGAATGACGGAGTGGGGATTTCCCCGCATTTCGGCCGCTGCGCCTGCTTTGTGGTATTCGAGGTTGAGGAAGGCCGGATTAAGTCCAGCCAGGTTATGCAGAACGGTTTCACCGCCCACGCCCGGGGCGAGTGCGACAGCCCCGAGGGACACAGCCATGAGCACTCACACGCCCCGGGGCACTCGCACCACTCCCACGCCGGCATCCTTGAGGCCCTGGCCGGCTGCGAGGCCGTGATCTGCCAGGGCATGGGCATGCGCGCGGCGCAGGACCTGTCCGCCAACGGTATCCAGGCCATTCCCACGCCTTTCCAGGGCACGGCCGAGGAGGCGGTGCTGGCGCTCCTGGCCGGGAACCTTCCAGCGGGCGGCGGTTTCTGCGGCTGCCACAGCTGAGATCACGTTTCTGCTCAGATATGATAAAGCCCCCGGCTGCCTCGGCGACCGGGGGCTTCTTGTTGCTTAACGAATGACCCTATCTCTGCAACCTTCCCAGGAACATCAGTATATCCTCGCCGGTGAAAGCGTTGTCGCCGCTCCAGTCGGCGCGCGAATCTCCCTGGGCGCCCCAGCGAAGAAGGGTGAGCAGATCTAGAATGTTCACCCGGCCATCCTGGTTGAGATCGGCATCCAGCGAATCTGTTACCGGAAGCGGAAGCAGTGCCTGCAGCAGCGGCCCCAGCATGCTCTTGCCGGACTGGTCCACCCACTCCGGGTGACGGTTCTCCATATCCTCCAGGAAACTGATTGTCCGGCGAAGGGAGTTGCGGCTCATGCTCTGGCCGGACGGAGTGGACAGCGCCCTGCCCTCGCGGAACAGGAAGAACAGGAAATATTCGGCATCCAGGCTGTCCACCCTGGAGTCCAGGTTGAAATCCAGGTCCTCGCGGTACATCCCGGCCGGGGCCTTGTCGAACAGGAAATTGAAAAACTGCGCGGCATCTGCGGCCGTGCGAAGCGAGTCGGCGTCTATGTCCCCCGGCCAGGGGCGCGGGGGCGGGAACGGAAGGCCGAAAACCGTGCATAAATCTTTTAAATGGGTATCTAAAAATCCGCTGGACTCCGAATATGCCTTCTCGAGCACCCAGGCAATCTGCAGGGAGGCGAACCGGCCGGCTTTTTCTCCCAAAACTGGAGCCGGTCTGCCATCGTAAGTCTGTGTGAACATGTCCCAGCCACCGACAGAATCATCCACCATCTGGTGGTACATGCATGAGGATAATTGCCAGAGAAAGTTTTCCGTGTCTATCAGGTCCACCTGTCCGTCTACATTGAAATCCATCCCCGCAGACACAGGTAAATTTGGTAGCTCATACAAACTGTCAGCCAGCAGGGTAAATAATCGCACTATGTCCGTGACATCTATATATCCATCTTCATTAATGTCCTCGTTTACCGGCACTGGCGTCTTTTCGGTTAGACCAAACTGACGGAGCATTCTTTCAAGTTGCACCCTTAGGTCCGGCCAGAGGATTTTCAACTCGGTAAGATGCTCGCGGGAAAGCGCCAGTGCAACAGCATTCAAATTTTGCAAGTTGTCCGGAGGGGTATAGATAGGATTAAAATAGGGCTGCTCACCGTATGGCACACCACCGATTGCCCTTACTTCGTGTTGTGTATCGACAATGTCGATCACTCCATCTTTGTTGAAGTCCAAACGTTGAAAGATTGAATCTGGTACAGCCGGTTCACTGCTGTCCCTGTTCATCGCTGAATACTTGAAAAAGAAAGATAGATCTGTGAGATTCACTATGAAATCTCTATTCAGATCACCATATCTGAATTTAGATATATATGCACAAGCTATATCATGTTTCACAAGACTTAAACTAATAATTACAAGAATTAAATAGCGCCGATGCACTGACATATTTTCTCCTCAGACCATTGACAAGCGACATTTATTTCGTTTGTCAATGACTTTTTTATTTATTTCAACAACACCATCTTGCGAGTATTGTTTAATCCGTCTGCCGACAATCTATAGAAATACACTCCACTTGACACCTCTTTTCCTTGATCGTCGGTTCCATCCCAGAAAACAGTGTAACTGCCAGCTTCCTTTTTCCCTTCAATTAATACTCTCACTATTTTCCCTCTGACATCATATACTCTTAACGACACATTCTGGGAGAACTGAGACAAATAATATGATATTGAAGTAGAAGGGTTAAATGGGTTAGGATAGTTCTGACTTAAAGAAAACGATTTTGGCAAGGAAAAAAGATTTGCGTCTGTTTTCGAAGCCAACAAAAGTTGCTGAGGATGCGGGATATTGAGGTAGGCCGTTGTATCTATTAATGCGCTGATAACCTCAGAAGCATAATGGTTCTTGAGGTTATCGATATAATCGTATATATCATATATAGGACTTGTCATTGCATCGTCCATCCCAAGCCAGAAAGACCAGTATTCATCTGCACTTCCTACGCCGTCATATAAATCCCAAAAAACGCGAGTAATATTTGTCGGCTTATAAATGCTCTTAACTCCACTACAATAAGCATTGCTCTCCAATTCATATGAATACGTTATAAACATATGTTTATATGGATACTGAAAGACGGCATGAGCCCAAAATTCAGCCCAGCCTTCAGAAACTGCGTTTCCAGCATTAGTATCGTCACATAATTGCCATTCTGTTCCGTTTATATAATTTGATTTGTGGAACATAATATGATGACCATGCTCATGTGCAGTTAAAGATTGTGTTGCCCCTCCTGTCGCACTACACACATTTATTGTCGAACCATAATCGTAGCATGCTTCACTACTGCCACACACGCAATGCCAATACACATTCACGTCGCCAACTCCAAATCCGTTAGCGCAGGCAAATATGTATGATTGAATAATTGACCAATGCAATCTGGCACGCCCATAGAATGTAAATGTACTGTCTATATTTACATTATAATTACCATCACATCCAATCCCCTCAAGCATACAAGGCTGATTTGTATCCCATTCCCTTACAGCAATATTATCAGTTGTGTCTTCTGTATGTATCTGAAAACCTACCAACATTTCCTGGATAGTTTGGCCATTAGGAACATCGAAATTTACTGTGTAATACCCATTGTCGTCTGTGGTCGCATATCCCCATAATGCCTCATAACCGGGATCGGAAAAAACCACAACAGCAACGCTGGCTCGTGGCAATCCATATGTATTCTGATACTTTGAATCGTAATATGCTATTCTACCGTTGCGAGAAATAATACTGGAAAGTCGGGTTGAATTATTCTTAGTTTTACTTGGAATTTCCGATTCTTCCTTCAAATTATCAAGACTCCCAAACATCTTTTTATGTGCAGCTTTAGCTTGCTCAAGACTCATACCCATGGCCCTGAATTCGAATAATCCTTTACCTTTCTCATGAAGTTTTGACTTAACAATTATCGCTCCGAGCCTTTCTGCAAAGCTTTCATCAGACATCATTCTTGAAGTAAGCTCAGGCATTGTAGTCAACCATGGCCCTTCCTTTAATAACACAACACAAAAACTCCGTTCTTGCAGGAATGTGCCTGTGCACTCCTCACAAAAAGAATTCATCTCAATATTTATTTCTACATATTCATCAAATCTTTCAAATTCGCACACTTTCTCAATAATCTTTGAGTCCGTCGGTGTGAGCTTACCTTTCCAAGCCGGTTGACCCGAATCTTCGATCAATCCCTTATTGCTGCTTATATTGACTGCCATTTCCATATCTTCTTTAGCACTAAGAGTCATAACAAGCTTAACCTGTTTTGCCCCCGTGTACTCGGCAGTCATCTCTACATCCACAGGTAGTCTAGGAGTGCTTGCTTCAAGAAGGCTGGTCAACACAAATAGCAGAGAGAGAGAGAGAGAGAGAGAGAGAATAACCGGCTGGCTTTCATAGTTTCCCCCGAAACTGTGTTGAAAGCAAATGAAGAAAGAATGGTAGGTATTTTCCTTTTCTTAGCTCCTTTCCGGCCAATTGAAGTAAAAAAATTACAGGCTTTCTGCAGGGGGAGCAGATACCATCTGTGCCACTTTAATCATGTTTTACGGCTTACTTGAGTTATTATATCGAGCCATCTCAAGCGTGTCAATGTTTTTCGCTTCCTTTCTTAGTCATAATACTGCCGATTTATCCTG
>CAYLSM010000041.1:0-27215 GCA_964386505.1 uncultured Gemmatimonadales bacterium
CCCGCCTCCTCTGTCCACGGCTGGGGCCGGGACAGATAAGCTGTACGCCAAGCCACACAACCGAGGACCGTCAGGATGAACGGCAAGCAGAGCAACCAGGGCAAGGCCGCGGCCGTACGCGCGGCCACCAATATCCATCCCACCGATTTCTTGGTCATCGGCAGCGGAATCGCGGGCCTGAGTTTCGCTCTCAAGGCCAGCGAGCACGGCCGGGTGATCGTGATCACCAAGAAACAGAACTACGAGAGCAACACCAACTACGCCCAGGGCGGCATCGCCTCGGTCATGGGCGAGGACGATGATTTCAGCCTGCACGTGCAGGATACGCTGGAGTCCGGGGCCGGCCTCTGTGACCGCCGCGCCGTGGAGGTCCTGGTGAGCGAGGGCCCGGCCGCGGTGCACGAGCTGCTGGACTGGGGCGTGCGGTTCACCCGCGACAGCGAGCACCCGGAGCACCTTTCCCTGGGGCGCGAGGGCGGCCACTCGCGGCGGCGCATCGTAAGGGCGGATGACCTGACCGGCCACGAGGTGGAGCGCGCCCTGCTGGCCGAGCTCAAGGCCCGCGAGAACGTGCAGTTGTTCGAGGACCATGTGGCCCTCGACCTGATCGTGCGCGAAAGCGATTCCTGCCGTCGCCGCTGCCTGGGGGCGTTCTGCCTTGAGAGCCACACCGGGGTGATAAAGGCTTTCATCTCCAAGGTCACGTTCCTGGCCACCGGCGGCTGCGGCCAGGTCTACCTGCACACCACCAACCCCTCGATCGCCACCGGGGACGGGGTGGCGATGGCGTTCCGGGCCGGGGCCAAGATTGCCAACATGGAATTCATCCAGTTCCATCCCACCGCGCTCTACCCGGATGACAAGAAATCCTTCCTCATCAGCGAGGCCGTGCGCGGCGAGGGCGCTATCCTGCGCAAGCTGAACGGTGAGACTTTCATGGAGCGCTACCACACCATGGGCTGCCTGGCCACCCGCGACATCGTGGCCCGGGCCATCGACCGCGAGATGAAACTCTCCGGCGACAAGCATGTCTGGCTCGACCTGTCGCCCATAGCGCCCGAGCGTATCCGCGAGCGTTTCCCCAACATCACCGCCGAATGCCTCTCCCGAGGCATCGACATCACGAAAGAACCCATCCCGGTAGTCCCCTCGGCCCATTTCCAGTGTGGCGGCGTGCTGACCGACATCGACGGTCAGACCAGCATCGAGGCCCTTCTGGCCGCCGGCGAGGTGAGCTGCACCGGCGTGCACGGGGCCAACCGCCTGGCCTCCAACAGCCTGCTCGAGGCCACCGTGTTCGGCAAGCGCGCCGTGGCCCGGGCGATCCATCTGGCCAAGGAGTTCTCGCAGCAGGAGGTCGACCCGGCCAGCTACCAGTACGGCAAGATTGTCACCCGTCCCACGGATGGCGTGCACCTGAGCCACAGCCGCGAGATGCTGCGCCTGACCATGTGGGACTATGTGGGCATTGTCCGCTCCGACCGCCGTCTGGCCGAGGCCCGCAAGTGGATCGGCGCGCTGGGCAAGGAGATCGACAGTTACTACCGCAGCAGTCCGCTCACCGCCGAGCTTGCCGAGCTGCGCAACCTCTCCACCGTGGCCATGCTCATCATCCGCTGCGCCCAGATGCGCAAGGAAAGCCGCGGCCTGCACCAGAATGTCGACTACCCCGAGCGCAACGACCGCAAGTTCCGGCGCAACACTGTCGTGGAGCTGACTCTATGAGGACTTTCAGCGCAGCCGTTCTTTTCACATTCCTGCTGGCCGCCGCGGGCTGCGGTTCCGGACACGAGGCCCTGGAGAACGCGCACCTGGCATTCGAGGGCTCCCGGGCGCTGCGGCAGGTCGAGGCCCAGGTGGCTTTTGGCCCGCGGGTGCCTGGCACGGCGGCTCATCGCTCCTGCGCCGAATACTGCATCACCCAGTTCGAGTCCTGCGGCGCCGCGGTGGACACCGACCGCTGGGTGCACCTGAGCCTGGCGGGCGACAGCCTGCCGCTGGTCAATATCCGCGCCGCGTTCAACCCGGCCGCCAAAGACCGTATCCTTCTGTGCGCCCACTGGGACAGCCGTCCGGTCGCCGACCACGACCCCGACCCGGCCAACCACGGCAAGCCCATCGACGGGGCCAATGACGGGGCCAGCGGGGTGGCCGTGCTGCTGGAGCTGGCCCGCGTGTTCAAGGCGCAGCTGCCCTCAGTGGGGGTCGACCTGGTGCTGTTCGACGGGGAGGATTACGGTGATTTCTACGAGGACAAAGATGTGCTCCTGGGCTCCCGGCGTTTCGCCCGGCAAAACCTCTCCTACCGTCCCGCGTTCGGAGTCCTGCTCGACATGGTCGGCGACCGCGAGGCCGCGTTTCCCTATGAGGGCAACTCCCTGGCCGCCCTGCCGGAGGTCTGCCGCCTGGTCTGGGACAAGGCCGCCGAGCTGGGCTATGGTAAGTATTTCCCGCGCCAGGAGGGCACGGCCGTTATCGATGACCATATCCCCCTGCTCCAGGCCGGCATCCGCTGCATCGACCTCATCCAGATGGGTCTGCCCTACTGGCACACCCTGGGCGACACCCCGGACAAGCTGAGCCCGTCCAGCCTGGAAGCCGTGGGCCGAACCCTGGCCGCGGTGATCTACGCCCGCACGCCCTGAACCACGGGACAAGCCCATCCGTCTCATTGTATGGGCACGGCCTACCGTGCCCGACTGCTTTTACGTTCTCTCGGTTACGGCCAAGAGAACCAGAAGCCATTGGGGCCGTAAACTCGCCCGGTCTTTTATGGTTTTATAGTCCGCGGTGTACGCTGGGATTTTACACGCTGCCGGTGGAGCAGGACGGTGCTTTAATTCCCCTCTAAAAACAGGTGTGGCGGTGTCGCCCCACGGGTGTGTGTGATTTTAAGCACTGCGACCGGCTCTCCCTGATTTCCGCCCTTCGTGCTATTATTTTCATTTTCGTGTTAATTTGTTTTCTCTCAATTGCCTGCACAAAATAATCGACAAAAATGTAGCGTCTTCTCTTCTTCTTTTTTATATTCAGCCTGAATTAGTTTTCATTCCGGACCGGCCCCTTCGAACACACCTCAGGCACAAGTGCCAGACAGATCAGAGCATACGGGGGATTATCATGCGCGACAGAGACGACAGCATTTCCGGGCAGGACAGATCGGGACTCTTTGACCGCCGCGGTTTCCTGCGGGTCACCGGTGCGGCCGCCCTTGGCGCTGCGGCCGGCCTGGGACTGAATTTCAATCCTCTCCGCGCCGCCGAGGAAGTCACGGTCAACGGCCTGCCCGGCGTGGTGTTCGGCCGCACCGGGATCAAGATCACCAAGATCAGTTTCGGCGGCATCCTGCTCAATGAGCCGCCCGTGCTGGTCAATGCCATCGAGAGCGGGATCAACCTGGTCCACACCTCGCCCGGCTACACCAACGGCCGCAGCATCGAGGCGTTCGGCAAGGTGATGAAAACCCACCGCAAGAAAGTTGTCCTGGCGGTCAAGGTCAAGCCCGGTGAGGCCCTGGACAAGGCCCTGAAGACCCTCAACACCGACTACGCCGACTTCATCATCCCGCCCATGGACTCGATCGAGGAGATCAGCGATCCCAAGCTGCGCGAGGATTTCGAGAAAGCGAAGAAAGAGGGCAAGTGCGGCCATATCGGGTTCGCCTGCCACACCGCCGATCCGAAAATCATCGACACCATGGTCTCGCTCAAGCTGCACGACCTGATCCTGATGAGTTACGGCGAGACCGGCAACACCGATTTCATGGCCTCACTGGCCCGCGCCCGGGACGCCGGGATCGGAATACTGGCCATGAAAGGACTGCCCAAGCGCGCCAGCAGCGACCCCAACGCCGAGGAGCGCGCCACCGCGGCCTCGCTCTGCCATACGATGGTCACCGGGCAGCACGCCCATTCCGTGCTCGCCTCCATGGGCAGCTACCAGGCGGTTGCGATGTACCGCGAGGTGCTGGAGACCAGGCTCAGTTATTACAACCCGGGTCTCGAGAAGACCTGGCGCGCCGGCCTCGAGGGCTCTTACTGCGCGATGTGCGGCGCCTGCAGCGGAGTCTGCCCCAACGGCGTAGCCTTCAAGGATATCGTGCGTTTCCGCATGTACGAACACGACTATAAGCTGCCCGAGTACGCCCGGGCCAAGTACGCCGCCCTGGGCTCCGGCTGCGATGCCAGCGCCTGTGCTGAGTGCGGCCGCTGCGAGAGCGTCTGCTCCCGCAAACTGCCGATCCGCGCGATGCTTAAAGAGGCCCACGCCAGCCTGGCCTGAGTGTGCCGAAGCGTGAGCGTAACCTGCGCCCGGCCGGAGGTGTCTCAATCCTGCCGGGCGTTTATTTGCATGCCTCTTCGCGGACTTTAAGAAAGAAGTTACAAACCCGCCCTCCGTACGTTTACAAGGGGTGACGTGCACAACAGCCAACGCCAGCCTGGAGAGTATGATGTCCGATCTGCATGAGGGTTTCAAAGCTGTCAACCGTCGGGATTTCCTGCGCGGGGCCGGTGTGGCCCTGGGCGCGGCCGCCCTGGGCGGCGCTCTGCCCTCTCACGCCTGGGCCGCCGGCAACGATCTGACTGTCAACGGTCTGCCCGCTGTGGTCCTCGGCCGGACCGGCCTCAAGGTGACCCGGGTCTCGTTCGGAGGCATCCTGGTCACCGAGCCCTCGGTGCTCGCCCGTGTGATCGACCAGGGGTTCAATTTCATACATACCGCCCCCGGCTACACCAATGGCCGCAGCATGGAGGCGTTCGGCAAGGTGCTCAAGACCCGCCGCAAGGAGGTTATCCTGGCCCTCAAGGAGCGCCCGGAGAACCTCGACCCCTGTCTCAAAGTGTTGAACACGGATTACGTGGATGTCCTCGTGCCGCCCACGCACAGTGTGGACGCCGTGGCCGACCCGTTGATCCCCGAGAATTTCGAGAAGGCAAAGAAAGCCGGCAAGTGCGGGTTCATGGGATTCGCCGACCACAACGACATGACCAATATCCTGAACAAGGCCAACGAGCTGGGCTATTTCGATGTCGCCCTGCTGGGCTATTCCAAGAGCGACGACCCGGCCTTCCTTGAAGCCACCAGCAAGGCGGCGAAAAAAGGGATGGGGCTTATGGCCATGAAAGGCCTGCCCAAGCGCGCCTCCGAGCAGCTCAACGCCGAGGAACTGGGCCAGGTGAGCGCCCGTTGCGCGGCCATGGTGAACAAGGAGAACGCCCACACCGTGCTCGCCTCCATGGGAAGTTTCCAGGCCGTGGACATCTACCGCGACATCCTCTCGACCAAGCTCGGCTGCCTCGACTCCGGGGCCGAGCGCCGTTACTGGGCCGCCCAGGAGGGCGCCTACTGCGCCATGTGCGGGGCCTGCTCCGGGGTTTGCCCCTCGGGGGTCGAGGTGAGCCGCGTGGTGCGCTACCGCATGTACAACAATGACTACAAGCTGACCGATTACGCCCGCGCGCAGTATGCCGCCCTGGGCAAGTGTGTCGATCCCTCCGCCTGCGAAAGCTGCGGCGCCTGCGAGAAAGTCTGCACGCGGCGCCTTCCGCTGCGCAGTATGCTGGCCGAGGCGCACGCCGCGTTGAGCTGAAACCGAGAGTTTAAAAATGTGAAGGCCCTGCCCGGGGAGCGCTCCGGGCAGGGCCTTTATTAATGGAAGCACCTGTAGAATTGTCTCGAACCTGCCACAGGGGCGACCGGCCAGTCGCCCCTGCATAGAGTTGGTTGCCTCGGATATTGCACTGCTGCGGGGTACGGTGCACCGTGCCACTACGCGAAATAAAAAGATCGATAGTCAGTCGCTGTTCGAAATCCCTCGAATGGTTTAGCGCTTCCACATAAACGAAACCTGTATTCAGCCGCGACAACCTTACCTTCCAACCCGCCATCACATATATTCAGGTATCCCCACCCGACAACTTCCTCTACCGGAGGATGTGCATGCGACTCTTCCGCCCGCTGTGTCTTCTCCTGACGCTCCTTCTTTTGTTTCTGGCATTGCCCGCCACAGCCGGCGAGCTGATCCTGGATGAGGATTTCGAAAGCGGACGGCTTACCGGCGACTGGGTCCTCTACTGGGAGTTCGGCGACTCGGTGGCGAGCGGCTACGAGACCCGTCCCGAGTATGTCCACTCCGGCCAGCGCTCGTTCCGTCTGACCAGCCGGGCCAATGCTGGCCAAGAAAACGGCTCCAACATCCGCCGCTTTTTCATGCCCGGCGTGGATAGCTGCTATTTCCGCTGGTACGCCAGATTCGCGGAGGATTTCGACCAGGGCAACCTCATGCACTGGGTCATTATGGGCGGCAGCCGGGTGGACAACAAGTGGTCCTGCTATGACAGCACCGCCGGCCGCAAGCCCACGGGCAAGGATTTTTTCTGGACCTTCCTCGACACCTGGCGCGACTGGGGCCGCATCCCGCCGCCCGGACGGTTGGGGTTCTACTCCTATTTCCCGGAGATGACTATCGACAAGGACGGCCACTACTGGGGCAACATGTTCGCCCCTGAGACACCGTTCGTGCCGGAGCGAGGACGCTGGTACTGCTACGAGGTGTGGGTCAAGCTGAATAAGCCGGGTGAGCATGACGGGGAGCAGGCGTTCTGGGTGGACGGGAAAAAGATATACCACCAGAGGGGTATCCGCTGGCGCGACACCGAGGACCTCAAGCTCAACTCCCTGATGCTGGATGTCTACGTGCACCAGTCCAGGAAGGACAACACCTGCTGGTTCGATGACGTGAAAATTTCGACCGGGTACATCGGTCCCCAGATGCAGAAAAAGTGATTCAAGCGGTGCAAACCACTTTTCCCCGGAGCTCAACGATGCGCAAACCCCTGCTCGGCACGCTTTCGGTTCTGCTCTGCCTGCTCGCCGCTCCACCCCTTTTCGCCCAAGAGAGCGTGAGCCTCGACCCGGCCCGTCAGAGCCAGTTCCTCGACACGCTCGCCCGGGCCCTGTGCAACTTTTATGTCTACCCTGACAGCGGGGCACGTATCGCCGCGGGCCTGGAAAAGCTGCGCCGCAAGGGGAATTACGCAAAGACTGTCACCGATCAGTTGTTCGCCCGTGCCGTTACCGCTGACCTGGAGGCCCTCGGCCACGATCGTCATTTGGCTCTTCTTCTCGACCCGGACATGAACGCCGCCCTGCGCCGCGGCGAGGACGATGAAGAGGCTAACAGCGCCTTTATCGAACAGATGCATAAGAGAAACCACGGGTTCAAACGGGCAGAGGTGCTGGAGGGAAATGTCGGCTACCTGGACCTGCGGATATTTATGCCGCCCTGGGATGCCGCGCCCACCGCAGTGGCGGCCATGGGGTTCCTGTCCGCGTGTGACGCCTTCATCATCGACCTGCGTAACAACGGTGGCGGCTTTGGCGAGATGGTGGCGTTCCTGTCCACCTATTTCTTCAGCCCAAAGGAGCAGGTGCACCTCAGCTCCGCCTACTCGCGCCCGGAGGACAAGCTCAGCCAGTCCTGGACCGCTCAGTGGGTGCCGGGAGTCCGTTTCCCGGAGCGCCCACTCTACGTTCTCACCAGCAAATCCACTTTTTCAGCCGCAGAGGAGTTCTGCTACAACCTCAAGCAGCTCAAAAGAGCCGTGATGGTGGGCGAGACCACCCGGGGCGGGGCGCACCCGGTCTCCTACAAGCCGGTGGGTGACAGGTTCGTGCTGAAAATCCCGGAAATGACCTCGATCAACCCGGTAAGCCGAGGCAACTGGGAGGGCGTGGGCGTGACGCCGGATATATCCGTTCCGGCTGAGGAGGCCCTGGCCGCGGCACACCTCAAGGCCTTGGACAGCCTGGAAGCCGTGGCGCAGGACAGCAAGGACAAAGCCTGGCGACACTGGCACCGCGAGAACTGCGAGTCCGGATACTATCCAGTCTCCGTTCCGGACAGCACTCTCGATGCCTATGCCGGCGGTTACGGCCCGATAAAGGTGGATCGCAACGCGCAGGGCCTGGGCTATGCACGCGGCGGTCGGATGTATCACAGCCTGCGCCCTCTGTCCCAGGTCCTGTTCACCGACCTGCACGCCGATGACATCCGGGTCGAATTCGTTCAGAAGGAGGGGACGATCGAGGGATTGAACCTCCTGACCGAGAATGGCGGCAAATCCTGGTATCCCCGGGACAAGTAGGTCGGCGGACCTTGGGTTCCCCCCCCCGGGGGAATCTACAAAACCAGAGCGGCGGCCGAGGTATAAGAAATTTCTTGACAAGGAGTTCGTATGCTCGTTATTTAATTGCATGCTGCATGAAATTATATGCATCCAGATTAAGAAAGATCTCCGCACTCTCCTCCCGGGTGCGCTTCTCTCAAACCCGAACCCCGCCCCTCCGGGGAAAGGCTGGGACCATGCGAGCCAGGCTCCTCAATATCCTTCTGAGCTTCACCTGTCTGGCAACCCTGCGTTGCGGCCTGTTGCAGGCCCAAACTTTCAGCGACCGCTGGACCTACGTTTCCGAGACCTCGGCCGCGCTCTACTGGCGTGATGGAGCTATCGGCTCGGCCTCGCTCTCCTGGGTCGAGTACGGCCCCAGCCGTGCCCTGGGCGCTGCAAGCGACTCGCTGCGACGCCCCCGCTGGGCGCACCTGCACCATCTGACCGGCCTGGCGCCCGGCGACACCTGTTTCTACCGTCTGGTGGCCCTGGACACTCTGACCGGCCTGCGCCGCGAAAGCCCGCTGCTCAGCCTGGTCACCGTCCGGCAGGACAGCGCCCTGCGCATCCCGCGCGATGTCGCTGGTCCGCCCTACATTCTGGACCACCCCGGCGCCTCCTACATCCTGACCCAGGACCTGACCGTGCCCGGGGACGGCATCCGGATCAGCGCTGAAAACGTGACCCTGGACCTGGACGGCCACACGCTCACATTCGGCGATTCCACGGACGAGCTGGTGTTCGGGGTGCGTTTCAGCGGCCAGCGCGCGGCCCGTCTGTTCAACGGGCGGATCGTGCAGGGACGGCGATCCGGCGACTACAGCTGCGCGGTCCGCAGCAACAGCCGGCCCTACTCCACCGAGATCGCCGGGATCAGCACGGATGTCCACCTGCGCTGCGCTTACCCGGTCAATTTCCTCAACCAGGCCGTCCAGCTCGACCTTCACCACTGCCACCTTTACAGCCGGGTGGCCGAACTCCAGAGCCGCCACTACCCGGGCAACGCCCTTCTGCGCGTGGCCCTCGGCGCCGCCGGCGGGGTCCACATCCACGACAACCTGCTCACCGAGGGCTGCCATCGGGCCATAATGATAGAGGGGGACGGGCCCGGCATCGAGATCGACCACAACGACATCCAGCATCACATGCAGTTTGTCAACGGCTACGCGATCAACTCGGTCCGCGGCGTGGACATCCACCACAACCGGATCACCAGCACCGGACGGGGGATCCACCTTACCACCCCCGAGGTGAAAGTCCACTCCAACTACCTCGACCTGAAAGGCCATGTCGACCTGGATGACATGCCCCAGGACTCGCGGCCGTTCCAGTTCCGCTATGTCGAGCTGCACGGGATCAAGTTCGAGGAGGCTACCGCCACCGGCTGCCAGGTCTATGACAATTTCGTGCGCATTGTCCAGCACCTGCCGTCGGACTCCCAGGGTCGGGGCGAACCGCTGGACAGGATCGACAACGGCGTGTTTGTCCGCTCCACCGCCGCCGTGGTGAGCGCCACGGGCCTGAGCGACCCGGGCCAGAAATGGGAGGCCGGCCGCTGGACCGGTTATTGGTTGAAATACAGCCCGGAGCTGCCCGCCGTGCGGATCAGCGGCAACGAGGAGAACTCGCTCAGCGCCAGTATCACCGGCGCGGCCGGCGGCGAGTATTCGATCTACATGCCCTGGACCTATGTGCCCGCCACCCCGCTCAACATCGCCTGCTACGACCCGAACGCCAGTAACGAGGTCTGGGGCAACACCTTCGTCGCCCTGACCGAATACTCCCAGCCCCGTCACGGTGACTACGGCGACTCGGGGGAATGGGCCAGCCCGCTGATGTTCGTGGATATGAACCACGGGCCGGCCGGCAGCGGCGGCTACTCGATCCTGATCCGGGACAACACTTTCATCTCGAACGATCTGTTCCTCAATTCCAGCTACGAGGAGGTCAATATGACCGTGCGGCTGGAGAACAACCGTTTCGAGCTGGTGGACAGCCCGCCGCGCACAGCCCGCACCAGCCGTTTCCGGGGGGTGGGCGCCGCGCTGGAGGCGGTGGCGCAGGCTAACGGCAACCAGTTCAGCCTGGCGGGCGACTCGCCGGAGCTTGACCTCAACCGCGACAGCCGTCTCTCCCTGGCCGATGTCCTGAAATTCCTGCTCCTGGCCTGGACCCAGCCGGTGAACCCGGCGCTGGATTTCGACCGGGATGGCCGCACCACTGTGGCGGACGCCCTCTGGCTAAGCCGCGAGATTGTCAGCCGCAGCGGACAGTAGATCAAGCCGTCGCCGTCGGGGCCGCTCTGCGGCTCTGCCCACCGTCCGGCTTGAGCTTGGCGTCTGGCGGCGGCATTCTATATAATTACCGTCCTGAGTACATGCAGGGTGGCGCGCTCAACCCTCACTCCATGCGCATGATTCAGCATAATGTCGCGTGCCGAAGCGCCCACCACGACAAAACGGGATGCCCATATTGCCAGCGGCGTCATTTACCGCCCGGTAAAAGCTTATTGTATCTTTATCGATCCTGCCTGATATGTTCAGCAAGGTACTTCTCGAAAAGGATTTCTGCGGTTTCAAGGTTCCGTGGGTCATCGGTGGCGACCAGGTCGGCATAGCATAATATCGGGTGGACATTCCCCTCTTTTTCACCGGGGTTCTTCACATTCAGCTTTTCTGTCCAGAACGGACGGTAGATTGTCACCAGGCCCGGATCATCACCGGTCAATTCCTTGGCCGCACGCAGTTTTTGCTCCAAAAGCACCTTGTTGCCCGCGGTTTCCGGCAGGTAGACTGTCGCGACTTTGGGATTCAGGAAGCCGGTGTACCTGGTTCGGCTGTTTCGCCACCCCAGTATGCCTGATATTGCCGGATATCAATATCTTTCCACTTTGGACAATCCGCTTAAATTGAACATCGAGGCTTTCGATTTCCTTTTCCAATCCCCGCTTGAAAAACGTTACAAGAAGCGCGTCCTTTTCATCCGCATTCAGGCTTTCGAAGACCTTTCTCATCTCAGCGGGAAGCCGGTTAACATAATCCGCCAGGCAATCCTGCGCCTCGCGGATCGCGGCAGCAGTGAACCTGGCACAACCTTTATCACTGTAATGATAGTCTTCAAGAGCCATATTTTATTTATAACAATGTAGTAACGCCTCTTTTATCGAAAAAAGTTCCCCAGAGCTTGCTCCGGTTAACATGCATTACAAATATATTGCAGGGGCTGGTTTGAAATCCACACCTACATCTTGATACCTCGCGGCTCTGCCGCGGGGTAGTTCATAAATGCTGCCAATATCGATATCTGTTGTCTATAAATGCTTTCAAAACCTCAGGCAATGAAGTCATGCCGTAAGCCACCAGAAGACAGTAAATTCCAAATTGAATTAACAATAAAATAATATATAACCTGAAATAATTGTTCTGTTGTAGTCGCTGGCAACTACTCCAGATAAAAAAGAAAGGTAGAATGTAAACACATGCAATCATAATAATCCCACCATCAATGCAATCCGAAACATTAAATCGCAGAAGACCGAATGCTTCACTGTGGTATAATTCAATCAACAATAGTGTTGCGACAGTCAGACATACGCCATTTTTGGTGCTGATGGGCTCTCGATTTCTATGGCGTATTGACCAAAACAGTATTCCATATGGAAGTGCATTCAAGTAAGGAAAGAAAAAAACAAAAACAATAAATATAACAATCGACCAATAATAGAATTGAAATATAAGTGTGTGTTCACCGCTCGAAAATAAAATTGAATAGTCTTCTGAACCATCCAAGCCGAAGCACGGATAAAAAACAAGCGCCATTACAGTGGAATACAGGAGTACGCTTGTATGGATCAGATGCGCAAGTATAACTTTAGAGTTACGTTGCATAAGTTACTCCGGCAATAGCCAATATAACCACGCCTTGTAACCTTCACCAAGATAGAGATATCTCTGCCGGTTTCTCTTTTTCAGCATTCCATCCAGTTGATTATTCAAGCTCTCCAGTGCTTTTTCAATTCCCCGTTTGTAAATGGTTACCAATAGAGCATCCATCTCCTCCCGGTTTAAGTTTTTGAAAATATCCATTTTTTCTGAAGATCAAGTTGCAATATAATCACTCAAATTATCATGCGCTTCTCTTATGGCAGCTGCAGTAAAACGCGCACATCCATCTTCAGTACAAAGGTAATCCTCTAAGCTGTTATTGGCTGGAATTAAAATATTGTATCTACTTTTCAATCTTACAGCTGTTTCATAATCAATATTGCTCAAACCAAAATCGTTCGCGTCAATGACAATTTTGATTCCAAAAAATTCTTTCTGAATCCTATTTTTGAAAAATCCCGGGATTTTATCCTGTATAGGATCTTTATACCATTTTCTTCTACTATATTCATCCGCAAAAGCCGCCTCCACCGCCCGCAGGTTGGCCTGGAACTCATGCGCCGCCTCGCTCAGCAGCTCATGAAACTCCTCTACCTTGTCCAACGCCTGATCTTTGTACTCTTTCTCATTCATCACTTTACCGGAAGCCTTCTCCGCAGCCTCCAGCGACAACCGGTACTTGATCCGGCTGGACTGTCGCTCGGTGTCTGTCAGCACCCACTCGTTCCAGTCCAGGTGGTACTGCTCCACCCGGCCCGCCTCGGCCGTCTGCCGCAGTGCGTCATCCATGTTCTCCCGGCAGAGCGCGAGCAGCTCGCCCTCCCGCTCCGTGAGGTCGCGGTCTCCGGCCACAAGGTTCATCTCGCGCACCAGGCGCAGGCTGCGTTCAAACTGCTCTCTTAGCCGCGCCTCAAGGGCAGCGGGCAGCTCCACCCGGCCCAGAGTGCAGTCGCAATTCGGGTGCAGGGGCGGCTTGCTCTCTGGCTCGCTGTTATGCAGCCCGCAGCAGGCCAGGCAGGCCTCGCAGTCCCCACCCCACCAGAGCCAGACCGTCCGTTTTTCAGTTGCAACTGTCGCTCCGCCCATCTTCCCCTCCCCGCCGCTCATGGCATTCGTTTAGGGTGTCAATTTCATTCGACAACACCGTATCTGACGCTGCTAAAAATAGATCAAACAAAATAATTAATTAGTATCATTTTGTCCAGTGCGTTTGGTTCGTTTGTTAACGAATAGAGAGAATAGTGCAATAAATTTCTGAATGTTAACCAGTAGTGTCCCAACGTTTGGGGACATATATCGTGCAACTGCCACAATCTGAACACGATAGAAGATTATAAGACTTACATCGACTTGAAATCAGTTTTACATTTTGGCCTGTCCTTCAACAAGGGAGAGGCCAATGTATACCGGCAGAATTATTTTTACTCAACTGATGGCCTTTCTGCCATGGAGGAATGGGTAAAGATAGGCTTTACTTTTTATGAGGCATAGCATTACGTTACACCACCAACAAAAGTGAAGTCTGGTAGCAGTACGGAGGAATCAGCCGTGGGTGTCTATCAGAAAGGTAAGAACTGGTACATCGACTACTACTTCCGGGGAAGGCGCAAGCGCAGGAAAATAGGCCCCTCGAAGAAACTGGCCGAGCAGGTGCTCAAGGACGTGCAGGTCAAGCTGGCCAAGGGCGAGTACCTGGGTGTCCACGAGCAGAAAAAGGTCACTTTCGGTGAGTTCGCCCAGCGCTACCTGGATTTCTGCAAGGCGAGCAAGGCCTGGTCCACCTACAAGCGCCGGGATAAGGTGAGTGTCGAGCACTTGAAAACCGCTTTCGAGGGCAAGTACCTGTTCGAGATCACCCCACGGATGGTGGATGAGTACAAGGCCAAACGGCTGGGAGATGTCGCCCCGGCCACGGTCAACCGGGAAGTGGCCTGCCTGAAACACATGTACACCAAAGCTGTGGAATGGAACTTCGCCACGGCCAACCCGGTCCGGGCGGTTAAGCTGCTCAAGGAACCACCCGGCAGGCTGAGGTATCTAAGCCCTGAGGAGGCCAACCGGCTGCTTGAGGCTTGCGCCGGATACCTGAAATCTATTATTATTACCGCTCTTAATACGGGGATGCGCAAAGGCGAGATACTGGCCCTGCGCTGGGCGGATGTGGACCTGGCGAACCGCAAGATCACCGTGAAAAAGGCCAAAAACAACGAGATCAGGGTCATCCCGATCAACCGGACCCTCTACGGTGAGCTGGCGGCGCTGGCCGAGAAGCCGGTCGGCGCGTACGTGTTCTGCAACGCGGACGGCGAGCCGTTCGGGGATATCAAGACGGGATTTTAACAGCTCTGAAGCGGGCCAAGATAGAGGACTTCCGCTTCCACGACCTGCGGCACACTTTCGGCTCGCACCTGGTCATTCAGCGGATAGACCTCAAGACTGTCCAGCAGGTGATGGGTCACAAGGAGATCACTACCACCATGCGTTACTCGCATCTGTCACCGGAATACGTGCAGGAAGCGATAGGACGCCTGGACTCGGTATGGACACCATTTGGACACCAGAGAGAAATCGAGACACCAGACAAATCGCGTAACTGATTAATTATCAAAGCTTGCCCCTATAGCTCAGGCGGATAGAGCAGCGGTTTCCTAAACCGCGTGCCGGGTGTTCGAGTCACCCTAGGGGCACCATATTCCTCCAGGCCGTATCGCCGGCTTGGACTTGTTATTTCCGGAACCTTTCCGGGCCCTACGCCTCGACTTGCAGTCGGGGCGTAGTCTTTTCCGACAGTCCGTGCCAATACACGTATTTATTTATCCACAAAAACGTTGCGGCTTGCTTTTCTTTTTCTGAACTAAAAAAAACAATGGTATTCTCCGGCAATTGTTGCTATCATTTGCCGGTTTGAGAGCGCTGTTTCCTGTCCTGCTTTCCCAACCCGGGTCAGGGGCGATTGCGGCCTGCGAACCGATGCTTTTTCAGGATTCCGGGCTTGCTGAAAACAAACGTCCGCTGCCTGCGCCGAGGTGCCAAGTGGAGCTTTCCTGCCTGACTTTCCGCCTGCCGGACTGGCTCACGCCGTACCTGGAGGACCGGGACCGGGTCCGTGCCACGCCCGAGGAGCGCATGCAACTGGCCGTGGAGTTGTCGCGGCGCAACGTGGAGCTTGGCACAGGCGGGCCCTTCGGCGCGGCGATTTTCGATTCCGCGGGACATCTGGTTGCGCCCGGTGTAAACCTTGTTGTTAGCGGTAACTGCTCGGTGCTGCATGCCGAAATGGTGGCAATAATGCTGGCGCAGACCAGGCTCGGGCGGTTCGACCTGGGCCAGGGCGGAAGCGAAAGCTTCGAGCTGGCCAGTTCCACCGAGCCCTGCGCCATGTGTTTCGGAGCCGTACCCTGGTCTGGGGTGAACAGCCTGGTTTGCGGCGCGCGGGGCGAGGATGCCCGCCGCATCGGCTTCGACGAGGGGGCCAAGCCCGCGGATTGGATCGAGGCCCTGAACGCGCGCGGTATCCGGGTGACAATGGATGTCCTGCGGCCCGAAGCGGTGGAGGTGCTGAACGCCTATGCCCGGAGCGGTGGAGCGATCTACAACTCCGGCACTCGCTGAATGAAATTCTGCTCTCAGTTGGAGCCGGCAGAATTTGTCAGATCGAGGGTGTCAGTCGTAAACGTTTAACCGGCAATACCTCAGAGGACTCGATGAGTCTCGATGGAATAGTGCTGATCGCCGAGACAATGGCTATCTACTGCCTGGTGCTTGGGAGCCATTCGCTTCGCCACCGCTACGGTCCGGTGCATTTTTACGCCCTGATCGGCTGCATCACCGCGATCATGTCCTGGGTCACCGACACCGGCGCCACTATCCATCTGGCAGGCATGACTTTCGTTGTCGGCTCGACCGTGTTCTATTCCTCCTTGCTGCTGGGTGTGTTCGTGGTCTACGTGTTCGACGGCCCGCGCGCCACCCGCATCGCCATCTCCGTTGTCATGGGTATATCGATCCTCACTCCCATCCTGGCCGCCGTACTGCACAACCAGGGGGACATCAGCTACAAGCTGGCTTTCAACCTGGTGCCGGTGCCCAGCCTGCGGATCAACATCGCCTCGGTGCTCACCACGCTCGTGGACCTGTTTTTCCTGGCCATGGCCTGGGAGTTCCTGGGCAAACCCAATTTCGGCCTCCAGCTCTGGCTGCGCGCTTTCCTCACCTTGCTCGGGGTGATGTGGCTGGATGTCCTGTTGTTCGCCAGCGGGGCTTTTGCCGGTACTCCGGCCTACCTGAACATCCTCAAGGGCACCCTTCTCAGCCGGGCTATAATCTCGGTTTTCGCCATGTTTTTCCTCTACGGCTACATGTCGTGGCAGAACCGCAGGAACGGCATCGAGATCGAAAACCGTCCCGTGCTGGCCATTTTCCGCCAGGTGGCCGAGATCAGCAAGGAACTGAGCCTGGCCCAGCAGGAGGTGGAACGGCGCCGGAAAGTCGAGCTGGAGTTGGAGCAGGTGATCGGCAGCCTGCAGAAAGCCCTGGCCGAGGTCAAGACCCTGCGCGGGCTTCTGCCCATCTGCGCCTACTGCAAGAAAGTGCGGGATGACAAGGGCTACTGGCAACAGATCGAGATGTACATCACGAAGCACTCGGAAGCCGAGTTCAGCCACGGCATTTGCCCGGACTGCGCCGATAAGTATTTCCCGCAGTACAAACCATTCAAGCGCTGAGTTCCCACTCGATTTTATCCCCCAAAATGCACGAAAGCCTTGACTGAATCTTTGCGCCACAATACTATATTGACCAGTCAGTCACCCCAAGAAAAGGCGCGCCTTGAACGACAAAAAAGAAAGAATCCTGGCCGCCGCCCTGGAGCTGTTCACCATCCGGGGCTTCCAGGACACTCCGACCGCCCTGATCGCGAAAACCGCGGGCGTGGCCACCGGCACCCTGTTCAACCACTACAGGAACAAAGAGCAGCTCATCAACTCGCTCTATCTGTACTGCAAGCAGGAACTGTCCCGCTGCATGGCAGTCGAATCCGGCGCCGGACCGCATGATTTCATTAACAGTCTGCGCAGCATATGGCGCAACTCGATCGACTACATCCTGGCCCACCCCAGGGTCCTGTTATTTTTCGACCAGTACAGCCATTCACCCTACATAAACCAGATTTCGAAAGAAACCGGAAAGAATCTTTTCAAGCTGCAGGGCGACCTGCTGCTCGAGGGCATGAAAGCCGGCCTAATAAAGGAATTGCCGGTCGAGTTGCTGCACGAGTTGACCTGGAGCATGATCGCCAGCACCGTGCATTACCTGCTTGACCATCCGGAGCAGCAGGACGACCAGCAGTTGAGGGAAAAAGCCTTCGCAACGCTTGTGGAGGCGCTTCGAGCATAGGAGATGAGCCGTTTTTATTTGCTTTATGCTTGACTGACTGATCAGTTGGATATGCAGAGACAAGGCAACTTACATCACGACAAGGACAATCCCATGCTGTACAGAAAAATGCCGCGCACAGGCGACGAGCTGTCGGTGCTGGGTTATGGATGCATGCGCTTTCCCGAGCAGAACGGCCGGATCGACGAGCGGAATTCCCGCCGCATCCTTCAACGCGCCATCGAGGCCGGGATCAATTATTTCGACACCGCGGCCCCCTACCACAAAGGCAAGAGCGAGGCCTTCCTCGGCCAGGTGCTGAAAGAATGCGGCTGCCGGGACAGGGTGAAAATAGCCACCAAGCTGCCGCACTGGATGGCGCAGAAAGAGCAGGACCTGGAAAGCCTTCTCGACCGGCAGATGAAAAACCTGCAGGTGGACAGGATCGACTATTACCTGATACACGCCCTGTACGGTGAGCGCTGGCAGCAGCTAAAGGGCCTGGGCATAGAGAGGTTCCTGGAGCGTATACGGCGCGATGGGCGCGTCGCTCACCTCGGGTTCTCCTTTCACGGCCAGCGGGAGGAATTCACGGCCCTGGTCAATGATTATGATTGGGAGTTCTGCCTGCTCCAGTACAACTATCTGGATGAGAGCAACCAGGCCGGACGGGACGGGCTCGAATACGCTGCCTCCAGGGGGCTCGGCGTGATCGTGATGGAGCCGCTGCGCGGAGGCAGCCTGGCCGGGCAGGCTCCGCCGGCTGTCCAGGCTGTCTGGGACAGCGCGCCCGTGAAAAGAACGCCCGCGGAATGGGCTCTGCGCTGGATCTGGAACCATCCGGAGGTCAGCACCATCCTGTCCGGGATGACTGAAATGGAGCACCTGGAGGAGAACCTGCGCCTGGCGGAACAAGCCCGTCCCAATTCGCTGAACAGGGAGGAACTCGTTCTGGTCGGCCGGGCGGCCGATACTTTCCGAGACCTCATGCGGGTGGACTGCACCGGCTGCCAGTACTGCATGCCCTGTCCGGCCGCCGTGGATATCCCGGGCTGTTTCAAGCTGTACAACCACGCCGGGCTGTTCAATGACAAAAAAGAGGCCGGTCTGCACTATTTCACCCTGGTGGGCGGCCTGACCCGCGACACCTCCATGCTCGCCTCCCAGTGCGTCGAATGCGGCCAGTGCCTGCAGAAATGCCCGCAGCACATCGACATTTCCGCCAACCTCAGGAAAGTCCAGGCGGAATTCGAGGGGCCGGCGTTCCGGGCCAGGCTTTTCCTGGTGAAAACTTATCTGTCTATTGTTCAGAAAGGGGCCTGGTACACACTGCGCAAGCTGTTGTCGCGCCAGAGCCGTCGCGGCAGGAGGCGACACCGGTAGAAAGAAACCGGGCGCCGCGGCCGGAATCGGCTGCCGCGGCGCCCGGCTGAAAGGCGCGTGATCAATCAGGCCTTGGTGACGACAAATTCACCGTAGTCGTCACCGCACTCTATCCCCTTGACCTGATCGCACTTGAACGTGTGCAGCCCGGTCTTGCCGGTCTTGTCGTACTCGCCTCCGTAGGCCAGGTCCATGAAAGCCGCGCTTACCCCCCGGATCATGTAGGCGCTGGGACGCGGGCTCCTGCCGCAATGCACTACGTCGGCCTCGTAATAGTTGTAGGCCCGCACCACCATTTTCTGCGCCGGAATAAGCTCCACGATCTCGGATTTGGCCCAGCCCCAGGCGGTGAAGACCGCATATGCGCCGTGGAGGATATCCTCCGGCACTTTCTCCACCATCGGCTGGACCACGGCCTTCCATTCCTCCGAGGTGATTATGCCGTAGCCGGTGTGATAGCCGCATTCGTGCGCCGCATTGACCAGCAGGTATTCAGCCGCCTCCAGGAGCTGCGGTTCCACCTTGTTGACCAGGCGATCGGCGAAAGAGTTCCACAGTCCAGCCGGAAGCTGGTTGACAAAGACGTTGAAAGCCGGCACCAGGCCATCCTCATTCCCCACGACCTGGATGCGCGACATGTTCTCAATAATCAATTTACGGTCGATAGCCATGTCTGCCTCCCTACCTGGTGACGATTTTGAAGCGGGAAACTTTCTCCCCGCAGACTATACTCTGTGTTTCAAGTACTTCGTAACTCCCAAGGGGCTTTGCGTTAAGCAGGCATACCACCGCACCGATAAAACCCTGGGTGATGAAATTGATCGGTTTGTCGTGGGTCCCCCATTTCTTGATCCAGCCCTCGTCCACATGAGAGTGCTTCAGCTCCACCTCGGCTGAATCCGGCCCCACGTAGATGGTTTTCATCGAACCCAGGCCGATTGCGGCATAATACTGCTCCGCGATCGTCACCTTGTCCTTGAAAGCCTGGATGCCATGTCCGCGGTAGTACTCGTCAAGGCACTTGTAAAAGGTTTCCCCCGCCACGTCGGACAAGAGTTTCCGGCCGTCAAGGAATGAGATGTCCTCGGCCAGCTGGCTGTAGAGCGCACTGTAGTGATGGCAGTGCAGCACACTGAGCTGACCGTTGAGATAATGCCTCGAGGTCGATGGATCGAAAACATGGTCCAGTACAAGTTCCGTTTTCTTGAAGACAGCCATGGAATCCTCCTCAGTTAGAACTTGGGCGGTTCGACGCCGGTAATTTCCTTGACGGCCTGGTGCATTTTCTCCAGAGCTGACTGCGTGTCCGGCAGGGACTCGGCTTTGGCGCTGGGAATGGCGGTCTTCATCGCCAGTCTCATCTGGGATTGGATTCCGCCTTTCTGTTTGATCCAATCATAGTACTTGATCATCCTTGCTCCCATGACCAGTCTCCCTTCTGTGGTTGTTCCCGGCTTGCCTTAAGCGCAGAGGCCAGGTTTTCACTCAAAAGCTCCAACTGCTCCGCCTTCACGATCGACTTGCATATCGTTTCCCCTTCGACTCCCTTGAGCTGTGCTCCTCCCTGGATGAGTAGACGGAAAAAGGGACGTGGAAAGTCCGGGAAATACTCGAGAGTCCCGCAAGCACTCAAAGCCTTGATACTGGCACGGTTCCAGGATTCATCAAAGACGAACTCGTATAGCGAGCTGCCGTTGAAACAGTCTTCGAGCTGTTTTACGCCGATTATTCTCATTTGACCAACCTCCGGACCGAGGTGATGACTCTCTCAACCTCAGCCTGGGTGTTGAACCCGGACAGGCTGAGACGGACAGTTCCCTCCGGCGCACATCCCAGCCGGCCATGAATCAGAGGGGCGCAGTGCAACCCCGAACGGCAGATGATCCCGAAACTCTCCGCCAGAATGAAACCCGTCTCCTCCACGCTCCAGCGCTCCGTCACGAAAGAGACAATCCCGATCCTGCGGTCTTGCGGCCCGGCCCCGATCAGACTGATTCCGGCTGTGCCGCCCAGACCCTGGAGGAGCGCCCCGGTCAGCTCGCGGCTCCTGGCGTTGAAAGCCGCACCGTTGACCTCATGCCAGCCCAGAGCGTTCTCGAACCCAGCCAGCACAGGGTTGTCGGGCGTACCGGCCTCCAGGCGCATGGGCATTTCCCGGGGATGGAACTCCAGGTCGCTGCGCACGCCTGTCCCGCCAACAAACATTTGCTCCAGCTCCAGGGAGGGGGACACGTACAGGCCGCCGCTGCCCGGCGGCCCATGCAGGGCCTTGTGTCCGGTGAACACCAGCAGGTCCGCCCCCAGGCTCTCCGGTTGCAGCGGCAGGGCCCCGAAAGTCTGGGATGCATCCAGAAGGGTCAGCGCGCCGGCGCGGTGGGCCAGTTCGAAAAACTCCTCTACTTCGAACACACGGCCCGTCACATTGCTGGCATGGGTGAGCGCCACCAGAGCCGCTCCCTCGGACAGCCGCGCCATGAACTCCCGACAGTCCAGGCCGCCCCCGGAATCCAGTCCCACAAGGCTGAGCCGGATGTCCGGGCGACGTTGTCGGAGATGGTGCAGGGGGCGCAGGACAGAGTTGTGCTCAGCCAGCGAACTGACAATGTGTGCGTTCGGAGGAAGGTTCAGTCCAAGGATGGCCAGGTTCAGTGCGTGCGTGGCGTTACAGGTGAACACGAGCCTGGAGCTGTCGTGCAGCCCCAGGAAAGAAGCCAGCCGGAGACGGCAGCGCCCGGCCGCATCCTCACCCGCTGAGGCGGAACGGCCCGCGTGGTGCGGACAACGCTCCAGTTCGTCCCGGATCGCCTCCACCACCCCAGGGCAGCGCGGCCAGCCGGAGGCGGCGTTGTTCATGTAGATTGTTTCCGATTCCCTTGCCTGATTCTCAGCCGACTCGTTCATGGTTTCCGTCTCTCAGACCGCATTAAACATTTGATCGACTTATATCATGGCAATCCAGACTAAGAACGATTCCTTTCAGCCTGCCCGGGATGATCGCCCAAATGACCTGCGCCTGTCTCGGCATGCTCTGACAGCCTCGACTGCAGTCCGATTGACTTCCCGGTTTTCCTGAATTAGCATGCAACGTACCACAAGCGAATACATTAGCGAAACGGCTATCACAAAAGAGATTAGAGAGATTCCTTTATAATGCGGCCAAGCCCGTCTGTAGAATTTCACGCAACCGGTGACTGATTTCTCACATACGCGTAACGTTCGAAGTAGAGAAATCCGGCCAAATCGTGAACAAAAAAGGCCGCCCCCGTTCCGGGAGCGGCCTTCGTCCAACTCGATATGGCGAAAAGTTACTTGTTCGATTCCAGTTTCAGCCGCAGGGCGATATCGATCCGGTGGACCGGGGTCACCAGCTTGCTGGCTCCGCCCTTGTGCTCGATCCTCTCGCTGCGGACAACCGTGGCCGTGGCCGGATCGACCCAGTCGGCCACGTAGACCCCGGCCGGAAGATCCAGGCTCAGCGTGTCGCAATATTCCCCTGGCAATACCTCGTAGTCGCCGCTCCCATTGGCCCAGCGGCTGTGATGGTGGTAAAAAGCGTACTGCCGTCCCGGATCGCTGATCCCGCGCGTGTGGACCAGACTCAGGGAATCACCGGTTGTAAGACTGCGGTCCTGGCTCATCCGTATGAAATCAAAACCGGACATGAACTGCACGAGGTTCTTTAGTGCGCCGCAGAGCGCTTCGTTCTCCGCGGTTTTACCGGCCGGGTCGGCCACCGTGTACAACCCGCTGAGCTGGTTGAAACCCGCTCCGCCGCCCACGATAAATTCCCAGGCCTCGACCCGGGAGTCCGCGATCTTGTCCCCTTTGTACCAGATCGGGTAGTAATCCGTTTCGTTCAATTCGATCGGCTTGCCGCGGCCGTACTCCAGGTCCAGCCCTTTCATGCCGCCCATCTGATCTTCCCCGGTGGTCCAGACATACTGGGTGACAATAAGATCGATCGCCGGGTCGCCGGTCATGTCACACGGCCCCTCCAGCGGGCCCTGCATCTGCTGCGCCACGAGGTGTTTCTTGGGCAGGACACTTTCGGTTTCGTGGATCAGGCTGGCGAAATGCCTGAGCCAGGGCCCGGCCTGCTCGGGCGGCGTGCCGTTGAGGATCGGCTCGTCGCAGATTTCCAGGATCACGTTGTCGAACTCGTTGACCCGCCTCACGATCTCGGCCACATAAGCCTCTTCCCGCCGCAGGACATCCTCCGGCAGAAGGGTCTGGGCGTCGTTGTAGCCGCAGTCGCCCTCGCCCTGGATGTTGTTGGTCTTGTAAAGCGGCGACAGCGGCCAGGTGTCCTTGTACTGGCAGTTGAAAAAGCAGACCTCCACCACGATCCCACGGTCCGCCGCCTGGGCCACGAAATCGCGTAGGCGCTCGAAAAAGGCCGGGTCCCAGCGGTCGAGGTCGAACAGGTTCCCACCCAGGGCGTAACCCGGCTGCTCGCTGCGCGCCCAGGGCAGGATCAGGTCGCTGTTGGGAACCCCCAGCGTGTTGCCCGGGACAAACTTGTCTTTCGGCTCGATCAGGTAACCCGGGTAGATACGGGTGTAGTTAAGGCCGTACTGCTTGAGCGCGTCCAGATAGGCGTTGTAGTCGAAAGCCCGGTTGACCACCGCGCCGTAGTGCTCGGCCGAGGTGATCAGGATTGTCGGACGGCCCCCGAACTGGAAATAGTGCGGGTTGTCGGGATGGACCTTTATCGGTTCGGCGCCCAGGCTTCCGGCCAGCAATAGAAACGCGAGCAGCGTGAGCGCCCGGCCCGCTCCGCGCAGTCTGGAGTCAGGGCGGTGCTTATCCACTTTCGAACAACCGCCGGTTACGCCAAGCCTGCCGATCAGCATTTCGAACCTCCGCTCCTTAACGTGTTCGTTCCTCCGGTATCCGCAATAAACTTTTGCTTGAATCTATGCCAATCCGCCCGCTGAATCCACCTCCCCGCGTGGCCCGAGACGGAAAGCCCCGCGCAGAGAGGGAAATAATCTGCGCGGGGCCTCGCCTTCTGCGAACAGAGCTGAGCGCTCAGCGCGCCACTTCGAACTCGGCCTCCTTGCCGCCCACGCTCACCTTGAACTTGCCCGGCTCCACGACAGGGCGCATGCTGCGGTCGTACAGGGCCAGCTGGCCGTAGCTCAGGCTGAGAGTGACACTCTTTTTCTCGCCCGGGGCAAGGGCGATCCGCTGGAACGCCTTGAGCTGCTTGACCGGGGTCGAGACGCTCGACACCTCATCCGTCACGAACAGAAGCACACTTTCCTCACCCGCCACCTTGCCCGTGTTGGCCACTTCCACCGTGACCGGAATGGTCTGGCCGGGCAGAACGCGGGACGGCACGCTCGGGGCGCCGTATTCGAACGTGGTGTAGCTCAGGCCGTAGCCGAACTCGTACAGCGGTTTCCAGGGCCCGTACTTGTAGTCCACCTCGGCCGAGTAGGGATGGTTGTAGTAGACCGGGAGCTGTCCGGCCGAGCGCGGGATGCTGGTCGAAAGCTTGCCGCTCGGGTTGACATCGCCGAACAGGATTTCAGCCACGGCCTGCCCACCCACCAGACCCGGCTGCCAGGCCTCCAGCACAGCCGGCACGTTCTCGGCGATCCAGCCCACGGCCAGCGGGCGGCCGTTGATCAGCACCACCACCGTGGGCGTGCCTGTGGCCTGCACAGCCTTGACCAGTTCGAGCTGGCCGCCCAGCAGCTCCAGGCAGTCGCCGCGGTCCACGCCCTCGCCGCCGGTGCGCTCCCGGCGGGTGCGGTCCCATTTGCCCTGGCTGTCGTAGCGCGCGTCGTTGCCGCCCACTACCAGGATTGCCACATCCGCGCCCTTGGCTGCCTGGACCACCTGCTCGATTTTCTCGGGCGTTATTTCGAAAATCCGGCCGCTTTCCACAAAATCCACCTGCGTGGCCTTGGACACCGCGGCCCGCACGCCCTCCACTACAGTGGTCACGTTCTCCGCCGGCTGCGGAGCAGTCCAGTCACCCATCAGCGAGTTGTCATCCGCACCGGGGCCGCTGATCAGCACGCGCTTGAGGTCTTTCTTGAGCGGCAGGGCGCCGCCCTTGTTCTCCAGCAGCACTATCGACTTGCGCGCCGCCTCCAGGGCCACTTTCACGTTCTCCGGGGCTCCCAGCACCTTGGCGCTCCAGGCCGGGTCCACGTAACGCTTCTCGAACAAGCCCAGCTGCATCTTGGCCGCCAGGATCCGCCGCACCGACTGGTCCACCCGGCCCTCGGGAATCGTGCCCTCGCGCACCAGTTGCAGCAGCGGCTCGGTGAACCCGTCGCCCTGCATGTGCATGTCCACCCCGGCGGTCACCGCCTGACGAACGGCCTCTTTCATGTCCGCCGCGGTGCGGTGCGGGTCGAACAGGCGCTCGATCCCGCCCCAGTCGCTGACCACGAACCCGTTGAATCCCCACTCGCCGCGCAGGATGTCGCTCAGGATATACTCGTTGGCGTGGCAGGGCACGCCGTCCAGCTCGTGGTAGGCGGCCATGACCGAACCGGCCCCGGCCCTCACCGCGGCCTCGAACGGCGGCAGGAACGTGCTGCGCAGGTAGCGTTCAGAGACATCCACCGGCGCGGTGTTGCGACCGCCCAGCGGCTGGCCGTGAGCCACGTAGTGCTTCAGGCAGGCGATAATGCTCTCGGGGTTGCCCAGGTCCTGGCCCTGGAAGCCGCGCACTATGGCCTGGCCCATCTGTGTCACCAGGTAGGGGTCTTCGCTCAGCACCTCGGCCGAGCGGCCCCAGCGCGGGTCACGGGCCACCTCCAGCACCGGATAGAACGCCCAGTGAATCCCGCTGGCGCGGGTCTCGCGGGCGGTCACGCGCGCGGCGCGCTCCTGCAGTCCCGGGTCGAACGTTCCGCCCATGGCGATTGGCGTGGGGAAAATGGTCGCCCCGCGCACCGGGCACAGTCCGTGCACGGCGTCGATCCCGAACAGCAGCGGCACTTTGAGCCGTGAGTTCTCGGCCGTTTTCTGCAGGTCATTGGCCTCGGCCAGGTCCTGGACGAACAGGAACGAGCCGATAAGGCCCTTGCTCATCAGCTCGGCCAGGTGCGCGTTGAACTCCGCCGGCTCCGAGGCCCGGGCGTAGATCGGGGCCAGGTACTGGTTCATCTGCCCGACCTTCTCCTCCAGGGTCATGCGGCCCAGAAGGTCATCCACCCTCTGCTCAACTGTCAGCTTTGGGTCCAGGTAGGCCGGGACCTCAGCCTTGGGCTTGGACGCGGCCTGGAGCGAGACAACTGTCAGGCTCAACGCCACGACAGTCAGAAAGAGCGAATGCAATCTGGCTGATTTCATCGGGTGTTTCTCCTTGGGCTGACTGTTAAGGCAGAAGGCCCGGAGACGCTTTTGCTCCCAGGGCCGGACAGGGTCCGAAATCGTGACCTCTATCATAACACAAGCCGCGTCACCCGGCCAGGGCCGCGGCCCTCAGTCTCGCGGGTCTCAAAACCGGTAGCCGATATTGATGTTGGTCAGGAAATTCCGGTGCTGCTCGCCGTACATCAGGCTGTATTCGAGGGGTCCTATCGGGCTGTCGAGTCCCAGGGTCAGACCCACCCCGCCGAACAGGTCGCTGGTGGAGGGTGCTCCCTCGAGATCAAACCGCGTTTTGGCGGCATTGGCCCGCAGGATCACATACTTTCCGCTTGAAAACTCGTACTGCGCCCCCACCTGCAGCACCAGCGCCGAGGTGGCCACCCGCTCCATGAAACGCGTACCCATGAACGGGAACGTGTTTTCGAACACCGGGTAGTTCCCTCCGATGAAAAAGAGGTAGTCGTTAGGCAGGTTATCCGTATCGACCCACCCGGCGTACAAAGCCACCGGAAGGGTCAGGCGACGTCCCACCGGAATGGCCCGTTCCAGGCTCAGAGTATAGGTCATGAACGGTTTTTTGCCCTTGAGGTGGAAACTGGAAAGCGGATCGGAAATCAGCTTGGCCTCGGCGTAAATGCGCGCTCCGCTGTGTGGGTATTCCGTGCGGTCGAGGTTGTCGAACCGGACAAAGCCCAGCAGGTTGACCAGACCATATTGCCAGTCGCTGTTCTGCTCGGGCGTGAACACGGAATGGATCATGGAATTCTGGTAGCGAAGGATTCCGCCCAAGGCGAAGGAGTTGGAGAAAATGGTCTGGGCCACCAGGTCGGCCCGCAGCATCTCGTAGTCGTAGTTCGCCTCGGGATTGCCGGCCGCGGTGTAGGTGATCACGTCCAGCTTGGTGAAATTGAGCTGCGCCCCCACGCTGATACTGGGCCGCCAGCCGGTCTGCACGAAATAAGAGCCCTCGAAAGCCGGGTTCTCGCTCAGACGGCTGGTCAGTATAAGGCGCGATCCCTCGCTCAGCACGTTGCGCCAGGTGGTGTTGAGAAGCACCGCGGCCTTG
>CAYLSM010000042.1:0-26487 GCA_964386505.1 uncultured Gemmatimonadales bacterium
CCAACCCTTGGTCTCGGGGCTCTGCTGCTTGGACTTGAGCATCTCGAACATCTTGACCATGCCGTTGGGGTCGTAGCCGGCCTTGTACATGACCATGAGCCCGTCATGGTCGGCCTGGCGCTCGTACTCCCGGCTGTAGCTGAGCATGCCAACGGTGGTGAACATGCTGGCCACGGTGTTGGCCAGGGTGCCGGAGTTACCCAGGGCGATTTGCTGCGCTGCGTCCAGCAGCTGCATCTGGCTCAGGCGTTTCACGCTGTGACGGTTGGTGACATGGCTCAACTCATGGGCCACGACGCTGATCAGCTCGGCCTCGGTCTCGACATTGCGGATCAGGCCCAGGTTGATGTAGCAGTAACCACCCGGGATAGCGAAAGCGTTGACCGCCTCGTCCTTGACAGCCACGAAATGGTATTTCAGATCGGTGCGGCTCGAGACCGCCACCAGCTTGTCTCCCCGCTCCTGAAGGAACGAGTCCAGCCGCTCGTCGGCAAGCACCGTGTACTGTTTGTGGATTTCCTTGTCCAGGGCCTGCCCGAGCTGGACCTCCTCGGAAGTCGAATAAAAATTGATGTTCCTTATGGTCGCACAACCGCCGGCGGCCAGTGGCGCCGTTGCCAGCAGCCCGGCCAGGGCATATCCGCGCCAACTCATGTGGCTTCCTCTCCCCTCACTGTGTCAGGACAATTCGTTTAAAATGCTCAGGGCTGTTGCATCGTGGTCCTAAAAAAATATAAAATGTTGTTAGTGGTGGTTCAAGGCAGGTGTCAGCGGGCCGCGGATGTTTGCTCTTAGAAAGGAGAAGTCAGGATGCCGGATCGTTACCGTATGCTGGCCCCCTATTACGATATTTTCATCGACTGGGAGCGTCGCCTCCGCACCGAGATGCCTTTCCTGCTGGAAGCCTCGGGCGTGCGCTGGAAACGCGAGGCCCGCGTTCTGGATATAGGCTGCGGTACGGGACGGCATCTGGCCGGATTCGCCCAGGCCGGCTGCCAGGTCGAGGGCTTGGAGCCCTCTTTGCAGCTCCGCCGGATCGCCGAGAGCACCCTGCCCGGCGCACCGATCCACTCCTGGGGCATGGGCGGGCTCGGACGGCTGGCTCGGGAGCGTGGTCCCTGGGACCTGATCCTCTGCCTGGGCAACACCCTGGCCCACCTTCCTCCCTCACGGCTCGACTCTTTCTGCCGGAACCTTCTGACCGCCGCCGGAGCGGGTGGAAAAGTCGTCCTGCACCTGCTGAACTACGATCGCATCTTAAGTCTCCGTCCCAGTCAGATGCCGGTCAAAACCCTGCAGCATGACGGGGCGCAGTGGAGTTTCACACGCTCCTACACATATCATGAAAGCAGCCTGGATTTTAAGCTGGAGGTTTTCCGGGACGGGACCAAATTGGCCGAGGATGTCGAAAAACACTACCCGCTGACCGGGGAACGCCTCGAAACGGCTCTGCGGACCGCAGGATTCGGGAACATCTGTTTTCTCGGCGCTTTCGACCCGAACGTCCCTTTCACTGCCGAATGCGGCGATCTTGTTGCGCTCCTTTCATCCGGTACGGCGTGAACAGAGATGGATTCAAAGCAACCACGGGGGCTTCCGGCAGAAATTTGTGGAAAAATGAGAGGAAGAAGTTTATAATATCTCATTCAAACCTTTGGCTTCGTCCCATTCAAATTATCCGGCCGGTGCTCTCTTTACCTCGCGGCTGTCTCTCTCACTGCAGCCTGCCGCGGGCTAAGGCCAAAGAGTTCTTCGCCGACTAACGCAGGGACCGCAAGATGCTGGATCTGAACCAACTTATAGAGCAACTGCTTAAAGTCAGGAAGCTGCCGACCCTGTCCAGCGTGGCCCTGATGCTCGAATCCTCTCTGAACGAGGAACAGCCCGATGTCCAGCGGATCAGCTCGATAATTTCGGATGATCCGCCGGTGACCAGCATGGTCCTCAAACTGGCAAACTCGGTGGTGTTCGGGGCGCGACGGACTATCGGCACGGTGCAGGAGGCCGTGGTCAGGCTGGGGTTCCAGGAAATTCGCAAGATGGTGATGAGCCTGGCCCTGATCCAGTTCCTGTCCAACCGAGTCAGCGGCAAGGTCGACCCGATCAAGTTCTGGCAGCATTCGATCAGCGTGGGGGTCTGTACCGAGGTTATCAACGAGCTGACCGGCGTGATTCCCGAAAACGGCCCCCAGGCTCATGTGGTGGGGCTGCTGCATGACATCGGCCGCTGGGTCAGCGCCACCTACATGCCCGAGGTGCACCAGCACATTCCGGGTGATTCCGAGAACCCTCCGCGACCCAACTATATCCTCACCCTGGAACGCAACCGTATCGGCCTGGACCACACCCAGATCGGCGCGGCCCTGCTCGAACGCTGGGGCCTGCCGCTGAAGATAGTCCATTGCGTGCGGTTCCACCACGAGCCGGATGTCTCGCCCCGTCAGCAGCGCAAGATCACCCAACTCGTGCACCTGGCCGACAGCATCTGCAGCAACGCCCGGATCGGGGATGTCGGCGAGGGACTGGGTTCAGAGATACGGGAAATAACCTGGAGCGGGCTGGGACTGACTCCGGACCTTCTGCCAGAAATACTTGATGCCCTGACCGAGCGGACCAAGCACAGCGATGTTCTGCTTTCGATCGGCGGAATGAATAACGGTGGCTGAAAATCTATTGAAGAATTGAAGGCCGAGGCCTCCCGGGCGAAAGCTCAGGAGGCCTTCGTTTTCTTGTTCAGCTTGGCAATATCGTCGGTGCTGCCCAGAATGACCAGGGTGTCGCTGTCCTTGATCCGGTATTCGGCCGGGGGCAGGACTGTCACACGCTCGGGCACGGCCTCCTTGATCGCCACCACGAACAGGTTGTATATCCGCCGAAGATTGACCTCCATCAGCGACTGGCCCACGAACTCCATTGGCGGCAGCATCTCGGTCAACACGTACTCGCCGCCCAGTTCCAGCGTGTCGAGGATCGAGGGTGAGGTCAGGCGCTGGGCCAACTTGATCGCCACCTCCTGCTCCGGGAAAATCACCCGGTCCGCCCCCACCTTGCGCAGGGCCTTGCCGTGCTCGGGGTCGTTGGCTTTGGCGATCAGGAACTTGACCTGCAGTTCCTTGAGCAGGAGCGTGGTGATTATGCTCTGGCTGATGTTGTCGCCCATGCTCAGGATTACCGCATCCATCTCCTGCGCTCCCACCGACTGAAGGAAATCCTTGTTCTCGGCGTTAGCCACGATGCCGCGGGAGCAGTAATCGCGTATTTCCTGGACCCGGTCACGGCTGCTGTCGATAGCGATCACCTCGTTGCCGTCCTCGAACAGCGAGCGCGCCACCTGGAAACCGAAATTGCCCAGTCCGATAACCATAAACTTTTTCACAGCCCCTCCTGAAAGAGCTTTGTCAGATCATCACGTCCTCGCTGCCGTACTCAATGCTGATCCGCTTGCCGGGACGGATCATCCCATAGGCCAGAGTCACCAGCCCGACCCGGCCGACAAACATCAGCGCCACGATCAGCAGCTTGCCCAGGTGGTTCAGCGAGGGAGTAACGCCCATCGACAGCCCCACGGTGCCCAGGGCGGAAACGCATTCGAACAGGTAGCCCAGGAACAGGTCACGGTGGCGCGGGTAAAGGATCTGCTGGCCCTGGGTCAGCAGCAGCAGCAGGGTTATCCCCACCACGGCCAGAACACCCAGCAGGATAACCATCACCACCTTGCCGATAGTGTCATCCGGCACCGTGCGGCCGAAAATGTTGGTCCGCAGGCTGCCCTTTACCCGGTTGACGAAGAAAATCACCAGCAGGGCCAGGCTGGTGGTGCGTACGCCACCGCCGCAGGAGCCCGGCGAGGCCCCGATGAACATCAGCAGGATGATAATCAGCAGGGTGCCGTTACTGAGCGCGGAGATGCGTATCGTGTTGAAACCGGCGGTTCGGGCGGTGGTGGACTGGAACAGGCTGGCCATGAAACACTTGCCCGGCCCCATCCCGAGAAGGGTGTTGTCCACCTCCAGCACGTAGAACCCCAGCGCCCCGACCACCAGCAGAAACAGTGTGGTATAGAGCACCAGGCGGGTGTGCAGGGACAGGCGGCGACGGCAGCGCAGGATATAGCGGTCGAACAGCTCGTACAGGACCGAAAAGCCGATACCGCCCGAGATAATCAGACCGCAGGTGGAAAGGTTGATCCACCAGGAGCCGACATAGTCCTCGAAGCTGTTGGGGAAGAAAGCGAAACCGGCATTGCAGAATGCGCTTACGCTGTGAAAGACACCGTACCACATCGCCTGGACCGCAGGCATCCCGCTGCGGAACCAGCCCACGGACAGGCCCACCGCCCCCAGGGCCTCGGCGATGAACGTGAAGGCAAAAATAGTGCGGATCAGGTTGAGAACCTGAATGCGGCCCTCCTGGGAGTACATGTTCTCCACCAGCCAGCGGTCGCGAAGGGCGGGCAGACGGCCCACGGTGAGGAACATCAGGACCGAGAAAGTCATGATCCCCAAGCCGCCCACCTGGATCAGGACCAGCAACACGATCTTGCCGAAGAGGGTGAAAGTGGTCCCGGTGTCCACCGTGCTCAACCCGGTCACGCAGACTGCACTGGTGGCGGTGAACAGGGCGTCGATATACTGAATGCCGTCACCCGTTACCGACCAGGGCAGCCAGAGCAGCACTGAGCCGGCCACTATGGTGAAGAAAAAACTCAGCACCAGCAGCTGACCACTCTGCAGGCGCTGGTAGAAACGGGACCAATGTCTGTTTTTCATCCGGGACGCCGTTGCCCTTTCCACCGGCAGGAGGCTCTGCACCTCCCTTGCCCGCAGCGGACATTTAATATATCTTCGATGCCTTTCAGGCAATCTTGCAGAAAATAACACCAAACCCCCGCTAAATCAACAGGAGCAGGATTTGAAGCTGTACAACCGTCATACGATCTATGCCACAGCGTTCCTGATGGACGTTGTGTACACTTTCGCAGTGGGCGCGGTGGCGGTCTACGCTATCGACCTGGGGGCCAGCGCGGTGGAGCTGGGCTATATCGGGGCGGTTTCGGCATTCTTTTACGTAATCGCAAGCCTGAGCGGCGGTTATTTCTGCGATCGGCTCTCGCGACGGAAAATGATCCTGGTCACTTCTATCCTGGCCGGGGTGTTCAGTTTCATGCTGTTCCGTTCCAAGACCGTGACCCAGTTGGCCCTCAATTTCGGATTGCTCTATGGCTGCCTGGGGTTCTACTGGCCGCCCATGCAGTCTCTTCTGGCCGACAGCGGGCACCGCCGCAGCCTCATGTCGACCCTGGGTGCGTTCTGCCTGAGCTGGAGTTTCGGTCTGTCCCTGGGCCACCTTCTCTGCGGCTACCTGACCAGCAGCAGTTCGATTCTGCCGTTCCTCTGGTCAGTGTTCATCTGCGCGGCGATCCTTCTGCTCAACACCCGCCTGACCGACTCCGAGGGCCAGGCCAGGATGGGCAGCGCCGATTTTGTCTCGCGTTCCAGCGGTGACAGTGAGAGGGCGCAGCTCTGGCGACGGTTCCTGATCTGCGGCTGGCTGTCGAACTTCGCCCTGGTGTTCGTGATCGGCTCGATTAAGATGATATTCCCCAAGCTGGCCCTGGAGGTGGACCGTCTGGACCGAACCGTGCTGGGCCTGCTGCTGGCCCTGATCCATGCCGGCCAGATGCTGATGTTCTGGATCGTTCGCCACTGGCACAGCTGGCAGTACAACCGGCGGATATACCTTCTGTTCCAGATAGTCACCCTGCCCGGTACGCTGCTTCTGGCCCTGACCGGCAACGTGGTGCTCTATGGCGTGGCGATGGCCCTGATCGGGGTCTCGGGCGGTTTCAGCTACACGGCCAGCATCTACTACAGCACCAGTTGCCCGCCGGGAAGCTCCAACCGCACCGGGGTGCACGAGTCGATGATCGGCCTGGGCTCGCTGGCCGGCCCCCTGGTCTGCGGCTACGTGGCCGGGGCCTGGGACCTCCATGCCCCCTACCTGGCCTGCGCGCTGGTGATCCTCGCCGTGATCGGTGTTCAGGCCTGGATGCTCTATAGACCCCTAAAAACAAAGGCCCCGTCAGCCGCAGCCGACAGGGCCTGATCCGCAATCACATCCGATCAGCTTTCAGTCCTCATCCGCACCGACTGCGGCCAGCTCCGACCCGCTCTCACCCAGGCGCACGCAGCTGACCGAGTATTCCATCCCGGCGCGCATACAGCCGTTGCAACTGATACAGTCGTAGGGCTCGAATTGACCCGCGCGCCAGCGAGTGACAAGGTCCGGGGTGCGGATCAGGGGCCTGCCCAGGGCCACCAGGTCGGCGTAGCCTTTCTGCAGCACCTCCCCCACCGCCTGGGGTGAGCGGATACCCCCGGCCACGATGACCGGAAGGCCACTTGCGGCTTTGATCTGCTGGGCCTGCTCCCGGAAATAGGCCTCTTTCTCGGGCTTGACAATCCGGGTGCGTGTGGGGCGGGCGCCGCTCACCGAGATGATGTCCACATCCGCCTCGGCCAGCATCTGGGCCGTGATCCGGCTGTCCGACAGCGAGATGCCGTCCGGGGTGAAATCCTCGCAATTCAGGCGGAAAATGAGCGGCATCTCCGGCAGCGCCTTCCGCACCCGCGCCACCACGTCCAGAGCCAGGCGCGCCCTCTGGCGCGTCCCGCCGCCGTAGATGTCGGTGCGCTTGTTGAACATCGGGCTGAGGAACTCGCTGACCAGATAATGGTGCGCCCCGTGGATCTCCACGGCGTCAAAACCGGCAGCGGCCGCGCGCTCGGCCGCCGCGCCGAAATCCTCAATCGCCTGGGCGATCTGGGCCCGGGTCATCGAGCGCATGATTTTGGCATTGTTACGGTTCAGCCTGCCGGCGCGCTCCACCTGGGTCTGCCCGGTAATAGCGATCAGCGAGGGGCCGTAAATCAGGCCCTCCGGGTTGTACTTGGGGTCGGCGTTCAGCCCGCAGTGGGCGATCTGCAGACAGACCTTGTCCCCGCGTCCGTGCAGCATGTCTACCAGTTCCTTGAGGCCAGGGATGTGCTCATCCTTGGACACTCCCAGCATCCTGGGCACGCCCCGGCTGCCCGGATCGACAAAGGCAAACCCGGTGGCGATCATCCCCAAGCCCTGCCCGGCCAGCTTGCTGTAGAAATCGAGCGTTGTGCGGGTGACCAATCCGTCCTCATCCGCCGTGCCGGTCCACATAGGGGCGCGCAGCAGACGGCCCGCCAGCTTCAGCCGCTTGCATTCGAAAGGCTCGAACGCCTCGGCGGGCAAACTCTCAACCGTTTCAGACATACAGCCTCCCTGTATCGCTTTAACTGCATTCCATTCCGGACAGACGGACCGGCCCGCTCCGGCTCAGAGTCAGGCCTCCGGCTGCGTGTAGGCCTTGCGGATCGCCTCGAAACGTTCCAGGATGGGCAGGTGCTGCGGGCAGGCCGCCTCGCAGGCCCCGCACTCGGTGCAGCTATCGAGCTGGCTCAGGTCATCCAGCCCGTGGTGCCACTTCAGACGATCATACAGGCTTTCGCCCTGTTTAAGCACCATGTGGTTGTAGGATTCCATGAACTTGTGGACCTCGATCTCCTGCGGGCAGTCGCGGCAGTATCGGCAACTGGTGCAGAGACTGTCGAACGAGTCCTGGATCTTGTCCTTGACCGTCTCCAGGTCGGGCCGGGGCGCCGACGGGTCCCAGGTGCGCCAGGCCTCGACCGCGCTGGCCACATCCTCCACCGAGCGGAAACCGACCAGGGCCGCCGTTATCTGCGGATGACGCCAGAGGAAACCCAGGGCCGCCTGGAGCATGCTCTCGTTTTCGCTGCTGCGGATAAAGCCGAAGGAGTCGGGGTTTTCCACGATCGTGCCGCCACCCAGCGGATTCATCACCACCAGACCGATCCCGGCCTGCCCGGCCGCCTTGACCGCCGCCTCGCGTTAGGGGAAATTGATCGCGTTGTAGCCCAGGGTGACACCCTCGAAAATGTTCTCGTCCAGGATCACCCGGATGTCCTCGCCCGGCAGGTGGGTGCTGAACACCAGGTGCTTGACCAGGCCCTCCTGCTTCGCACGCAGGAGCTCATCCACAGCGCCGCCGCGCTTGCGCGACTCCCAACCCTCCAGGCTCAGGATGTACCAGCAGTGGTAGAAATCCAGGCTGTCCACGCCCAGGCGCTGGAGCGAGCGTTCCAGGTCGGCGCGCACCCCCTCGGCGCTGGGCTTGCTGGTCTTTGAGGACAGGTAGAACGTGCGCCCGCTGCCGCGCATCTGGCGCACCGCTGTCCCGACAATGATCTCGCTCATGTCGGCGCAGTAGCCCGGCGCGGTGTCGAAATAGGTGATCCCGGCCTCGTGTGCGGCCAGCACCACCTCAGCCATTTTCGCCACATTCTTCGGCTCGGCGAAACGCATCCCGCCGAAAGCCAGACGGCTTATCGTAATCCCGGTCTTACCGTAGGTGGTGTACATCCCAAGCACCTTTCCTTTATCGTTGTTCCGTTTGCACATGTCTACCGGGGACAGCGCTGCGCGCATCAGGCCCCATCCGGAGCGGTCCTGTCATCCAGCGGACAGCTTGGGAGACAACCGCCGCAACGTGGCAGATTTGAGCTTGAATTCATGCCTGTCCACGGGCGGAGCGAGTCAGTCAGCTTTCGCCCCGAAACGTCGGAGGGTATCGCCCGGCGTCTTAGCTGCACCGGGTACAAACAATAATTTATAGGACCTGGAGCATTTTTTCAACTTTTCAATCCCCGCTGCCTCCCCCGGCGGACCGGGCGAGCCTAAATAATGCGAAAACGGACAGCGCCTTGAAAAGCGTGAGCGGTTGTGTTAAGTTTGTCAAGTTATCAACCGGATGTCACTACCCTGTCCGTCCGTGCGGGCCCCTCCCGCAGCGGCGGTTGCCCTAATCCGCATCAGAAGGCGCCAACCCTGTGAAAATAATTCTTTCCGGCGGCGGGACCGGTGGACATGTCTATCCAGCGCTCGCCATCGCCGAGGCGCTGCGGAAAGAGTACGCCGAGGCCGAGTTCCTGTACGTGGGGGTGCGCGGCCGGGCCGAGGAGCAGATTGTCCCGGCCCAAGGCTATTCCATCCGCTACGTGCGCGGAGTCGGTTTCAGCGGTAACCCCATCAGCCTGAACGGATTGTTCAGTGCGGCCCAGTTGGGACTTGGCCTCGTGCAGGCCAGTTTCATCCTGTTAAGCTTCAAGCCGCGCCTGGTGATCGGTACGGGCGGTTACGCCAGCGTGCCGGCGATCCTTTCGGCGGTGCTTCTGCGCAAGCTGGGCCTGCTCGACTGCCGGATTTTCATCCATGAACAGAACTACTCCCCCGGCCGCTGGAACCGTCTGGTCGGACGGTGGGTGGACCGGGTCTGGGTCTCGTTCGAGGGCTCGATCCGCTTTTTCAACGGTGCGCGGGCCGAATACACCGGCTACCCGGTGCGCGAACAGATCGAGCCGGTGGCCAAGACCGCCGCCCGCCGCGAGCTGGGGATCAGCGAAAGTGCCCGGGTGGTGCTGGCGTTCGGCGGTTCGCAGGGTGCCCGGACAATCAACCGCGCCTTGGTGGAGGCCCTGCCGGACATACTTTCCGATCCGCGTGTTGAGGTGTTCCACGGCTACGGCGTGCAGCGCGGAGCGGCCTATGACGCCGCCCGGGACAACCGCACCCGGGTGGAGGCCCTGGGCCTGGAAAGCGGTTTCCTGGAGCGCTACCACGGCACCGACTATTTCCACGACATTCAGACCTACTACGCCGCCGCCGACCTGGTGATCTGCCGCGGCGGTGCAGGCACGCTGAACGAGGTCTGCCGCTGCGCCCGTCCTGCGGTGATCATCCCCAAGTCCAACCTTTCCGGCGAGCACCAGGTTGTCAACTCCCTGGCCCTGGCCCGCAGCGGCGCGGCCGAGGTGATTCTGGAGCATCCTGTACTGGTGGGTGAGCGGGCCGAGGCCCGGGTGAGCACCCGCGAGCTGGCTTCCACCATGCGCCGTCTGCTTTCCGATGACGCGGCCCTGGAGCGGATGAGCCAGGCGGCCCTGAAACTGAATGTACGTCCCAACGTGGACAGTTTCATCCGCTCGGTTCGCGAGGAACTGGACGGTAAACGCCTGGGCCCAGCCGCACCGCCTGCCCGCCTTGAGGACAGCGCCTCAGGAGGCGAGGACCTGACCCGTCTGGCGTTCCTTTCACCCTCGCGCATGCTGACCGTGGCCCAGAAAGCCGCCTCCGGACGAATCCGCTCCGAGATTGATTCCCATCCCCTGGCGCGTATCCTGCGTTATTTCGCGGATGGCTACCTGGTGAGCCGCCGTTGGCAGGTGCGCAACATCGGGGTCAAGATGGCCGGTATTCTCCGGCACAGGGAGCGTCGCGACAGCCTTCTCGAAATGGTCTCCGGGCGAAAGCCCGACCGCTGGTGGAAACGCCTGGCCGGTGGGGATTACTACCAGGTGGGGTTCATCCGCCGCAACGCCTTGACCTCGCTGGCCGCCCTGGGTATCTGGGATGAACGCCTGCGCACGGTGCTGCTCGAGGCCCTGCAAGCCGACCCATATTTCGAGGTCCGCTCAGAGGCGGCCCGGGCCGTACTGAGCCTGTCGGACAAGATCGGCCCGGATGAGGAACTGGCCGCCGCCCTGCAGGCGAACCTCAACCATCGCTCGCCCGAGGTGCGCTGGTGCTGCCTGGAGGCGGCCGGCGCCGTGGCCCCGGGCGCCGATTCGATCCAGAACCTGGGCGACCTTCTGTACCACCCCAACTGGCGTATCCGGCAGGCCCTGCTCATGGCACTGTCGCACATGCTGCACCGGGGCGTGGTTAAACCGGGCGACCCGATCCTGGCGCGCCTGGACCAGCTTATCCCCACCTGCACCGATTTCACCCCGACTTTCCCCCTGAAACGCGCGCTCAACGAGTTGAAAAACGGCTCCCGCCTGAGCAGCGGCATGTCGCGGGACAACCACCTGAGCCCGGAGAGCAAGACATGATCTACTACCTGGCCAAATACGTCCTCGAACCGCTCCAGGGTTTCGGCTGGCTGCGCCTTGTCTCGAGTTATGTCTCGTTCCGCTGCATCCTGAGTGCGATCACCGCTTTCGGACTTATCCTTCTGTTCGGCAACCGGGTGATCCGCTGGCTCTACCTGCGGGGGGCGCGGGACACTATCCACAACTATGGCATTCTTGACCCCGAGAGCAAGCGCGGCACCCCCACCATGGGCGGAGTTCTGCTGATCGGCTCGCTGTTCATCTCGATCCTGCTCTGGAACGATCTGCTGAACCCGTTCGTGCACTGGATCGTCGCAGCCATGCTCTGGTTCGGCGGGATCGGGTTCTTCGACGATTACCAGAAAATGCGTCACCAGGACAGCCGGATGGGCCTGAGCCAGAAAAAGAAACTCGCCTTGCAGGGTTTGTTCGCGCTGGTGTTCATGGCGGCTTTCCTGTCCCGTAATTTCAGCCCCTTGAGCGCCGACCGCGTGCATCTTCTCCAGGGCCTCGCCGGCCTGGACCCTGAGCAATACAAGTTCATGCTCCAGGTGCCGTTCCGCAAGTTCCCGGTCGTGGACCTCTCCTGGCTCTACCTGCCGTTCGGGATGTTCGTGATCCTGTCGATCAGCAACTCAGTCAATTTCTCGGATGGCCTGGACGGGCTGGCGATAGTGCCGGCCACTTTGACAGCCGGTGTCTATGGCCTGTTTGCCTACGTGATCGGCAACTCGATTCTCGCCGGCACGCTGCTTTTCACCCACATCGTGGGCAGCGCCGAGCTTTCTATCATCCTGTCGGCGCTGGTAGGCGCAGGTCTGGGGTTCCTCTGGTTCAACGCCTACCCGGCCCAGATTTTCATGGGTGACACCGGCTCGATGGCCCTGGGAGGAGTGCTGGCCGTGGCCTCGATCATGCTCAAGCAGGAGCTGCTGTTCCTTCTTGCCGGAGGCATTTTCGTGATCGAGGGCGCCTCGGTTCTGATCCAGGAAAAGCTTGGCATCGGGGTCCTGGGGCGGCGCATTTTCCACCGTGCGCCCATACATCACAATTTCCAGCATTTCGGCATCGCTGAGACCAAGGTGGTGGTCCGTTTCTGGATCATCGGGATCATCCTGATGCTGATCAGCCTGGCCACGATAAAGATCCGCTGAGCATGAGCGCTGCGCCCCGCATCCGCTCGCTCCTTCGCGAGACCGCCCTCTACGGCATCCCGGGGGTGGTCTCCCGCAGCATGGGCCTTCTTCTTCTGCCCGTTCTGACCAACGTGCTCCCGCCCGACCGTTTCGGCAACCTCAAGCTCACCTACGTGCTTATCGGCCCTATCCTCCTTTTCATGGTCTTCGGCATGGGCACCTCCCTGGTGCGCCACCTGATCGGAGCCGAGGACAAGGAGAGTGTGTTCAGCACGCATTTCTGGCCGTTGTTTACGGTTAGCACGCTCCTGGCGGTGCTGACCGCGCTCGCGGCCGGACCGATCGCACATTCGTATTTCTCGAAAAGCCTGCCCGGGGATGAGATACTGATCCGGCTGGCCGCGATCATCCTCTGGTTCGATGCCATGACCACCCTGCCCTACAGCCTTCTGCGCGCCGAAAACAGGCCCTGGCTCTATCTGGCCGGGATGCTCAGTTCCACGCTGGTTTACGCTGTCCTGGTGGTGCTCCTTCTGGGCAAGCTGGGCTGGGACGTGGAGGGCGTGCTGGTGGCCAACGCCGCGGGAAGCGCCACCTCGTTCGTCCTGTTCCTCCCGGTGTTCAAGCGTTATCTGCGCCTGCGGTTCGACCGCGCCACCTTTGCTGTCTATTTCGCGTTCGGTTTCCCGATCATTTTCTCCAGCCTGGGCAAGACCATTCTCGACCTGGCTGACCGCCTGATTCTCGACCGCTTGCAGGGGCCCGAGGTGGTGGGCTACTACAGCGCGGGCTACCAGATCGGGGCGCTGTCGAACCTCGCAGTGGCGGCATTCACCATGGCCTGGAAACCGTTCCTGGTGCGGGTGAGCACGGAGCCGGACTCCGAGCGCACCTATGCCCGGGTGATGACTTTCAGCCTGGTGTTGCTGTGCTGGATGACAGTCGCCACCTCGCTCCTGGCGGGTGAGATTGTGAGCCTCAAGTTCTTCGGTTTCAGCCTGGTGGGAGAAAGGTACTGGCAGGGAATGATCGTGGTGCCGGCGGTCATGGCCTCGTACATTTTCTACGGGGCTTATGTCAACCTGAGTGTGGGCTGCGACCTGATGAAAAAGACCCACTACTACGCCTGGACCACCGGGGCGGCGGCGGCGCTCAACGTGGCGGCCTGTTTCGTCCTGATCCCCGATTACGGCATGATGGGCGCGGCCTGGGCCACCCTGATAGCCTATGTCTTCCAGGCCGGCCTTCTCTACTGGCTCTCCCAGCGCATCTACCCTATCCGCTACGAGTGGGGACAGATTATCCGCCTGGGGCTGCTCAGCCTCGGGTTCTACTGGCTGGCCAAGCTGAGCGGGGCCGGCCTGAGCCTCAGAATGGCCCTGATCGGTATCTACAGCCTCTCCCTGTTCGCTTTCCGCGTCCTCGACCGGCATGCCCTGCGCTCGATCCTGCCGCTCCCCCGCCGCTGAGGCCGCTCTCCAGCCGCGGAGTTGATTAATTCCCTGTCCTGAATTATCTTTCTTTGCCCTGCAACTTGAAAAAAGAGACAGATTTATCTTTCATCATGCGCGCCCGGTGCAGTTCCGGGGAAATGCCCAAACCATTTTCAAGCGGAGGAAGAATGGAAATGCTCAACTCTGCGGCCGGTCTTTTCGGTCTGACCCTGCCCCTGGTGCTGGTCCTGGGCTGCTGCGGCGCGGGTGACAAGAACGCGCCTCAGGCGGCCGCGGCCCCGCGCACCGTAACTGTGGCCCAGTCCGGCCAGGCGGATGTGATCGGCACGGACAATGTGGCCCTGCAGAAAGCCGCCGACATGCTGCGCCCGGGCGACACCCTGGCGATCGGCGCCGGCCAGTGGCTGATGGAGGATAAGCTTGTGATCCCGGTCTCCAACGCTTCTGTGCGCGGGATCAAGGGCGAGACCGTGCTGTTCAAGAGCGCCGGGGTCTCCTCAAAAGTGGTGGACTGTGGTGATTACGGCGAGCGGGTGCTGGTGGTGGCCGAGCCGGAAAAATTCAAGGTGGGCATGGGGATCACGGCCCAGGATGACATTCACGCCAGCGGCTGGGATGTCACAGTGACCACAATCCAGGCCATCGTGGGCGATACGCTCAAGATAGAACCCTACACGGTGCGCGACTACGATTATGAGACCGGCCACTCAATGGTGGAGAACAAGTTCCCGATCCTTACCGCCTATGAGAAAGAAGGCCTTGTGATCGAGGACATCACCGTGGATGGTAACCGCGAGGGCGGCACGGGCTATATCGACGGTTGCCGGGGCGGCGGAATCTACCTCTACGACTGCCGCAACTGCTTGATCCGCGGCTGCGAGGTGCGCAACTATAACGGCGATGGTATCTCGTTCCAGATCACGGACAACATCAAGGTGCTGGACTGCGAGAGCCACCACAATTTCGGCTACGGGGTGCATCCCGGCACGGGTAGCCCCAACGCCGAGATCACCGGCTGCCATTTCCACCACAACGACCAGATCGGGTTCTTCCTCTGCTGGCGCGTCCGTTACGGCAAGTTCAGCAACAATGTCATCGAGAACAACGGCCAGTACGGTATCTCGATCGGCCACAAGGACACCGATAACCTGTTCGAGGGCAACACGATCCGGGGTAACGGCATCTGCGGGGTGATTTTCCGCCAGGAGACCGAGAAGCTGAGCGGCCACCGCAACGTGTTCCGCGGCAACACAATCGCCGATAACGGCAGCCCAAAAGAGGGCTACGGAGTATATGTGGAGGCCCCGGCACATGACCTGACCTTCGAGGGTAACACTATCGAGGAGACCCGCTCCGGAGCCGAGGCCACCCAGCAGTGGGGTATCTGGGTGAGCAAGGCGGCCGGGCCGGTCAAATCCGAGGGCAACACGTTCCGCGGCAACCTGAAAGGTGATTTGTTCGAACAGAAATAGGGAGCATTCGCAGATTTAGGTAGAATAAAAAGGGGCACGGTGCACCGTGCCCCTGCATTTTTCTTCACGCTTCGACCCAAGCATTTCCAACCACATCTCAGCCCTTTGCGCCCAGCCTTTCGAGGAGCGCCGCCCTGGCCTGTTCGCGGTCATCGAAATGAATCTTCCCGGTTGACAGTATCTGGTAGTCCTCGTGTCCCTTGCCGGCCATAAGGAGTGCATCCCCGGAGCGCATCATGGCCACGGCCTTGCGAATCGCGGCGCGACGGTCGGGCTCCACGATGAACTGCTCGCCCTCGCGCCCGCCGGCCTGCACCGCCCCGGCCACGATCTGCTCGATAATCTCCTCTGGAGATTCGCTGCGCGGGTTGTCCGAGGTGATGACCGTGAAATCGGCCATGCGGACTGAAAGCTGGCCCATGGCCCCGCGCTTGAGGCGGTAGCGGCAGCCCCCGCAACCGAACAGGCTCACGAGCCGTCCCTGAGTGTGCTCGCGTGTTGCGGCCAGCGCCTTTTCCAGGGCATCCGGCGTGTGGGCGTAGTCCACCAGGACCCGGAAATCCTGCCCGGCCTCCACCCGCTCCATCCGTCCCGGCACCGGCCGCAGTCTGGGCAGGGCCGCCTGGATAGAATCCACGGGGACTCCCAGGGCCAGGGCAACTCCGGTCGCCGCGGCGATATTCTGCGCGTTGAACCTTCCCATCAGGGCCACCGTGGCCCCGATCCGCCGTCCGAACACCTCCAGCTCCAGGGCCGCGCCCTCGAACAGCGGGGTCCAGCTCAGGATACGCACATCGCTCTTCTCGCGCTCTCCGTAGCGGATCACGGGCCCTTTCATCTGTGCGGCCAGGCGCTCCCCGTACGGATCGTCCCAGCCGATCACCGCCCTCCCCTGCGTGCCCAGGCCCTGGAACAGGATACTCTTGGCCTGGAAATAGTGCTCCATGTCCGGGTGGTAGTCCAGGTGGTCCGGGGTGAGGTTGGTGAACACCGCCACCTGAAAATCCAGCCCATGGCTGCGCTTCTGCGACAGCCCGTGCGAGCTGACCTCCATCACCGCGGCCTTGCAACCGTTCTCCAGCATCTGGGCCAGGCGGCTCTGGATGTCGTTGGACTGTGGCGTGGTGAGTTCGGCAGTCTCGACCTGGTCCGGCCCCATGATATTCTGCACTGTACCCAGCAAGCCGCAGCTCAGGCCCTCGTGCCCAAGGAGCTGGCGCACCAGGAACGTGATCGTGGTCTTGCCGTTGGTACCGGTCACCCCGATGAGCGGGAAACGCCTGGATGGATGACCATAGAACTCGGCCGCGGCCAAGGCCAGGGCCACACGGGTATCGGCGGCCACATACTGCTCCAGCGGGCAATCCGCGACAAGCTGCTGCACCACCGCGGCCACCGCCCCGCGCTGCTTGGCATCCTGAAGGTACGCGTGGCCGTCCGCGCTCTCGCCGGCCAGGGCGAAAAACAGGTCCCCAGGACGGATGCGGCGGCTGTCCGCGCTCATGCCGCCGACCTCCACCCCGGCCGCGCATACGCCGGGACGGGCCGGCGCGGCCCCGGCCGCGCCCAGAATCTGAGTCAGCCTCAAATGGACTCCTCCTTCAACCGGTACGACATTGACTTGTATTGGATCAGGTCTTGAGTTCTTTCTTGCGCGCCGCCGGGAACAGCAGGTTGTTCAGGATCAGGCGGTAGCCCGGTGAATTGCGGTGCAGCTCGAGCTGGGTCGGCGGGTCGCCGATACGGTGCTCGGGGTCCTCGGGGTCGTGTCCGCCCAGGAATGTCCAGGCCCCCTGGCCGAAATTGCCGTGGATGTACTTCACCCAGGGCTTGCCCTCCTCGTAGCCCAGGATCGTGTCGGAATCCTTGAGCACGGCGCGGTTGAAACTTGTGGACTGGCCGTAGAAATCTTTCAGGTAGTCCACGTGGTCCTGTATCAGGAGCGAGGGCACTGGGTCGTACTTGGCGGCGAACTGGAAAAGCTGGAAATAGCCCAGCTCCTTGCGCAGCGGCGGATTGTTCACCTGGTGCCCGTCGATGTCGGAGAACGAGTTGACAGTCGGGTCAAGCGCGATCCGGAAATCCTTGAAAGCCATCGTTTTGGAGAAATCAAGCTTGCTCTGGGCCGCCGGGTCCACTCCATCACCGTCCGCCTGCGGCCCCACGATATCGGTCTCACCCGCGGCCAGTGCGATGTCCAGCGTTTCCGCGGCCAGGCACATGGCGAACAGGAACCCGCCCTGGCGCACGTAGTCGGCGATACGGCGGGCCACGGCGTGCTTGAGCTGCCAGACTTTCTGGAACCCCATCGCGCGAGCGGCCTCCTGTGTCTGCTCTATCTCCTCGTGCAGCCAGGGACGCTCGGCGTAGCCATTGTAGAAACGGCTGAACTGGCCTGTGAAATCCTCGTGGTGCAGGTGCAGCCAGTCGCAGCCCTCCAGCCCGTCCTTAAGCATGTCCTCGTCCCAGACCTTCTTGTACTCCACCTCGGCGTAGGTCAGGGCCAGAGTCACGGCGTCATCCCAGGGCGAGGTGTTGGGCGGGCTGTAGACCGCCACCCGCGGGGCTTTCTCCAGCAGCATGACATCCATATTGGAGCTTTCGATCTGCTGGTGGATCGCCAGGACCTCATCCGGGCCCACGCTCTGGAAAGTCACTCCCATCCGCCGGGCCTCGTTACGAAAAACCTCGCGGTCCTCGAACAGGAACGAGCCGCCGCGGTAGTTGAGCAGCCATTCCACGTTCATTCCGGCCTTGAGCACTTTCCAGGCCAGGCCGTATGACTTTAGGTGGTCGTTCTGGCTCAGGTCCATCGGGACCAGAATTTCGGCGCGCAGGGGCTGTGCCAGGAGCAGACAGCCCAGAAGAAGAGCCGGCAGCGCCTTAAGACGCCACATGAAGCGATGCACATTATTTAGTTTCATATATGATAAATATATCATCACAGTTTTGGTTCCTCCAAGCTCCGCAGTAGCCGTCGCGCCTCCGGGGTGACCACCCCCTCGGGCCGGTTCAACACGATATTTTCCAGGTGACTGCGCGCCGCCTCGCTGTCCCCCAGGCGTTCCAGCAGAATAACCGCCAGGCGCAGTTCCACCTCGGCCGAAAGATAATGCTGCGGAGAGGCAGTAAGAAGGTCTTCGTAGACTTTCGCAGCCAGCGGGTACTGCCCGGCGCGCTCGTACATGCGGGCCATCTGGTTGCCCACCCGGATGTGGCAGGTGGAGTCGGTCGAGGCCTCCAGGGCCTGCTGGAACAGTCCGGTCGCCTCGGCCAGCCGTCCCGCGGCCTCGTCGTGCAGGGCACCGGCCACCAGAAGCGTTACCTGGCGCTTGGGGCTCGGGTCGTTGCGGATAAGCCAGGCGCGCTCGATGGCCTCGTTGGTTGCGGGGCGGTTCAGGCTTAGCCTGGCGAACGATTTGTACAGCGAGTCGGCTCTCTCCAGCCGGCCCGAAAAGAACATCACGTCCGCTTTCAGGCGGAACAGTTCGGCCTGGTTGGCAGTCTCCAGGGAGGGTGCGGCCAGCATCTCATCGCAAAGCTTTTCCGCCGCTTCCAGGCTGTCCAGGTGGATGAAACTCTCCATGATCTTCAGCCTGGCCGGCCAGTTGGCCTCCTGACGTTCGCGGTTGCCAGCCTTGAACTGACGGTAACAGTCCAGGGCCAGGCCCGGCTGGTCCAGCTTTCCCAGGTACAGCTCGCCCAGTCGGTTCAGGGCCTCGTTGCGCAGTGGCGAGGCCGGTTCCAGATGGACCAGGGCCAGTAGCGCGCTCTCCTGTTCACGGTAACGCTCCATGCGGCCGTAGATATCCGCCTGGCCGAAGATCACCCGGTCGTGCCCCATCAACTCCAGATGGTCGGCCAGGCTGTAAGCCTGGAGGGCGATGTCCCAACGCTCCAGCTTGAGCGCCCGTCCGATGAACACGGCCACCAGGTTGAACGAGGCCGGCTTGTTTAAACCCTGCGCCATTTTCTCCAGCAGGGGGAAAGCTTTCTGCTCCTCGCCGCGCGTCAGAAGGACATCCAGCAGAAGACGGCCGTACTGTTCACGCAATTCGTTGCCGGACTTGTCAAAACGCTTTTCCAGCTCTGAAGCCACCAGACGGCTGCCGCTATCACCGCTGTCGAGGACCCGGTACAGAAGGCGCTGGAGCGAGGGGAAATTGGTGCGGTCGGCCTCGAACAGGGCGAACGACTCCTCAAGGGCCCGGTCATAGCGGCCCAGGTCGATCAGGAGGTCGGATATTTCGAGGCGGAAAAGGGCCGGGTCGTTAAGACTGCGCCGTCCCTGTTCGAGCAGCGCCAGGGCCTGGGCCATAAGGCCGAGGCTGCGGTATTTGCGCGCGATCTGACGGTAGGTGTCGGCATCGGGAGGAGCGGCGGCGAGGAAACTCCCCACGCAGGCGCGCAGGCTGTCATCGAGGCCCACGCCGGACAGGGCCTGCATGTAGATGACCAGAGCCTCCACCTTTCCCGGCTCACGGCTGTAGGCCTGGGCGGCCAGGGTGAGAAACTGGGCCTGCATGCCGCTCTTGTCGCAGATGGCCTGGATCAGCTCCAGCACCCGCAGGTCCTGGCTGTACTGAATCAGCAGGTCGAGAGCCTGGTCCACCTGGCCGCTGCGCTCCAGAGACTGGGCGATCTGGCGCAGACTGGAGAGCATCCCGTCATCTATGCGCCCGGTTGCCGGATTCTGGGCCTGTGACGCTCCCGCCGCTGTCAACACGGCGAGGACCACGGCGCACACCCAGGCCCGCAGCCGTGCCCAAGCTGAATCGAATCTATTCACCACGCCCTCTCGGGTCTGAAAGCCGCAATCGAGCCAAGTACATCCCGGCGATCCGAGCATCGTTGAAACTGTTAGAGCCCCTTGCCAGGGACATTGTCCCACCTTCACTTGGCCGGGCGGAATTTGTCGAGCAGCGAGATGCCGTTCTCGTAATCGTAGTACGTCTGAATCATCAACGAGATAAGCGAACGCCGGTATCCGAGGTAGGCATCCAGGAAGTTCTGCTCGGTCTGACGCTGGCGGCTTATCATCTGGAAAACATCCTGCAGCGAGATCATCCCGTCATGGTACTGCTTGAGGCCCTGGTCGCTGATGTCCTGCACCAGATCGGCGCTCTCTTTCATGTTGAGCGCGCGGGCCTGGTACTCGTTCAGGTTGGTCACGGCGTTGACGATGTTGGAGCGGATGTTGTTCCGGGTCTCCTCGATGTACAGCTCGGTGGAGCGGACCGAAATCTCGTAGGCCTCGATCTGTGACTTGCGCCGTCCCCAGTCCCAGATCGGCACATAGGCGTTGAGCGAAACCGAGTAGCTGCCGTCGTACTCGTTCCAGATCTGGGTGAAATCCTGTTTCTGCTTTTCCAGTCCGTAGGTCATTTCGAGGTTAACATGGAAAGCGTCCCAGCCCTTGGAGTTGTTCAGGTCGATCTCGTTCTTGCGCTTGTCGATGGTCAGGCGGCGCAGCCTGGGGCTGAGGCTGTAGCCGTACTCGACGGCTTGCTCCGGATTGACATCCATCCGGTTGATCACCACCAGCGGCTCCACCACCACCGAGTCCTCGATGGGAAGCTGAAGGCGCTGCTTGATCTGCGCCGATTCCTGGCGGATCTGACTCTGGTTGCGGTAGAGGGTCTCGCGGGCGTTGGCCAGCTCCACTTTCACCTGGGCCACTTCGATGGAGCGTTTGCTGTCTCCGGCCGCCATCTCCTCGGTTGTCTCCAGAAGGCGCTCCAGGTTGTGGACCTGGTTGTTGTAAATATCCTCCTTGTAGACCACCTCGAACAGGTCGTAATAGTCATCAGCCACATCGTCGATCAGGCCGGCCCGGTCCACGACATAATTCAGCTCACTGCTCTCCAGGTCCAGCTCGGCATCCTCGATGTTGTTCTTCAGGCTGTTGGGCAGGAAAAACGGCTGCTCGAACTTGATGTAGTAGCGGTTGTAGTAATCGGTCTCATCTTCGCCGTCTTTCTGCAGATACCGGTAGATCTTGTTGTTGAGCGACAGGTACCCGTTGGTCGGGTAGCCGAAAAGCAGCACCGGCTGGCGCACCGAGAGGTCCATCTGCCACAGCGAAGTGTTCTCGTGTATGATCTCGTCTTTCTCCAGCGTGCTGTTCCATTTGGTCTCTGAAATCGATTTTATCTGAGGCGCCTGAAGGTTCATGTAGACTTTTGATTTCAGAGAGGCCTGGCGGGATTTCAGGAAATAGCGGGTGCGCTCGATGCCCATCTCGAGTTGCTTGATCCGGTAGCTGCCGCCCATGGCGATATCCACGGCCGAATCGAGGTTCAGGCGGATTATTTCCTTGGCTTTCAACGGGCTTGAGATCAGCAAGGACAGGCATAGCAACATGAGCGCAAATCCGGCGGCAGATGGCGCTGTCATTTTGCATTCGATTGTTTTCGGCATTTTCAGCTCCTTGTTTCCATCTCTTTTGGCTCGTTCGATCCGTTCTCGCTCCGTTACGCTATTCTACCTCATCAGGCTTTGGGTTTCAATCCCGGAATAAGGCAGCCGAACAGGCCGAGGTCGCGGACCAGGACCTGCCAGGCCTGGGTGTGCACCCCGCCGAAACAGCCGCAGTCGAACTGAAGGCCGCGCGCCAGGTTAAACCCAACGGCCACTATGAACACGCCGGTCAGAAACAGCAGCATGCCGGATGCCGGCAGGCGCAGCCGCCCGGCCAGAAGCAGCAGACCGCCGCTCAGCTCGAGCCAGGGCATTACCATGGCCACGGCATTAACCGCAAACCAGGGCAGGATACGGTAGTTGTCCACCGCGCGGGCGAATTCAAGCGGGACGGCGATCTTGTGCAGCGAGGCCGCCACGAACACAAGTCCCACCAGCCGCAGTGCGAGCGAGGTCATCCCGGGGCTCAGTTTTCCGGCCATCGACCGCCAGGCCACAAGCAGGCCCAGGGACAGGGTCAGCAGGTCCAGGACCAGCCAGAGCCAGGCCGGGACCAGACGGTTGAAATCCAGGGCCCGGCCGGCCTTGTCCACCGTTGCGGCCGCTGCGCCGGACTCCCCTGTTTCCACCGGCAGTCCCTGCTGCGCCCACTGGCCGAAACCGCCGGTATATATATATAGCCGTCGGTAGCCCACCTCCTGCAGCGACTGGGCCAGGAATCGGCTGTCCTCGCAGTCCTCACCCGTGCAGTAAACCAGCAGCGGCGTGTCGAGAGTCAGGCTGTCCAGCAGGCCGGGCAGATAGCTGTCAAGCTCGTATACGTGGCAGAGCCGGGCGCCGGGAAGGTGTCCCTGGGCATAAAGCCCGGGATCGCGGGCATCCAGCACTGCACCGGTTTGTGATTCGACAAAGACGCGGGCCGTCTCCAGGCCTACCAGGTGGATACCGTCCGTGAGGTCCAGACTGTCACTGCGCGAGAAATCGACCTTCCTGTAACGCTCATCCAGAAACGGTATCCCGCGCAGTGCGAAAGAGGTCCCTCCCAGGACCACACCCAGCACCACGAGCGCCAGCATCCCCCGCAGCAGACCTTTTCTGTCCCTCGGCATCTGTCCTCGCACCTGATCTTTGACCTGCCAACGGCTTTCGCGCCGAGGCCTTTCCTTCGGTAATCTTTGAAAGGCTAAGGTAGCAAGCAGGCGCCAATTATTCAAGTTCTTATTGTGGACGAATAAAAAACCGCGAGCGCCCGATGAGCGCCCGCGGTATCTGTCCGTGCGGTGTAATACTGTTCAATCTGTTTTTGCTTTGCCTCGCCGTAAATCACCTTGCCCTTGATCACATAATATTCCCGCTCGGACCGAAATACATCGGATCAGTTACCACCGCCCGGGAGTTCCGGGCCACTGAACCCGCCGCGGGCATGCTCGCGGCTCCACTGCTCATGCTTTTTGCGCTGCTCCTCGGTGAGCAGAGTGTCGAATTTTTCGCGAAACTCTCCGCCTATCTCCCGCATCGTATCACGCATCGCCATCCGGTCGATTTTCCCGTCCTTCATCTGCCCGAACAGTTCCTTGACTTTGTCCTGACGTTCCTTGAACAGGGCGCGAGCCTCTTTCAGCTGGCTTTCATCCAGCCCGAGGTATTTGATCATCTCTTCGAACTGCTTTTCCATCTCTTTCTGGCGGCTATCGATGCTCATGCGCTTGCTGTTCCGCATGCCGCGCATGCCCTCGCCGCCAGCCTGCGCCACCACAGTCTCCCCGGCTGGTGCGGCCCAGGTCCTCTGTCCGCACAGGGAGACCAGTATCAGCGCAGCCAGCACCAGCCAAAAGCGTGTTCTTGACATCATTCACTCTCCACCGGTCCGTTTCCGGGATGTCCCGGCCGCAGCCTGCGACAAGGATCAGTTGGGCTTCGGGTCGCTGTCCGCCGGATAGCCCTTTTCGCGTAACTGCTGCTTTATCTTATCCATGCGTTCCTGGATCACTTTCAGGTTCGCATCGAACTTTTCCCGGTCGAGCTTGAACTTGTTCATCAGCATCGGGTCGTTCATCCGCACCTGGGCGATCGCCTCCCAGAGGTCGCGCTCCATCCCGGAGACAGCCAGGACGAACTTGGCTTTCTGCCTGGGATCGAGAATCGACATCACCTTTTCCATCCCGTCACATTTGGACTTCCAGAGACGGCCGGTATTGTCGATCAACTGGCCGGAAATCTTTTCGAGCTGTCCCTTGTCCGGGTTGTCCTTTTTCAACTCCTGGCGCAGAGATCTGGCCAAGTTGTGACGCTGCTCGGCCAGCTCGTGCTCGTTTTTCTGCATCTCGCGCATCAGGGGGAAAAACTTGTCCAGTTGGTCATCGCGCAGTTCCACCTCCTGCATGATCTTCCACAGTTGGAGCATCTGGATGTTTTTCTCGCGCTCGGCACGCTGCGCCCGCCACTGCTTCAATATCTCCGGGTCCATGTCTCTAAGTCCCGGAGGTCCCGGAGGCCCGGCCTCCGGATCGAGCTGGGCCAGGACAGTCTCGCTCAGACGGACCGCCTGCTCGATGCATTTATCCGGCAGGGGAAGGTTATCCGGAACCGTCACCTCAACCCGGTCCGCCCGCCCGCCCGCATCGTCTTTTTCTCCGGCGGCCAGCCCGGTCACGGCCCAGGGCAGAGTCAGCGTCAGACACAGCCAGAAAAACCGTCGCAACATATAACCCTCCATTTATAGACTCCCAGTCACTTCTTTTGTTCCAGTCAATTGCCCGCCAGTATCGCCATCACACCGTCGAGCTGCTCCTCGTCCAGGTCCATCAAGCCGTCGTAGACCGTCGCGCTGGTGCCGGCCTGGAACATCACGGTCTTGTCAGCCGCTCCGGCGGTGGTGTCGGCGTTAACGTCCGAGACGGTCTGCAGGTATTCCGCGGCCAGGGTGCAGTCGGTCAGCATGCGGCGCATCACTTTCAGCGAGTCCTGCTCCACCGGCTGAACGAAACTCTGACGGCTGGCCAGGGAGGGCGAGCCGGGGCTTAACACTCCCAGCCGTCCCACGCCCAGGAAAACCAGCAGCACCGTCGCAGCGGCGGCGACCACTTTCCAGGCCGCATGCCGGAACAGATGTGAACGCCACTGCCTCGGCATCCTCCAGGTGGCGGCCTCAATTGCCCGCAGGTTATCGCTCCAGAACTGCTCCGGCGGCATTTCGACCTGGCGCAGGGCCGGAGCGGCGAACAATCCCCGCACGCGGTTCAGCTCCAGGAGCCGCCCGGCGCATTCCGGGCATCCGCGGATATGGTCACGCACCTGCTCCCGCTCGGGTTCCTCGAGGATTCCCTCCAGATAATCAATCATCAGGCCTTCATCGATTGGGCAGCGCATCGGTCTATCTCCCGTCCTGCATGTTGACCTGCTCTTTAACCGGCTTGAGCCAGACAGCCATTTTTTTCAGCGCCCGGTGGTAGGAGACCTTGGCAGCGGTAAGGCTCATGCCGCAGATCTCGGCCACCGCGGCGAACGGTGTATCCTCGAAAGCTCTCAGCACCACGATCTGCCTCTGCACCGCAGGCAGACGGTCCAGGGCGCCGTCCAGCCAGCGGCGCATCTTCTCCCGGTCCATCTCGCGATCGGAGTCGGTGTTATCTTCCAGGAAATTGTCGGAGGACTGCTCCAGCGCCGACAGTCGCGAGCGTCCCCGGAACCAGTTCTTGGCCTGGTTGGAGGCGATGGTGTAGAGCCAGCTCCTGAAATTTCCGTCCTCGTGCAGCGTGGACAGGTTGTTCCAGGCCCGGATGAACGCATTCTGCATCACATCCGCCGCCTCATCATGCTCCAGCCCCAGACGCCTCAGGTAACGGTAGAGCGGCTTCTGGTAGCGCTCGACAAGCTCGCTGAAACAGCCGTGCTCGCCTTGCTTTATCCGTCGGACCAGCAGGATGTCGTCGTTCATTTTCGTCCGTTTACGGTGCGTCGTGGGCTGTTGTCTGATCTGAAGACACGGGCAGGGTGATGGTTGTTACATTTTTTTGCATTCTGTGAGAAGCAAACAACTTCTATTCTTCCGTGTCGGTCTTGTCCCCAGGCGGCTCAGGCCTTGAAGTGCGCCGGGCCGGTGGCGGCACGGCCCAGGGGCCGCTCAGGCGGTAGCGGCTCTCGATGCGCTTCATTCTTTCCAGTTCGCTGCTGTAGCGGCGGCGGCGGAACACGAACACCAGGATGAACAATCCCGCCGCCACGATCCAGAGCAGCGTGGCGCTGCCCAGAAGGCGCAGCCAGCCGTAGCGCACTCCCACCCACTCGCGCCAGCCGGCCTCGAACTTGTCCAGGGTCAGACCCAGAGACAGGCGCAGCGCGGTGTCAAGGTCGCCGCTTTCGCGCCAGCGCTGAAGCAGAAGGTTGCGCTGGGACTCGTTCCAGCGGGAGGACAGATAATCGATCACCGTATAGCTTTGAAGGTAGGCCCGACGGGCCAGGGCCTCCTGCCGCGGGAATCCGGCGCTCAGCTCCCGGAACGGCAGGAAAGAGCCCACCGCCAGGGCCACCGAGGTCTCGAACATGTCCTCCAGGCCCCACATCTCGGCGCTCCAGAGGGCATAGCCCTCCTGAAACCAGCGCGGGACCGCTGCCGGGCGCAAGGCCTGGTCCAGGAACACATGGCTCAGTTCGTGGTTCAGCACCACGCGCGGGTCCTCGAGTACGCCGGTGGCGATCCGGGGCGAGCGCACGATGACCAGGTCGCTGGAGGGCATCGCGAAAGCCAGCCCCCACTCGGGGAGCGCTCCCCCGCTCAGGCGCTGGAACTCGTTCTCATCCGCGGCCAGGCAGATTGTCACCTCGCCCAGACGCCAGCCGGTGAGAATGCCGTTGCGTGGACGGAACGCCGTGGCCCACTGAAGGTACTGTGCCGCGCTGGCGGAATCGGGGTCGCGGTACAGCACAACCACCGTTCCGGAGCGCAGCTCACGGTAGGCCATCCCGGTCGCGGGGGCTGTCCCTGCAAGGCCAGCGCCTGCCG
>CAYLSM010000043.1:0-26267 GCA_964386505.1 uncultured Gemmatimonadales bacterium
TGGGGGCCGGGGAAAGTCCGAACCCAGTTCAAGGGCATCTGAATAATCCCCCCCCGCTCGTGTTTATAATCCGGATTTCGAAAGGGCAGGCATGCCGTGTCCTTGCGTTGTATTTTTCCATTAAATCCCCCCTGCCCCCCTTTGCTAAAGGGGGGAATAAAAGCCCGGGCGAACGTCTCCCCCTTTTTCAAAGGGGGATCGAGGGGGATTCAATCATAATAATCGGGCACGGCATGCCGTGCCCCTGCATCTGAATATTGCTCCTCTCCCCGAGACAAAACAGGGGTGCGGCACCGGGCCGCACCCCTGCAGCAAATCCGTTTCTTTCAATCAGCTCAGGGTGCGGTGGCGGTCAGGTTGAACGAGACTGTCTGGGTCGCCCCGCCGATTGTGGTGCTGGCCGAGATGCTCACGTTGCCCACGGCCAGAGGAGTGGCGGTGGTTGCGGCCAGCCCGTCGCCGTCCGTGGCCACCAGCATTTCCTTGAGCGTGGCGCTGCCAGTCGTGACACTGAAACTCACGTACTGTCCAGGCTTGGCATTGCCGTACTGGTCGCGCACCAGGACCTTGATCTCGTTAGACCAGGCCGTGCCGCTTTTGGCGGTCTGGCCGTCGCCCCCGGCTTTCTGGATCGAGGCCGCGGCGTCCGCCTCCACGGTGATCGTGAACGTGACCGGAGAGCCGTTCAGCGAGCCGTTGGCGGCCGAGACTTTCATCTCGCCGCTCTTGGTGCTGAGCTGGCTCACAACTCCGGTGGCGTTGCCGTAGATGTCCGTGCTCATCGAACTCTGGGCGATCTGCGCCGGTCCGGGGCTCGTACCGATCGAGAAATACACTCCCACCCCGGCTTTCACGTTGCCGTACTGGTCCACCACGTTGACCGTGGGCAGGGTGAGGCTCTTGCCCGCGGTGCCGCTAAGCTCGGTGGTCCCTGAGACCGACATGGCCTGGGCAGCCTGGGGCACGGCGGTGGTGAAGAATATCACGCTGTCCTGGCTGCCGTCCGCGAACACGGCCACGGCGACCACGGAGTTGTTGTTGAGCAGGGAGGCAAGGTCATCCGGCCGCCCGGTAAGGCTTCCCGTGGTCCAGCGCACCGAGGCCAGGCCATCCGCGTTGGTGAGGGATTCGAGCCGGCCCGTGCCGCCGGGACCGCTACCAGCGGCGCTCGACACGCTTCCGTCACCGCTGGGGCTGAACGCCTGGAACAGGACCGGGAAATTCGATATCGGCGCGCCCAGCGGGTCACCGTTCACTCCGGCGCGCAGGGTGTCCACCACCCGCACTACCAGGGGCAACGGCAACTGGGTGTTCACCGCATAGTTGCCGTCCTGGCCCTGGTAGTTGCCGCTCATGATCACAAGGCGGTTGGCAGTGTCGGGATGCGGCATGGCCTGGGCACTGATCTGCACTGTCCTGAGGCTGCCGTCGCGACGGCGTATCTCGGCGACAATCACGTTGTCCAGGTCCGGTCCGGAGCCGAGCATCCAGGTGATCACCACCAGCCCGTCGTTGTCGCTGGTCATGTCGAGCACAGAGGCGCCGGGCGTCTCCTGCTCCCGGCCGATCTGCCCGCCGCCCTGGGTCACTGTCAGCTTGACATCCACATTCGCCATCCGGCTGCCGTCCTCATCCAGCACCGCCAGGACCACGGGCAGGGGCAGAAGGCTCCCTACCTCGGCGCGCTGGTCGCCGCCGGAGACAAGCACCAGCGAGTCCGGCCCGACAGCCACCGTGCCGGCGGTGCCCCAGACATTGACATACACCGAGCGTTCCTCGCCGCTGTCGCGGATGATCGTGGCCCGCACCCGGTTGAGGCCCACGTTCGGCCCCAGGGTGAACGTGATCTGGGCGATGCCCTCACTGTTGGTGTTGCTGACCACTGTGGTGAGCGTCCCGGCGTGCTCCACGGTCCAGGTGACCGACTGGTTGGGCGAGCCGCGTCCGAAAGTGTCGGTCACGGCCACGACCAGCGGCACGGGCAGGGTGCTGCCAGCCGGGGCGACCAGGCTGTCCTGGGACACCATGCGGATATCGTAGGCGTTGTAGCGCACATCCGGGTCGAGCTGGCTCCAGATGCGCCATTCCACCTTGAGCACCTTGCCGTCCGGCAGCACGGCCGAGGCGGTGACCAGGTTGAGCCCCACCTGATAGCCCAGGCGCAACTGGTTGCTGGCCACGCCGTAGTCATCCGTGGTTTTTTCAGTGATGTCGAACGCGCCGCCGCCCTGCACGGCGGTGTAATAGACCGTGAGGCCCTTGACCGGCTTGCCCAGTGAGTCGACCACCAGCACGGCCAGGGGCAGCTTGAAGAACCGTCCGGCCGAGCCGACTGTGTCGGCGCCCAGGGGCGTGCCGGACATGCTGAACGCGCTGCTGATCGTGCCGCCGCCGCCTCCGCCTCCGGTGGTCGTGTCAGCGCTCGCGGTGGCATGGGCGGTGAACCGCACCGGCGAGCCCTGCAGGGCCTGTCCGGTGGAGGTGGAGGCCGAGGCCTCCACTGTGTAGGCCAGGTCGGCCGAGGCGCCCAGGGTCAGGTAGACCGAGGTCATGCCGTTGCTGTTGGTCACCACGTCCGAGCTGCGGCTGTTGCTCCCGGCGAGCAGGCCGGCGACGGAAGTCACCTGGAAGCGCACGCTGAACGCCGGCACGGGGTTGCCCTCGTTGTCCAGGACCTGCACGGTGAACGGCTCGGTGAGCCGTCCCAGGGCGCGCCCTGTCTGGTCATCGCCCGAGACCAGGCGGATACGCTGGGCGTGGGCGGCGATCTCGGTGGGTGAACGAGAGTCGTTGCCGCAGGTGGCGGCCAGGGCGGCCAGGAGCAGGGCCACCAGAGGCCGGGTGAGATTCAGCCGCGCACTCATTTGAACGCACCTCCGGGCGCACCGGGCAGAGAGTCCGGAAGCGCACCCTGCGAGTTCTGGCCCGGGCGGATTATCCGCGTGCTGATGATGATTATCAGCTCCTCCTGCTGTTTCTGCTGCTTGTCGTAGCTGAACAGACGGCCCAACAGGGGGATCTTGCTCACCCCGGGCAAGCCGTTCTTGATCCGCGAGTCGGTGTTCACGGTGAGGCCCGCGATCACCCCGGTCTCGCCGTCACCCAGAAGCAGCCGGGTGCTGGCCTCCTGGGTGTTGAAGAAGATACCGTCCGGCCCGTTGTCCGCATCCGAGTTCTCGGCGTGGATCTGGACCAGGATCTTGTCGTTCTCGGTGATCTGCGGGGTGACCTCCAGCTTCACGCCGGTCTCCACCATCTGGGTGGTGGCCCGCGCGGCGGTCTCCGAGGTGCCCAGCGAGCCGTAGTCCACCACGCGCAGCGGAGTGCGCCTTCCCACCAGCACCTTGGCCGGAAGGTTGTTCAGCGTGGTGATAACCGGCTTGGCCACGGTGTGGGCCTTGTTCATCTCCTCCAGGGCGTTGATCATCACGGACAGGTTGACCCCGTGGCGCACAGTGCCGATGGCGAAAGAGGAGTAGGGGTTGGTGCCCAGGTTGTCCGCGCCGCTGACCTGGGCCTTGAAACGGGTGTCGGTCAGGGGGTTGTTGACATTCGTGGCCTGCCAGTTGATCCCCAGCTCGCGCAGCGCGCGGTGGTTGATGAAACTGAGCTGCACGCTTATCTCGACCTGGCGGGTCTCGCGGTCGAGTTCGGCGATCACCTGGCGGATTTTTTCCAGACGGTCGGGGATGTCGATTACCATGACCGAGTTGCTGCCCTCATCCGGGTTGAGCTTGCCGCGCTCGCTGAGCAGCGTGGCCAGGGTGGGGGCCAGTTCCACGCTCTTGTGGAAATTGAGGTGGAATATCTCGGAGACCAGGTCCTCGACTTTCTCGGCCTGACGGATGTTCTCGATGGTGTCGACATTCAGTATGCCGTTGGCCTCGCGCACGGCCAGGCCGTTGTTCTCCAGCAGAGAGTACAGCGCCACGTCCCAGGGCTGGTCCAGAATCCGGGCCGTGATCCGTCCGCTCACGTTCTGGCTGGCGATGATGCTCACCCCGCTGAACTCGGAGAAAGCCAGCAGCACGCTGCGGATGTCGGCCGAGTGGAAATCGACACTGATCCGGGGCGCGGCCTCCCGCAAGGGGGGCGATTGCGCCGCGGACTTTCCGGCAGCCAGGGCCAGAAACGCCAGGGCCAGCAGCGCCGCCGTGAGCCGTGCCTTAACGGCGCGGGGGCGGTCCGCCGGACTCGGCGTCAGCCGGCCGGGACTCCTGCTGCTGCCGGCCACCGCCGCCGGCGTCCTCAGGAGATTTGCCATTGTTGTCCTCCACCAGAGGTTTCAGGTCCTTGACCAGGGTACGTAGGACCCCGTATTCACGTATCCGGAAATGGATCCGGGTTTTCTCGATCAGACTCACCTCGGCCACGCCCAGCCAGTCGCCCTCGTGCAGAAGGTAGCTGCCGCCGTCCGGCAGGCCCAGGATCGCCACGCTCGATCCGTCCGGGCTGAACAGTACTCCGGTCAGCTCCATCTCGGACAGACTCGGCCCCAGGCCCTCACCCGCCCGGTTCTTGCTGAACGGCGAGTTGAACGGGTCCTGACGGCTGGTGGCCGGGTAGCTGAACCGCTCGCGGCGGATGAAATAGTCGCTGAACGAGGAATCGGGCGTAAGAAGGCTGTCCCGCCGCACCACCTGCACCGTGCTGTCCGGGCGCGCCGCGGCCAGGCTGTCCGCCGCGGAGGGCGAGGCCGCCAGGGTTGCGAGCCAGAGGCAGCTCAACAGAGCCGCTGTCAATGTGATCCGTCCGGCCATGCTATTTCTTCTTCGCCTCCACTTTGGGTGCGGGCGGCGCCGGGACCATCAGGTAAGTGGTCAGGGTCATCGAGGCGCTCACGGTCTCGCCGGCCTCATCCTCGGGGTTGTCCTCCCGGGTCAGGCGCAGAGCAGTGGGCTTCACTATCTGACGCAGCCCGGCCACGTCCGACAGGAACGCCGCGGTCTGATGGTAGCCGCCGCGTAGGGTCACCTGGTAGGGACGCTCCTGATAAAGCTCGTGCTGCACCGGCGGCTTGGGTTCGAACAGGGCGAACTTGAGCCCCTGACGGTCTGCCTCCAGGGTCACCTCCTGCAGCAGGCGGGGAAGATTTTCCTCGCGCGGCAGAAGGGCCTCGGCCAACTCCAGCTCTCGGCTGCGCTTTTCCAGCTCGTCCCGCAGAGCGGCCGTATCCGCGGCCTGCACTATCGCCCGCGCCGTGGCCAGGTCGGTCTCCACCCGCTGCACCTGCTGCTCCAGCGTGTCGAGCTCCTCCTGCTTCGGCTGGAACATATAGGTGAACCATGCATAGGCCAGGCCACCCGCCATCAGGATCACAAGCAGGGCTTTCTGGACTTTCGGGTCACTGGTGCTGATCGCCATCCTCACTCCGTACGCTCGCCGCTCAGTTGGCGGAGGTAGAGTCCGCGCCGAAATCCTCGAGATAGACATCCCAGATGTGATAGGTCTTGCCGGCCTGGAAAGTGAACCCGCCTCCCAGATCGAGGAATCGGGCCTCCGGGCTGACCATCAGGATACGCATGCTCTCCTCGACCATGACCGGGGTCAGGTCGGCCACATCGCCACCGTCCGGATAGCTCAGGCTGAACTTGGCCTCCCAGCGGCCGTTGGCGTCCGTGCGCACGAAAATGTCCGGGATGACCGAGTTGCTTGTGCTCTCCTCGGATTTTTCGACAATCACGGTCACATCCGCCACTCCGGTGCGCTGGGTGCGCGAGCGGTACACCTGGCCATCAAGCGTGACCAGGTTGGCCGAGTTCACGTTGTGCTCATCGCTGCAGGCCAGGGCCGCCAGAAGCATCACCGACAGCACGGCGCGCAGAAGGGAGAAAGCGGGTGACAGTTTCATCTGAACCTCGTCCGGTTCTCGGTTTCCCTCCGGGAGGCTACCTGGAGGCGGCGGCCACGTGGGTGGTGTCGACCGCCTGATTCAGCTCGCAGGCGCACTCGAGGATGAAATATTTGGTGTCGAAAGAGCCCTCGCGCCGCTCGGTGGAGCTGATCAGCCCCACTTGGCTGATCAGCGGCGATTGTTCCAGACGTTCCATCAACTGACCAAGGAGCAGGTTGTTCATGGTCAGCCCCTCGATCCGCAGATGCATGTCCGGGAAGGGGCTGGTCTCGGATATGTTTTCCAGCCAGGCATACTGCGGCAGGGCGCCGCTGATTTCATCCAGAAGACGGGGCCAGAGGTAGCGGTTGCGGTCCACCTCCAGGATGATATCCATCTTGCGGGTGACCTCGCGCGTGGTGGCCCGCAGCTCATCGATACGCATCACCACCTGGTTCATCCGCACCAGCTCGGCGCGAGCCTCGGTGCGGCGCGCTTCCAGGGCGCTCTGACGGCGCGACAGCCAGAACTGTCCGCCGGCCACTCCCAGGGTGACAACGAGCGCCAGCGCCGCCGAGACCAGCACCAGGGGTTCGAGTTTCAGCTCCAGCTTGAACCGCGGCCCCGCAGAGGGGGCTTTCTTTTGCGCGGCCGGCCGGGCCTTTTTCAGTTTCTTCCGCTTTTCGGGCGGCAGAAGGTTGATCCGTATCATTCGTGCCTCAGGGGCTTGGCGCCGCGGGGCGCTCAGTCCGGCAGACGCAGTCCCAGTCCGATCGCCAGCATAAGCAGCGGAGCGACCCGTTCCACGGGTTCGGCCCGGAACAGCTCCGGCTTGTAATGCAGGCGGCTCAGGGGGTTGAATACCTCGGCGCTCAGCCCGACTTTCTCCTGGAACTGGCTCTCCAGTCCGGGAATGTTGGCGCAGCCACCGCTAAGATAGACCTTGTCGATATGCCCGCCCTCCTCGGTGCTTTCAAGGAAAGCCGAGGCGCGGTTGACTCCGATGGCGACATCATCCAGCAGGCTGAACAGGTAGGGGCCGAGATCGGGGGGCGCGCCGCCGCTCTCTCCCGCCTGGCCGATCAGCGCCAGGTAGGCCTCATCCTCGCTCAGCCCGAGCTGACCCTGGAGCGTGGTGACAAGCTGGTGCGCTCCCACGGGCAGATTGCGGGTCAGCACCGGCTGGCCGTGTTTGACCAGGCTCAGGTGCGTGCTGTCGAACCCGAAATGCACGATGCAGCGGCAGCTTTCGGCCGCGGCCGGGTCGTGCCCAGCCTCCAGGGCGTTCATAAGGGCGAAAGTGTCCACATCCAGCACCACGGTGTCGCATCCGGCCGCCTCAAGCAGGGCCAGCTTCTCGTCGATCAGGTCGCGCTTGGCCGCCACAAGCAGCACGTTCATCCGCTGGTCGCTGCCCTCCGGATCGAGGATCTGGAAATCCAGGCTGATCTCGCTGATCGGGAACGGCACGTGCTGCTCGGCCTCCCAGGCGATGGTCTTGCGCAGCTCCTCGGACTTCATCCGGTCGGTCTGGATGTTCTTGATGATCACCTCTGAACCGTTCAGGGCCACGCTTACCTGACGGTTGGTCACGCCGAGGCTGTCGAACAGCACGTTGATCGACTCGATCACCGTGCCACGCTCCAGAACCTGGCCCTCATGGATCGCGCCGGGAACAAGTTCGGTCACGCCGTAGTTGACCAGGGTCGGGGTTTTGCCCGAATGGTCGATCTCGGCCAGTTTTATCGAGTGGCTGCCCAGGTCCAGGCCGACCATGGTGGAGCCGCCTCTTTTGAAAAGCATTCTTGCTCCTTGAAAATTAAGGAGTTCGCTGTCTGTTGGCTGAGTATACCACAGTTGCGACAAATTTGTCAAGCCGGCGTTTTATGCCGTAATGTGCTATATCTTCAATAGTTAGAGCATCCCGGATGAGTTGTGCACCCGGGAATGGAACAAATCGGGAATTTTCTCTCATTGACTGTGTGTACGGTCACCGGGTCAGCCGAGGATATCTTGTCCGCGGCTCCCGGAGCCGTCCTGGCGGGATGGCTGCGCGCGGTTCACGCCCGGCGCGCACGGGCCGGGCTGTCTGTCTGGCTGAGTCAGTCTATCACGAAACAGGGACGGGAGTCAACTTTTTGGTGGAAAAAAATGGATAGAAATGCACAGGCGCAGCGGATCACGATCTCTCAACGCTCGAACAACCGGCCGTAAATGCAACAGGGAGGGCTTGAAACCCTCCCCGGCAGTAAAGGCTCTATCTGTCGGCTCCGGGAACACCGGTCTCAGTTGAGATAGGTCTCCTCGGCTTTCTTCTGGTTGGCCTGGCGCAGTTGCTTGATCGCTTTTTCCTTGATCTGCCGCACGCGCTCGCGGGTCACGCCGAAGATTTCGCCGATCTCCTCAAGGGTCATCGGCTCGGTGTCATCCAGGCCGTAGTAGAAGCGCAGGATACGGGCCTCACGGTCCTTGATCGAGGAGAGCATATCCTCGATGGCCTCAGTCAGCTCCTGCTTGAACATCCCGTCCATCGGTCCGGGAGTCTTGTCATCCGGGATCGAGTTGAGCAGAATGATGTCATCCTGCGGGTTGGAACTCGACTCCAGCGAGTACTGCGGCTGGTACAGGGGCATCATCTCGGCCAGCTCGTCACTGGCCATGTCGATCTCCTGCATGATCTCGGTGGTGGTGGGATCGCGGCCCAGTTCCTGGCTCAGGCTGTTCAGCGCTTTTTCCATCTTGAACATGGCGCTGGCTTTGTTGAGCGGGATCCGCACCACGCGGCTCTGCTCGCTCAGGTACTGGATTATCGCCTGCTTGATCCACCAGACCGCGTAGGTGATGAAACGCACGCCCTTGGTCTCGTCGAACTTGTGCGCGGCCCGGATCAGCCCGATGTTGCCCTCGTTGATCAGATCGGAGAGCGACACCCCCAGGTTCTGGTATTTCTTGGCGATCGAGACCACGAAACGCAGGTTGGACAGCACCAGTTTCTCGATGGCGCTGCGGTTGCCGGCCTTGTAGGAACTGGCCAGGCGGACCTCTTCCTCTGGACGAAGCAGGGGATAGTTGCTTATTTCCTTCAGATACAATGAGATCGAATCCTCGTCGAACCGGCTTTTCCTGACCGGCGGTTTCGGCTTGGCCTGATCTTTATTCTCTTTGCGGTTCTTGTTCAAGCGTAATCACTCCGCGTCGCTGTTGTACTTACTCTGTTGAGCGCCGGTAATTCTACTAACCCGGATTCGGCGGGAAAGTTCCACCCGTCCCTGCGCTGCGGCGGTCAGCGGTTGAACATCCCGAACTGACGCAGGATTTCCTGGCCCCGGACCAGGACCGCGTCGGATGGACAGTTCGGGCACTGGCGCGGGTCATCCGCATACAGGGCGAACACCGACTTGCACTTGATGCAGGCAAAAAGCTGGATATCGGTTTCCTGCGCCGCCTCGGGGTTGGACTCGATGGCTTTGAGCTTGTTGCCAAGGTATTCGAGGTCCTGGAATTCCAGGGTTTCCAAGGCGGCCTTGTGCAGCCTCCCGGCGATCTCGTCCTCCATCTCGCGGCGGCGTTTTTCGAGCTTGGCCATCGCGTTCTCGGTGCTGTTTTCGGCGGAGGAAGAGTCCTCGGTCGCCGCCGCCTGACCCTCTCCAGACGGAGCGTTTTCCGGGGAAGCGGGCTGGGACGGGGCGGCAGAGGCGGGCGGCGGGGCCGTCGCCGCGGCGGGCTCGGGGCCGATTGCGCTGGTGAGCAGGCCCTCCGGGGGAATCATTCCCGAATCGGGCAGGCTGATAAGCATATGTGCGCCACAATTCTTGCAGCGGGCCTTTTTCGGTCCGCCCGCGAGCATGTCGTCGCGCACCTTGAACTTGGAGTCGCAGTTGTGGCAGATGATTATCATACGCAATCACCGCCTGGCGGGAGATCGGTTGCGGCAGGGGCCGTTCTACGGGGAGTGGGCCGGAGTGCGGCTCACTCCTCGAGCGGCAGGAATCCGATACAGAGCATGCGGTTGAGCTTGAGGCCGCTCTGTTTACAGCTTCTGCGACAACGGGCGCAGGTTTCGTGGACCCGCCCGAGGGCATTCAGGGTTGGCGGTGGCGCCGGTCGTACGCTGCTTTCCGGCGGCAGGTTGGAGGCCAGGCGAAACATCGGGCCAGGGAAGGCCGGGCTGGACGGATCATCCACTGTGTCCGGCTCATCCGGCGACAACTGCTCCGTGGGCGGAGGCGAGGGCAGGTTCTCCACTGCCTCGATCTCCGGCTCCTCAGGCTCGTCCTGGACCGGCCCGCCCGAATTTTCACCATACAGCCGGCTCAGTTTTTCCCACAGGCCGAGCTGATCTTTTTCCAGTTCTTCACTCATCCACGACTTCCCCGGCCGCAACGCGGCGCCACTGACCGGATAACGGACAAAGGCGGCTCCGGTTACACCGCCCGACCGGGATGTCGGTCAACCGGCCTGGCGTTCCGATTCGTGCCCGTCGTTTTCGTCGGCAGGCACCTCCACCGAGGTCTCCAGTCCGGCCAGGTCATCGGCGCTCACCTGCGCCGCGCGGATGTTCTCTTCCTGTATTTTCTCGTAGACTTCCTGGCGGTGCACCGAAATCTCGCGCGGGGCCTTAACTCCCAGCTTGACCTGCTTGCCCTGTATCTCGACCACGGTCACCTTGATGTCGTCTCCAATGGCGACCGATTCGCCCTGTTTCCGTGTCAGGATCAGCATCCCTGCGCTCCTTTGTTCAGGTACGGGGCGGATCTCACCGTGCCCGATGCATCCGCTTATTCCGGGTCCACGCCGGGCGGACCCACCCGGCAGTTGAAGATACAATATGGCCCCGGCAATAGCAAGGCCTATCGATAGAGCTTACAACCCTCTGCGGGAAAGTCAAGCTTAAAATCTCCGGCTGTTACGGTACTCACGTTTCGGCCGCAGAGAGCCCTCTCAGAGCAGGTCGAGCTGACGGTCGGGGGGACGGCGGCGCGGCGGCAGCGGAGCAAAGGTCTCCAGGCACTCGGCCGGAATGTCGGCCACGAGCGGCGACCAGCCCGCTTCCAGGGTCCGTCCGTGCAGAAGCCGGCGCGCGGAACTGGTGAGGTACAGACGGCGTCCGGCGCGGGTCATGGCAACGTACAGCAGGCGGCGCTCCTCGGCCGGGTCGCAGCCCTCGCGCTCCAGCGGCAACTGGCCCGCCTCCAGGCCGCAGATAAACACCACCGGGAACTCCAGTCCCTTGGCCGCGTGCATGCTGCTCAGGGTCACCGCCTCGGCTGCGGCGCGCCCGGAACTGCGTTCCAGGTCGCCCTCGGCCTGGAGCGCCACCCGGCGCAGGAACTCTCGCGCGCCGGTGAAAGGCTCGGCTACACGCAGAAGGTGCTCCAGCGGCTCGGGACGGCCCGGGCGCCGGGGCAGAAGCTCACCGGCCAGAGATTCGAGCAGGGCGTTCGGGGGCAGACGGTCGAGGTCACGGCGGCAGCGGTCCACCAGCTCCAGGAAACGGGCGGCTTTCTCCCCGTGGCGCGACAGCGGCACCTCGCGGCTGATCTGGGCCTTCAGCTCGGCCAGCAGCGGACGGCCGTGCTCGGCGGCGTTCTGCGCAAGACGGGCGAAATACTCGCCCTCAGGGTCCAGCCCAGCCAGGCGCAGCGCCCCCCGGAAATGCAAATTATCCTGGGCCGTGGCGGCCAGGCGCAACAGGGCCAGGAGACCCTGCACCTCGCGGTCGGCCAGGAACGAGCGCGAGGCGCGCACCCGGCAGGGCAGGCCCTCCACCACGAAGGCGCGCTCCAATTCCTCCAGTAATGCTCCGGTGCGGGCCACCACCAGCACGTCGCCGAAACTGTAGTCACAATCGTCTTCATCCGTTCCGGAATGCCGCCCGGCGCGTCCCTGGCCGTGCGCCTCCAGCATCGAGGCGCCCCCGGCCAGGCGGGTGACCTCGCGCACCACGGCGATGGCCTCGGCGGTTTCGGATGGGCAGCGCATCTGCCGGAGCGGTGTCTCCGGCCCGCCCGCGGCCTGCGGAGCGGCCCAGGGCGATCCGCCCGCGGCGATCAGGGCCCCCGCGGCCCGGGTCACGACCGGGCTGCAGCGGTAGCCGGTCGAGAGGCTCAGCACCAGCGCGGCTGGGTAGTCGTCTTTCAGGCGCTCGAAAATGTCGGGGACCGCGCCGCGGAACGCGTAGATCGACTGGTTGGGGTCGCCGATCACGAACAGCCCCGCGCCTCCAGGCCCGGCCAGCCAGCGCACCAGCTCGTACTGCGCCGGGTTGACATCCTGGAACTCATCCACCAGCAACTGGTTTGCTCCGGCGCGGGCCGCGGCCAGGGCCTGCGGGTCTTCTGATAGCAGGCGCACTGTTTCGGCGATCAGGCTGTCGAAATCCAGCACCCCCAGTCGCCCGCACAGGCTGCGGTAGGCGGTCCAGGCGGCGCGCACAGCCTCGGGGCCGCGGTAGCTGTCCGGGGATTCCAGACGCGACACGGCCAGGGAGATCGCCTCGGACACCTGGGCCAGGCGCGCTCCGCCGCCGGGTTCCAGGCATTCGCGCAGCAGGTCAAGGCGCTCGTTCTCATCCAGCAGCACGGGCGTGCGGCCCAGAACGCGGCTCAGGCACTCCAGGCACCAGGCGTGGAAAGTGCCGACAAACATCCTCCCGGCGCGTCCCTCTAACAGAGCGCCGGCCTGGCTTTCGATCCTGGTGTGCATCTGCTCGGCGGCGCGGTTGGTGAAAGTGATCGCTGTGATCGATCCGGGTGAAACGCCGCGCTCGCGCAAAAGGTGCAGGACTCGGGCGGCCAGACAGCGGGTCTTGCCCGTGCCCGGACCGGCGGCCACGGCCACGGGACTGTCGCCGTCATGCTCCACCGCGGCGCGCTGGGCTGGGTCGAGCGCGGCCAGAGGGTCAGTCGAGCCGGTTGTTTCGACTACCACGGCGGGCTGTTCAGTCCGGGGCGCTTTGACCGCGGGCCGGGCCGGGCCTGACGCCGGGGTGGGTGCCTCGTTCGGGGGAGCGCTCTCCGCGGCGAAGAAAAACATCTGGCCCGCCCCGCTGTCTCGCTCGCCCGGGGCGAAAATACGCACCGTGCCGAACTCGCCGTCATAGCCCGGGTCCACGCTCAGCTCACCGGCGCGGGAGCGGCGGACTGCCTCGGCGGCCAGGGGGCCGGCCAGACGGGCGATATCCTCCAGCGGCGTGTGGCGCAGCACCTCCAGCTCCTGGCCGAGGTTGGAGAGGACCCTTTGGAGCAGGCTCTCGGTTTTCTTGGTGGCCGGGCCGGCATCCAACACCTCGGCCAGTATTTCACGCAGGGGCACCAGGTGCTCATAGTAGCGGGCCGCGGCCGGGTGCGCGCCATCCGGGCGGTCGGCCAGCTCGACCACGCGACCGTAGACCCCGCCGGTCAGCTTGCCCCCGCAGACCGGGCAGCGTCCGCCCAGGGCCGCCGCCTCATCCGGGTGCAGGCGCACCCCGCAGGCCCGGTGCCCGTCGTAGTGGTACTTGCCCTCCTCCGGGTGGAACTCCAGCGTGCCGACAAAGCGCTGGGGGTCGCGCGAGCGCAGGGCGCCGGTGAGCCCCTTCCAGCTCAGCTCGTCGTCGATCAGGTTGGCCTCGCGGGCCAGCTTGTCCGGCGAGTGGGCATCGCTGTTCGAGACCAGGGCGAACCGGTCCAGGGCCGAGAGTCTCCAGTTCATGGGCGGGTCGGAGGACAGGCCGGTCTCCACGGCGTAAATCGCTCCGGTCAGGTCGCCGTAGCAGTCCTCCATGCGGTCGAAACCGCTCTTGGAGCCAAAGACCGAAAAGTGCGGGGTCCAGATGTGGGCCGGGATGAAGCAGCAGTCGGGCTCTGCCTCCAGGCTCATGGCCAGAAGGTCCCGGCAGTCGAGGCCCAGGATCGGGCGGCCGTCCGAGCGGATGTTGCCGATGCGCTCCAGGCGCTCGCTCAGGCGCGCGGCCGCCTCCAGTGAGGGCATCAGGATCACGTTGTGCACCTTGCGCGCGCGGCCGCCCCGCTTGTAGATCGAGCTTATTTCGGATGAGAGAACAAAGCGCACCGTGGCGCTGGCGGCCGGGCCGCTCAGGCGACGGCGCACCTGGCGCTCCAGCTCCGGCTTGAGTCTCAGCAGCCCGCTGCCGTTGTCCGGCTCCAGGGTTTCGGCCAGCTCGCTGCGCCAGCCGGGATGTGTGAAATCGCCCGTGCCCACCAACTGGATGCCCTTGCGGGCCGCGGCCTCGAACAGGTGCACGGGGTCGCACTCACCGCTGGTGGCGATAGAGAAATGGGAATGTATGTGCAGATCGGCGACATAGAGCATGGTCTGTCCGGTGGATACTCCGAAAATTGTGGACCGTGGCCGGTCATTCCTGCCGGCGGCAATGAAGTCTGCCGTGAATATACCTGGCAACAGGGCAGAAGGTTTCAGTCCTGCGGCGCCTTACGGATGCAGCGGCAGAAACCGTGATAGATAGCGCAGATTCCGCCGCCGGTGGCGAACATGCCCCAGAACAGCGGCCGGCCGAAGATGTGCGCTGCGGTCGGCTTGCAGTAGGGCAGAAGGTACAGGCCCCAGGTTATCAGGATGAAGCCGATGACGACTGTCACATGGCCGAATACCAGGGTGGCGACCCGGCCTCCCCGCCAGCCCAGCCAGATCAGCGACAGACCGATGCAGAATGGGGTGAGCTCGAACCAGGCAAGGCTGGATACGAACTGCACCAGGCCAAAGCCCGCGAGCGCGAGGCCCAGGACAAATGTAACTGGACTGTTAAGTCGCATCGGGTCAACCTCCGGTGGGAGGATATGTCAGGATACGAAGAAAATACAAGCTCCGGTGTGGAGCAGCCTGTGACATTTTTAAGATAATTGCGCCCCCCGGCCTGTCAAATCAAAAACTTCACCATCGCATCCCCTCGGATTTATTTGACAAGCAGCGTCGGAAAGCGGTAATTTCCTGCCCGGAAAAGACACTCCCCCGGACTACGACACGTCCCGCAGGAAAGGAGAGCACCCCAACATGAATACGCAGAAAAAAGGACTCCTCAAAAAAATAGCCCTGATCATGAGCGCAGTCGGCCCCGGCCTGTTCCTGATCGGCTACAACATCGGCACCGGGAGCATCACCACCATGGCCTCGGCGGGAAGCCGCTACGGCATGTCGCTGTTCTGGACACTGCTGCTGTCCTGCCTGTTCACCTACGTGATGATGATCGCCTACGGCCATTACACGGCGGTGACCGGCGAGACCGCAATGAACGCTTACAAGAAACATATCCGTTTCGGCAAGGCGCTGGCCATCTATACCATAATCAGCCTGATTATCGGTGAGCTGACCGCCCTGGCCGGGATCATGGGCATCCTCACCGACCTGATCGGCGAATGGTGTCTTTTCACTCTCGGGATACAGGTAAGCGCCCTGTGGACCGCAATCGTGATTATCATAGGCTGCTTCCTTCTGCTCTGGGATGGCAAGTATTCACATTTCGAGATATTCCTGACCATCCTGGTGATAATGATGGGACTGGGCTTTCTGGGCAGTATGATTCTGGTGGTGCCCGACCCCGCGGAACTGCTGGCCGGACTGAAACCACAGATTCCGGATGATCCCAACGCTTTCCTGATCGTGGCCGGCATGGCGGGAACCACCTGCTCGGCCATGGTGTTCATCATGCGCTCCATCGTGGTGTCCGAGAAAGGCTGGAAACGCGATGAAATCAAAAAAGAGAAGGTGGACGCATTCTTTTCGAGTTTCATGATGATGCTGCTGTCCGCCTCGGTGATGGCCTGCGCGGCCGGGACATTGTTCAAGATGGGCAAGCCGGTGGAGCAGACCATCGACATGGTGCAGACCCTTGAACCGCTGGCTGGACGGTTTGCGATCAGCATTTTTGTCCTGGGCGTGATCGGCGCCGCGATCAGCACCCTGTTCCCGATCGTACTCGTGGCGCCCTGGCTGATCGACGACTATCGTGGCAAGCCGCGGGTCATCCGCAGCCCGATGTACCGCATACTGGGTGGTCTGGGGCTTATGCTGGGGCTGGTGGTGCCGGTGTTCGGCGGGCGGCCGGTCTGGGTGATGGTCTCCTCGCAGGCTTTCCAGGCCATGATCCTGCCGGTCATAACCCTGCCCATCATTTACCTTCTTAACCGTAGGGACCTGATGGGGCAGGACAAGGCCGGGTTCTGGATGAACCTGGGCCTCTGGGCGACATTTATTTTCGCCATGATTACGGCTTACACCGGGCTGATCGGTCTGGTGGATATACTCGGCTGAGGCCGAGGGTCTCAATCGATGCTCTGCTGTCAGTGAAAGGAGACACAGATAATGAGCCTGTTTTTGTCGCGGATCATCCGTGCACTGCGCCTGGACAAGCAGCTGTTCGAGGAGGTGGAGGCTGACCCGAAGTCTCTGCTCCAGGCGATGACCGTTGTGGTGCTGGCCAGCGTGGCCGGCGGGATCGGGATGCCGGGCGAGGAGGAGACGCCGTTTATCCTGGGAGCGCTGGGGGCGCTGTTCGCCTGGGCGGTCTGGGCTTTCATCACCTATCTTGTCGGGACCAAACTTCTGCCCACGGCGCAGACAGTCTCCAGCCCGGCCGAGCTGATGCGCACGCTGGGGTTCGCCTACGCCCCGGGCCTGCTCAACGTGCTGGGGGTGATGCCGGTGCTGGGCTGGGCGGTGCGCGGGATAACCGCAGTCTGGATGCTGCTGGCCTGGGTGATCGCCGTGCGGCAGGCTCTGGACTACGAGAGCACGGGACGGGCGGTGCTGGTTTGCCTGATCGGCTGGGTGGTGGTGATGGGTCTGAACCTGCTCCTTATGCTGACCGGACTGTCCGGCTGAGGGCCTTGCGCCAACTGAGGAAAGGTTTGCACAGGAGACAGGTGCATGCGGATGTTAACGACCTTCTTCCCGCGCCTGTGGCGCGCCCTTCTGCTCGACCCGAGCCTGTACGACGAGGTGCGGGATGACCGGAAGGCTATCTGGCAGGCGGTTGTGATCGTCCTGGTGGCCTCGATCTCGCTGAATGTCGCGATGGTGCACATTCAGCCCGGCCCGGACGGAGAAAGCGGTGCTGAATGCCTGTCCGGCTGGCTTGTCTGGGCTTTCCTTCTTCAGCGCCTGGCCCCACGCCTGTTCCGCACCGGGCAGCCGCGCCCCACCTACTTGCAGGTGCTGCGTCCGCTGGGGTTCGCTTTCGCTCCGGTGATGCTGTCGGTGCTGGGGATTCCGCGCGAAATCCGCGCCACGATGGAGATGCTGATGCTCGCCTGGTTCATTCTGTCGATGTCTTCTGCGGTAAAGCAGAGCCTGGGTTACAGCAGCCGGAAACGGGCGGCTGCGGCTTTCATCTGCTGCGGATTGGTGATGCTGCTGGTGTTGTTCGGGGTCGGAATCCTGTTGGGCTGGCTTGCCTCTGTGGCGGGATTGGAAGGCGACGCAGGCTGATGAACTGATTCACCTGAGCAGTACCACGAGCGAGATTTGCTCCACCTCTCCCGCCCCGCGGGGTGCCCGTCCATCCGGATGGACAGATGCCTGGCGGCTTTTTGCCGGGCACCCCGTTGCTTTCCTGCTGTCTTGAAGCTCGGAACCGGACTAATTGAGCAGCTTGTTCAGGTCCTTGGACACCTTGAACAGCGCCTTGCGGCGGGCCGGGACTTCCACCTCGTCGTTCGTCTTCGGGTTGCGCGCCTTGCGCGAGCGGTAGTTCTTAACCCGGAACGTGCCGAAACCCCTGATCTCCAGATGGTTGTCCTCGGCCAGCAGCTTTTTCACCTCTTCCAGAAACTGGTCCACCACGATCTTGGTTTCCTTGATCGTGAACCCGGTCTTCTCCGCAATCAATTCGACGATTTCAGCTTTGGTCATAGGACAATGCTCCTGCTGAGGGGTTGACAATCGGTGACACGAAGCCTGGCGGGTCGCTGCAGGTCCGTGTGCCGGTATAAAAATGTAATGCCGCCGGATAATGGCAATGGTATCGCTAAGACCGGCCGCAGTATAACCGGCTCGACGGGGCCGGTCCGGCCCGGCAAGCCGGGGTCGAAATCGAAGGTGCGCTCTGGCAAAAATCGGGGGAGAGACCGGGAGGCTGTGCCGTGAGGCCAGCCTCCCGATGCACGAGGGCAATTTACAGCCAAACAGATACGGATTCAAGAGCTTTCTTGCGTCGGTGCAAAAAAATTTTTCAACATTCACGGTCAACCGGATTACGCTCGGCCCGCTGACGCTCTGGGTTGACCTGCCACGCCCGGCGGTGGCAGGTTGTTCGAGCTCCGGACTGAAGGCTGAACCTCAGAAATACAGGTCCCGCTCACCATCCTGGTCTATCCGCTCCAGTTTCTGGATAAGCTGGGCCTTGAGCGGACTGTCCTCCATCTTGTCAAGTTCCTTGCGCACAATCTCGGCGCCCAGGGCACGGGTCTGGGGACTGGCGTAGTCCACCAGGTATTCAGTCAGGGTGGTCAGTGCGTTGGGGGTGCAGTAGCGCTTGATGAAACCCGGGATGGCGAACTCCATGAAATGTTCGCCCGTGCGGCCCAGACGGTAGCAGGCGGTGCAGAAACTGGGCAGGAACCCGTCCTGCAGCAGCTCGCCCATCACAGTGTCCAGGCTGCGGATGTCGCCCAGGCAGAACTGCTCGCGCTCCATCAACTGGGCATCTCCGCACTCGGTGTAGCCGCCGATCTCGATCCGGCTGCCGGCGTCGATCTGGCTCACCCCGAACCCCATGATCTCGCGGCGCAACTCGGCGCTTTCGCGGGCGGTGCAGATAAGTCCGGTGTAGGGCACGGCCAGGCGCAGGATCGCCACCAGGCGCTTGAACGACTCGTCCTGCACCAGGCTGGCGGAGTTGTGCTCCACGCCCTGGGCCGGACGCAGGCGCGGGAAACTGATCGTGTGCGGCCCCACCCCGTGGCGCTGCTGAAGGTGCAGGGCGTGGCTGACCAGGCCGAGCACCTCGAAACGCCAGTCGGCCAGGCCGAACAGCGCCCCGATGCCGACATCGTCACAGCCGGAATCGATGGCCCGCCCGGGCCCGTCCAGACGCCACAGGAAATCGGCCTTGCGCGTGCCCGCCGGGTGAAGGGTGGCGTAAGTGGCGTGGTGGTAGGTCTCCTGAAAAATCTGATAGGTGCCGATACCGGCGGCTTTCACTATCTTGTAGCCCTCATGGTCGAGCGGAGCGGCGTTGATGTTCACCCGGCGGATCTCGCCGCCCTGGCCCTGGCGCACCCCATAGACCGTGCGCGCCGTCTCGGCGATGAACTCGGCGTCATACAGCGGGTGCTCTCCGAACACGAGGATCAGACGCTTGTGGCCGCGGCTCTCCAAGGCCTCCACCTGGCGCACCACCTCCGGCTGCGACAGGGTGCGGCGCACCGAGTCGGGGTTGCTGCGGCGGAAAGCGCAGTAGGTGCAGTCGTTCACACAGTGGTTGCCCACGTAAAGCGGGGCGAACAGCACGATCCGGTTGCCGTAGACCTCCTGCTTGAGCTTGCGGGCCGCGGCGAAAATACTCTCCACCGCCTCGGGCTGGTCGGCCTTGAGCAGGACTGCGGTTTCCTCCACACTGAGCGCCTGCTTGTTCAGGCTTTTGGCGACAATCTGCTCGACCTGCGCCAGTTCCGGGCGCTTGCCGGCCAGCAGGGAAGTAAGCCGCGCATCGTCGATGAAATCCAGCGCAGAGTCACTCAGTGTCATGGGAGCCAATGCCTTCATTTCTATCTCTCCTGCGCCGCAAAAGTCAGCGCGTTCTTCAGCCTGTAGCCGGGAGAATCACCCCGTCCCACTCCCACGTATCTCCCGATCGATTCGAGTCTGCCCTTGAGGCAGTTGAAGCAGATTTCCGCAGTCTCGCTCACGCAGGCTTTGTTCGGGTAGATGTCGTACAACGCCCGATAGCGCGCGGGAGTGAGATTGGGCATCACCACGTTGGCCCCGCGGGTCAGGGCCAGCTCGCGCCCGTCCTCGCGGTTCAGGGTGGCCAGGGCGGTGGTGGCGGGGATATTGGCCCGTGGACAGACCAGGCGGGCCAGTGCCACCATCTTGCAGGTCATAAGTTCCGTGGCCGGGGCCTGGTCCTCGGCCGCAGCGGGCTCGGAGGCCAGCGGCGTGCCGGGATGGGGGATGTATGGCCCCACGCCGATCATGTCCGGCTCCAGCCGGCTGAAAGTCAGAATGTCCTCGGCCAGGTCCTCGACGGTCTGGCCGGGTATGCCGACCATCACTCCACCGCCGATCTCGTAGCCAAGGCGGCGCAGAAGCCGCAGAAGGCTTAGCCGTGAGGCCGCCCCACGCTCCAGCGGCGGGTGGATGTGCTCGAAAAGGTCGCGGCGGGAGGTCTCGAAGCGCAGCAAATAGCGGTCCGCGCCCGCGGCGCGCCAGAGGGCGTATTCCTCGGGACGGCGCTCGCCCAGGCTGAGCGTGACCGCCAGGGAGGTGCGTTCCTTGATCTTGCGTACCAGCGAGGCCACCCGGCCCTCATCGAACCAGAGGTCCTCTCCGCTTTGCAGCACCACTGTCCCGTAACCCAACTCCTCGGCCTGGAGCGCGCAGTCCAGTATCTCCTGTTCGCTCATCCGGTAGCGGGTCAGACGGGTGTTTTCGCGCCGCAGCCCGCAGTAGAGGCAACTTCGGCGGCAGTGGTTCGAAATTTCGACTAGCCCGCGCAGGTGCACGGCATCGCCGACCTCGGCCATGCGGGCGCTGTCGGCGGTTTCCCACAGCACCTGCAGGGTCTCAGGACGGTCTTCCCGCAACCAGCGGATTATGTCCCGGCGTTCCATGTTCCACACCATCCATTCTATAGGACGGGTCGAGGCTCACGCTGAACGTGCTGCCCTGGCCCGGAGTGCTCTCCACGCTGCACTCGCCGCCGTAGAACGCGGCGAGTTTCTTGATTATCGAAAGCCCCAGCCCGCTGCCCAGAATGCCGCGGGTCTTGTCATTCTTGATCCGGACGAACTCGTTGAACAGCAGGGCCACCTCCTCGGCGCTCATCCCGATTCCGGTGTCGGAGACCGCGATCAGCACCTTGCCGTCCGCGGCCAGGGAGATGTCCACCCTCACATTCCCGCCGTCACGGTTGTACTTGACCGCGTTTGAGATCAGGTTGTTCAGGATGATCTCGATCTCCTCGCGGTCGGCCCGCAGGTGAACCTCGGGCACGGGCTGCAACTGGAGCGTGATTTCACGCTTGAGCGCCTCGGGCAAGGCGGTCTCGATCGCCCGGTGGGCGATTTCCTCCAGGTTGACCTCGACCAGCTCGCGGCGTTTCTGGCCGCTCTCGATGCGCGTGATCTCCAGCAGGTCCACGATCAGCTTTCGCATCTGCTCGGTGCGGGTCAGGCAGCGGCCGATCATCCCGTCAAGCATCTCCTTGCTCTTGACCGCCTCGGGCTGGTCGAGCATGATCCTCAGGTATCCCTCCACGGCGTTGAGCGGGCTTTTCAGCTCGTGGGCCAGGACCGAGATGAACTGGAAGCGCAACTGGCGCTTCTCCTGGGCCAGGCGCCGGGCCTGGCGGGAGGTCATCAGGCTCTCGGCGGTCTTGCTCACTGCGGCTTTCAGCTCGGCCGGGGTGAACGGCTTGGCCAGGAAATCGAACGCGCCTTTCTTGATCGCGCTGACAGCGGTCTCGAGCGAGGCATAGGCCGTGACCATCACTGTCAGCACCGGGGTCTGGGGCGGCTCGGCGGTGAGATGCTCCAGCACGTCCAGCCCGCTCAGCCCCGGCAGTTTGTGGTCGAGCAGCAGGATGTCCGGCGCCTGACGGTGGATTTTTTCGAGCGCCTCCTCACCGCTGCCAGCGGTGTCAGTCTCGAAAGTCACCTCTTCCCCTATATCCCCCAGGTGGAGGCGGAAATCGCGCAGGCTGCGCACTACCGCCATCCGCATCCCGGGCTCGTCGTCGGTCACCAGAATCCGCAGCTTTTCCATCTTTACCGTCCCTTCGTCAGGTGCTCGATCTCACCGCGTATCTGCTCGAAGCGCACGGGTTTGGCCAGCACGCGGTCGGCCTTGATCCAGGAGCGCTCCTCATCCGTGGTCGAGTCGAACTCGATGCCGGTCTCGCTGTAGACCGCGCTGACCATGATCACCGGGACATCCGGGTACTTTTTCTTCAGATGGTGGCACAGGACAAAGCCGCCGTCCTGGTACTCCATCATCAGGTCGAAAACCGCGATGTCGGGCTTGGTGTCGGCCAGCAGCTCCTCGGCCTCTTTCTGGCCCTCTGCGGTCAGCACGTTGTAGCCGGCGTTCTGGAGCTGGAGTCTCATCTGGAGCAGGAAATCGTGGTCGTCATCCACGATCAGGACAGTTTTGGGAGTGTTTTTTTCGGTCATCATTCCGGTTCTTCTGCTTGAAGGTTAGCGACAGTAAAAAGGATTCAGCCGCGGGACTGGGGCCTCATTCAGCGTGTCCGTGCCGCGGCAGGCTGATCCGGAACGTGGTGCCGGTGGGCCCCTGCTCCGGATCGGCGTTCGATTCGAGGGTGATGTCCCCCCGGTGCATCTTTACGATCCCGTAAGTCACCGCCAGGCCCAGGCCCGTGCCGACGCCCAGTTTTTTGGTGGTGAAAAACGGCTCGAAAATCTTCTGGATGTTTTCTTTCGGTATACCCACTCCGGTGTCGGAGATGGCGATGGTCACTTTCTCGGTGTTCCCGTCGCAGGTCAGTGTCAGCCCGCCGCCGCCCGACATGGCGGTCACCGCGTTCGAAATCAGGTTGGTCAGGGCCTGGATCATCTGGTCGCGGTCGAGTTTGGCCTCGGGAGAATCGCCCAGACGGTCGACTATCTCCATGTTGACATTCTCGGGCACGCGCACCGAGCGCAACGCCGCCTCAAGCATGTCGCGCACGTTGACCGGCTGACGGACCACCTTGTTGCGGCGGGCGAAATGCAGCAGCCCGGCCACGATTTTCTTGCAGCGGTCGGCCTGCTCCACGATCATCTGCAGGTCCTCGTGCATCCCGTTCGAGGTCGCCCCCTCCTCCATCAGGATATGGGCGTACATCAGGACCACGCCCAGGGGGTTGTTGATCTCGTGGGCGATACCCGCAGCCAGTTGGCCCATGGTGGCCAGCTTTTCCGACTGCACCAGCGCCTCGCGCGCCGAGGCCAGTTTTTCGTTGGACACGGCCAGCTCGCCCACGGTCCGCCGCAATTGCTCGATGGTGAACGGCAGGCACATCTCGCTTTCGGCCAGGCCCTTGAAAATGGCCACGGCATGCTCCAGGCAGGTCTCGTAACCGCAGGCGCCGCAATTGAGTTCGTCCTCGGGGTTCTGCTTGCCCATGCGCGACATGATCCGGCGCAGCTCATCCGGTGAGGGCATGGGCATGCGCTGGTCATTCACCTGGAACACCCGGCTCAGGTCGAGTCCCTCCAGGCTCTGACGGATTCGCTCGCTGATCTCGCCGTCCGGGTGGGCGATACGCCAGCGCACGTAGCGGCTGACCTGGGCGCGGCGGCTGTAGGGGGCCTGGGTGCTGCTCATCCCGGCGCCCATGATGCATCCGTTGCAGCAGAGCACCTCCAGCAGGCGGGCGTTGATGTTGCCGGCATCGTAATCCTTGATCGCGTCGACGAACCCGGTACGGCCCTCGGCCACCACCACGTCGTCCGTGATCAGGTTCTCGTCGATCTCGGCCGCCTGCAGCAGCCCCCGGCTGATAGGGAACAGCGCCCCCTCTCCGGCATAGGGCGGGTCGAAATCGCCCGGCTCGGCCTGCCCGGCTTTTATTCCCCTCTCTTCGAACATCTGCCGCAACTCGATGAATGTCAAGGCGGCGTCCACCTCTTCCGGCAGGCTGCAACTGTCGGCCTCGCCTTTTTTGGCGATGCACGGCCCGATGAAAACTATCTTCACCTCCGGTCCGTACAGACGGTGCAGAAAGCGTGCCTGGGCCACCATGGGCGAGACTATCGGGGCCAGGTTCTCCACCAGGCTGGGGTGGTAGCGCTCCACGTAGGCCACCACCGAGGGGCAGGTGGTGGCGATCAGGTGCCGGTCGGGGTGCGTCTCCACCATCTTGTGGTAGGCGCGGGCCACCAGGTCGGCGCCGAACGCCACCTCGTGCACGTACTCGAAACCCAGCTTGCGCAGCATGCCGCAGAGGGCCAGGTGGTCGATCTCGCTGAACTCGGCCGGAAAACTGGGGGCCAGGCAGGCCGCCACCGGCTGACCTGAGTCCAGCATGTCGTACACCTTGTGCACCGAACTGAGTACCCGCTTGGCGTGCTGCGAGCAGACCTTGACACAGTTACCGCAGCCGATGCAGCGCTCGCTGATCACCTCGGCCTGACCCTCCACGATCCGGATCGCCTTGGCCGGGCATTCCCGTACGCAGGTGTAGCACACCCGGCAGCGTTCCTTGATTGTGGTGATCAGTGGCGTCTCACTGCGGCGCAGCATGGCGATGCCTTTCCTTCAGTATCATCTCACCCGATGAATATCGGGATTACTACATGCAAGTCACTAATCCGTGGGGCGGACCCATGTGTCCGCCCGGGAGCACCCGCGGGTGCTCCCCAGCACAGACCGGAAAGACTGTTAAAACAGCTTACAGCAGCACCTCGCGCTTACCGTAGTGGGTGTGCAGAAGGTGATGGCTGCGCTCACCCAGCGGCTTCTCCAGGAACTCGTCATACAGACGGCGGATCGCCTCGTTGCGATGCGACAGGCGCAGTGGCTCGTCGCGGTCGATCGTGTAGAGGGCCTGCATCCTGGCGCGCACGGCCTCCAGGTCGGTGGAGAACGGCTGTCCGCCGCCGCCGACGCAGCCGCCCGGGCAGGTCATGACCTCGATGAAATGCAGGTCGCTGCGCTTGCCCGACATGATCTCGTCCATCAACTGACGGGCGTTGCCCAGACCGTTGGCCACGGCGATGTTCAACTCAAGGCCCGCCACCTTGGCCGTGGTGGTCTTCACCCCGTTCAAACCACGCAGATCGGTGACCACCGGGTCCTTGGGGTCTTCGCCGGTCAGCATCCAGTGCGCGGTGCGAAGCGCGGCCTCCATCACTCCGCCCGAGGCGCCGAACAGCTTGCCGGCGGTCGAGCGCGTGCCGAACGGTGAATCCGGGGCCTCGGGCTCCAGGTTCTTCAGGTCCAGGCCGCGGGTGCGGATCAACCGCGCCAGTTCGCGGGTGGTCAGCACGGCGTCGATGTCCGGAATCCCGTTCTCGGCGTGCTCGGGCCGCATGGCCTCGAATTTTTTGGCCGTGCAGGGCATGATCGAAACCGAATATACGTGCTTGGGATCGAGATTCTCGCGCGGGGCGAAATAGTTCTTGATCACCGCGCCCAGCATCTGCTGCGGGCTTTTGCAGGTCGACAGGTTCGGGATCATCTCGGGATAGAACTGCTCGACGAACTTGATCCAGCCGGGCGAACAACTGGTCATCATCGGCAGTGCGCCGCCGTTCTGGATGCGGTGGACCAGCTCGCTGGCCTCCTCCATGATCGTCAGGTCGGCCGAGAACGAGGTGTCGAACACGCGGTCGAACCCGAGCTGGCGAAGCGCGGCTGTCAGCACGCCCGCCACGTCAACTCCGGGCTTGATCCCGAACTCCTCGCCGATAGTCACCGAGACCGCGGGGGCGTGCTGCACCACCACGAAAGTCTCCGGGTGCTTGATCGCGTCCAGCACCTGCTTGAGCGAACCCTGCTCGCGCAGGGCGCCGGTGGGGCAGACCAGGATGCACTGGCCGCAGTTGACACAGCTCGATACGTTCATGCCCTCGTTGAACGCGGTGCCGATATGGGCCCGGCTGCCGCGGCCGATGAAATCGATGGCCGCCACACCCTGAACCTCCTCGCAGACACGCACGCACTTGCCGCAGAGGATGCACTTGTTGGGGTCGCGCTCCACCGCGGGGCTGGAGACATCCAGCTCGAACGAGTTCTTGTCGCCGCTGTAGCGGCGCTCGCGCACGCCCAGTTCCTCGGCCAGGCCCTGCAGGGTGCAGTCACGGCTGCGCACGCAGTAGAGACAGTCATCCGGGTGGTTGGCCAGGAGCAGCTCGATGATGGTCTTGCGGGCCCGGACAGCCCGCGGACTGTGGGTCTTGACTTTCATGCCCTCGGCCACTGGGAACGAGCAGCTCGGGACCAGATTGCGCTGGCCCTCCACCTCGACCACGCACAGACGGCAGGCGCCGGTGGGGAACAGATGGTCCAGGTGGCAGAGGGTCGGGACCTTGATCCCGGCGCGGGTGAGAGCATCCAGCAGCGTCTCGCCGCGCTTGGCGGTTATTTTCTTGTTGTTGACTTCAATGTTTATCACGGTCGGCCTCGCTTACTCAACCAGGACTGCGTCATGCCGGCAGACATCCAGGCAGGTTCCGCAGCCGATGCATTTTTCGAATATGATGTAGTGCGGGCCCATCTTCGAGCCGACAATCGCCTCGGCCGGACAGTTGCG
>CAYLSM010000044.1:0-25485 GCA_964386505.1 uncultured Gemmatimonadales bacterium
CGGCTGTTGAGCTTCACGTACTACTCGAACAGGCACATGGCCTTGCGGCTCAGGGCCTGCAGCTCCTTGCCTCCGCCCAGGTCGATCGGTAGCACCTCGAAACGGGCGCGCAGGTATTCCAGGCTCGGAAGGTAGCGGCGGATATGCACCTTCTCCAGCCCCTCGACCAGCACTTTCAGTGTGCCGTCCGGAAGGCGCACCGACTGCAGGATGCGGCCGATCACTCCCACGCGGTTGAGGTCCTTGCCGGAGGGCTCCTCGTTCTCGCCGTCCAGTTGTGAGACCAGCAGGATCAGCCGCTCGGCCAGCATGGCCGACTCGATACCGGCCACGGAGTTGGGCCGGCCGACCATCAGCGGGATAACCATGTAGGGGAACACCACCACATCCCGCAGCGGCAGCACCGGCAGGATATCGCCGGTCTCGAACTCTTCCCCGTCCTTACTGAATTGCAGCATCTTTTCCGGCATAACTTTCAAAACCTTCCCTGCATGTTGTATGGATACCAGAAGAGCCGCATACCCTCGCGCGAGCGACAGCGGCTCTGAGCAATACTGAGGCTGTAAAGTGGACCTTTCGGTCTCTTAATCCTGATACACCGGCCGCAGCCCGAGGTTCGCCTACTCCTTCAACTTACGCTCTTTCTTGGGGATAGCCCGAATCAGAAGGAACGGATTGTCCTTGACCGCGTCGCTCAGAAGATGCAGGTCGTAACTGGCCTGACGGATATTCTCCAGGGCCTCGGTCAGGTGGCCGGAGTTGATCTCGAGCAGGGCGTTGGCGCCCTGGGCGGTGGTGTCGATCCGGGCCAGGGTCGTCCCGGCCTGGGCGATCAGCCCCTGGGCGCTCTGGGCCAGGCGCTGGAACGAGGTGTCGGCCCCGTCCACGAACTGGTTGATGTTACGCAGCAACGAGTCCATCGAGGCGGTGGCCCCGTTCAGGTTGTCCAGCACCTCGCTGATCCGCGGGTTGACTGTGCGCAGCACCGAGTTGGTCTGCTCGATGATCGAATCGATCCGCGCCGTGTTCTGCGGACTGAGAAGCTTGTGTACCGAGTGCAGGATCGCCTGGACCGTGTCCCCCACCATGTCAAACTTCTCCAGCACGTCCGACATCTCCAGCATCTCCTTGCTCCGGATCAGGTCGCCGGGACTGAGCAGCTCGGCGCTGCCCGAGCCGGGGTTCAGCTCCAGGTGCTGTTCGCTGGTGATCGAGACAAAGCTGAGGTAGGCCCGCGTGCTGGCCTTGACCGGCAGACCCTGCGGCACCTCGACAGTCAGCTCCAGGAGGTTGCCGTCGCTCAGGATTTTCACAGCACTGATCTTGCCCACCAGCATCCCGCCCATGCGCACCGGGGAGCCGGCCTCCAGCCCGCCGATGTAGGACAGGTGCACCCGGTAGCTGTCCACCGGCTTCCAGAACTTGGCCCCGCTGATCCCGACCAGGAATGCGGCCAGGATCAGGGCTGAGATCAGGATCCAGATTCCGGCCTTGATCTCGGAGGAGCGGTAACGCGCGTTTCTTCCCATTCGGTCGGTCCCTTGGCTGGCGGACAGAAGGCTGTTGACAGCTTCAGAATCGGTTTTCGGTCAGGGCGCGCACATAGCGCCCGGTGTCCTGGTCGTCGCGGCTCTCGGGCTGGCGCTCGATGAACTGGCGCACCCGCGCGTTGTCGCTGGCGCGGAACTCGGCCAGGGTGCCCGAGAAAATGATGTCCCCGCGGTGCAGCATGATAAGCCTGTCGGCGATGGTATAGACCGATTCCATCTCGTGGGTCACCACCACGATCGTCATCTTGAGCGCCCGTTTGAGCTTCAGGATCAACTGGTCCAGGCCGGCGCCGATGATCGGGTCGAGCCCGGCCGAGGGCTCGTCGCAGAAAAGGATTTCCGGGTCCATGGCAATGGCCCGGGCGAACGCGGCGCGCTTGCGCATGCCGCCCGAAAGCTCCGAGGGCATGTAGTTCTCGAACCCGCTCAGCCCAACCATCTCCAGCTTGATCCGGGTCATGATCTGGATCGTGGACTCCTCCAGGCGGGTGTGCTCCCTGAGCGGAAGGGCCACATTGTCGCCCACGCTCATCGAGTTGAACATCGCCGCGCTCTGGAACACCACGCCCACCTTGCGCAGGATGTCGTACAGCTCCTCCTCCTCCAAGCGCGTGATGTCCTGGCCCTTGATCAGTATCTGCCCGCCCGCCGGGCGCTCCAGGCCGATTATATGGCGCAGCAGGGTGCTCTTGCCGCTGCCGCTGCCGCCCAGGATCACCATTGTCTCGCCCCGGCGCACGTCCATGCACACCCCGTCCAGCACCGGGCGGTCGTTGTAGACCACACGCAGGTCGCGCACTTCCAGAATCTTCTCGTCGACCGCCGGCTCGTGGCTTTCCATACTCACCACAGGTAGAAGAAAACAGCGGTGAAAAAGGCGTCCGCGACGATGATCAGAAAAATGGAGACCACCACCGACTGCGTGGTGCGCCGTCCCACCCCCTCGGCGCCGCCCTCCACCGCGAAACCCATGTAGCAGCCGGTGACACCGATCAGCAGGGCGAAGACCCAGCTCTTGATCAGACCGGTCAAGATATCCTTGAGCACCAGCGCCTGGACCGTGCGGTTGAGATAGCGCATGAAACCCAGGTCCAGGTTCATCACGCCCATGGTGAACCCGCCGCCGATACCGATGAAATCGGACAGCACGGTCAGGCAGGGAACCATGATCGACAGGGCCAGCAGCTTGGGCACCACCAGGAACTTGACCGGGTTGAACCCCATCGAGCGCAGGGCGTCGATCTCCTCACCCACCTTCATCGTGCCGATCTCGGCCGCGATCCCGCTCCCCGAGCGCCCGGCCACTATAATGGCGGTCATGAGCGGACCCAGTTCGCGGGTCTGGGCCACGGCCACCAGGTTGGCCGTGAAAATGGTGGCGCCGAACTGCTGGAGCTGGTAGGCGCTCTGCATGGCCAGGATCAGGCCGATGGAGAACGAGATCAGGGCCACGATGGGCACCGCGCTCACCCCCACCTTGACCATCTCGTCGAACGTGCTGCCCACGCGCAGACCCTTGCCGGTCAGCGGGGCGACAAAGGTCCAGTAGAGGCTTTCCCGGAGGAGCTGACGGATGAACCGCAACTGATCGAGCAGGCCGAAACCCCAGCGGCCGACCCGGCCGAGGACCGAAACGGCAATACCCTGCCCGGTCTGTTCCGTCTCCGCCATTAAACAGCGCTCCGTCTGGGCTTAAAGTTTAACGCCGAACCGCCCCGCTGTCCGTTCAACCGGCCGCGGAGGCCTCTTCCCGGGAGGAATAGATCGAGAACACCTTGTCCAGGCGCGACAGTTCGAACACCTCGCGCACCGAGGGTTTCAGCCCGGCGATACGGAATTTCCCCCCGTAGCGGCCTGCCAGTTGCAGGCCCTCGACCAGGGTGGCCACTCCGCTGGAGTCCATGTAATCGACTCCATCGAGGTCAACCACGATCAGGGGGACCTTTTTCTTGGCCTGCGAGGTAATCGCCTTGCGCATGCCGGGACTGCTGTAGAGGTCGACATCCCCGCTGACCGAGATCACCGCCAGCTCACCCTCTCTGTTGACCGAGACTTCCAAGCTCAGACCCCTTTCCGCTTGCCCAGGTATTTGACCAGGCGCAGCACCGTGCCGCGTTCCTGGTTCGTGCGGTAACGGACCCGGTCCATCACCGAATGGATGAGCATCACTCCCAGACCGCCTGGCCGCACGTTGCGCTGGTCCTGCAATTCGCGGCGGTGCTGCTCCAGGCAGTCGTTGAGGCGCGCCAGGTCGATCGCCCCGCCGAAATCGCGGATCGTGATCACAAGACGGTCGGGCAGCATGCGAAGGCGCACCAGGATATCGCCGTGGTACTCGCCGCCGCCGCAATGGCGGATGATGTTGGTGCAGCTCTCATCCACCGCCAGGGTGATCGCGTTGATCTCACGCGGGTCGAACCCCATCACCTCGCAGGCCGCGGCCACGGTCCGGCGGACCAGACGCAGCAGCTTGGGGTTGGAGGGGACCTTGAGGTCGAGATATTCCTGCGGCATCAGGCCAGCCACCTCAGGACAAAGACCGTGATATCATCGAACTGCTTTTCCGTTCCGCAATGCCCGAGCACCACCTCGGTTATCCGGTCGACCAGGGCCGTGGCCGGTCCCTGGAACCCGTGGAGCAGCCGTTCGATGCCCTGCAGGGTGAAAGCCTCGCCCGCGGCATTCTTGGCGTCCATCACCCCGTCGGAGAACATCACCAGCGTGTCTCCCCGCTTGAGCGCCACCCGGCCCTCGCTGAACTCAGCCGGGTCCTGGATGCCAAGCGGGATTCCCTCGCCGCCGGTAAGACGCCGCAGTCCCGAGCCGCTGTCCTGGCAGAGGTAGGGCGGAAGGTGGCCGGCGTTGACAAAGGAGAGCGTGCCGCTATCCGTATCCAGGGTCAGGTAGATCATGGTGACGAACATGCCCTGCTGACTGCGCTCGGTCAGCATCTCGTTCAGGATGTGCATCGTGGGCACCGGCTCCTCGGCCTGGTGGGCGTAGAACCGGAAATCGCTCACCAGCCGCGCCATGTAGAGCGCCGCCGGCACACCCTTGCCCGAGACATCCCCGATGGTCAGGCCGAACAGCTCGGGCCGCAGCTCGATACAGTCGTAGAAATCGCCGCCCACCATGCTGGCTGGAAGGTTGCGTGCGGCGATCTCGAAAAGCCCTTCCTTTTTCATCGCAAACGAGCGGGGCAGAAAACCCTGCTGTATGGTTGAAGCCATTTCGAGCTGTTGCTCCATCAATTGTGATTGCACAAGCCGCTTGTGCATCTGCGCGTTCTGCACCGCCACCGCCACCGCCCGGCAGAACGTCTCGAACAGGCGCAGGTCCTCAGCGTCAAAGCTCTTGCCGTCCGTGCGGTTGAGCACCTCGGCCACCCCGATCACCCGGTTCTGCACGATAAGCGGCGCGCAGAGAATGCTGCGGGTGACAAAACCGGTCTTGCGGTCCACATCCGAACAGAAACGCTCGTCCTTTGACACATCCGGCACCACCAGCGACTTGCCGGTCTGGGCCACCCAGCCGGCGATACCCTGGCCTACCTCAAGACTCATTCCGCCCTTGAGCTGCTCGCCCACCTCGCCCAGAGCGATCTTGCACTCCAGGCGGCCGGTGGCCTCGTCGATCAGCATCAGGTTGCTGGCCTCGGAGCCCATCACGCGCTGGCTGGTCTCCAGCACGCGATGAATAAGCTCATCCAGCTCGAAAGTCGAGCTGATGATTACGCTCACCTCGATCATGCTGGAAAAAAAAGTGAGCCTGCGCCGCAGCGATTCGATCTCACGCTGCTGGCTGGAGACTACCTGCTCGAGCTCGGCTGCCTGCATCGCTCCTCCTGGCGGATATAACGGAATTGTACCGCAGCCGTGGTAATAAATCAAGTGGAAAGCCTTGACGGCAGAGCGTGACGCCGGGTGACCTTGACTGTCGGGGCGGCGGCGAAGAGGCGGCGGGAACGGCGGGGAGTGTGGCTCTAATGGTAGAGGCCGAACTTTTTCAGACGGTAGATGAAAGTATCGCGCGACATCGAGAGCAGGCGGGCGGCGCGGCTCTGGTTGTTACCCGAGCGCTCCAGAGCCTGGACCAGGGTCTCACGTTCGTGCTCCTCCCAGTCCAGCCCCTGCTCCGGGATGCGGAAACCTCCCGCGGCGCGGGTCTCTCCCGCTGTCGTGGCGATCTGGATGTCCTGGCGCTCCAGGCGCGAGCCCACCGCAAAGAGCATGGCGCGCTCGATCACGTTGCGCAGCTCGCGCACATTGCCCGGCCAGTCATGGGAGAGCAGGCAGTCCGCCGCGGCCGGGCTGAACCCGCTCACCTGCTTGTTGAACTGGACGTTGAACTCGCCGACGAACTTCTCGGCGATGGTCAGCACGTCGCGCCCAAGACGGCGCAGCGGCGGCAGCTCGCAACTGACCACGTTGATCCGGTAGAACAGGTCATTGCGGAACCGTCCCTGCTCGATCAGACTCTCCAGCGGCTGGTTGCTGGCCGCGATCAGACGCACGGCCACCTGGCGCTCCACCACCTCGCCTATACGGCGGAAACTCTGGTTCTCCAGGAACGAGAGCAGTTTGGACTGCACCTCCAGCGGAATCTCGGCGATCTCGTCCAGGAATAGCGTGCCGCCGTCCGCCTGCTCCACAATCCCGGCCTTGTCCGCGGATGCCCCGGTGAAAGAGCCCCGGCGGTAACCGAACAGCTCGGCCTCGATCAGGCTGGCCGGCACCGCGGCGCAGTTGAGCTCCACGAAAGGGGCCTCGGCCAGCGGGCTGTTGTAGTGGATAATCCGGGCGGCCAGGTTCTTGCCGCTGCCGCTTTCGCCGCGCAGCATCACGCAGGTGGTGGTGGCCCCGGCCAGGCGGATCAGCATCTCGCGGCAGGCACGCACCAGCTCGTGCTCGCCCAGCAGGGCCGAGGGAATGTAGCGGCTCTTGCGGTCCTTGTTCAGCCCGGCGATACGTGTGCGCAGACGGTCCAGCTCCAGGTTGTTGTGAACGGTCAGGAGCAGTTCCTCAAAATTGAGCGGCTTGGTGATGTAGTCGTTGGCCCCCAGCTTGAGGGCTTCCACCGCGGTCTGCACACTGGCGTGGGCGGTCATCAGGATCACGGGCAGGCGCTGGTTCATGGCCCGGATCTCCTTGAGCAGCGAGATCCCGTCCAGCTCCGGCAGCATCAGGTCGGTCAGAACCAGGTCGGGCAGACCCTCGTGTTTCATGGTCTCCAGGGCCTGGCGCGAGGAGAGGAAGCAGCGCAAGCGGTATTCCTGGTCGCTGAATACCTCCTTGAGCAGCTCGACGCAGTCGCGGTCGTCCTCGATAATGTAGAGTGTGGCGTTCACGGTTTGTCCGCCTCGAGAGTGTCGCTGAAAACGAGCCGTCCGGCCAGACGGGCCACAGTGGCCGGCCCGATACCGCGCACCCGCTCGGCCAGATCGGCCCCGTCACGGAACGGCCCGCCGCGCTCCCGCTCGGCCACGATCCTTCCGGCCAGCTCCGGGCCGATCCCCTCCAGCCCGGTGAGCTCCCCGGCCGTGGCGTGGTTTACCGGAACCGGGCCGCTGCGTCGCAGAAGATCGCGTTCGAGCATCCGGCGGGCCAGGCTGTCCGCAGGGACGGCGGCAGGCACCCAGGTACGCGCCGCGGCGCGGCGCTCCAGGGCGCCGCCCAGCCAGAACCCGGCCAGGGCCAGAACAGCCAGGACCAGCGCAGCCCTGGCCTCCCATGAGTTAAGATACTGCGACACGCGGCCTCGGAGCAATCAGAAATCCAGGGTGACACTCATCTTCATCATGATCGTCACGCGCGTGGTTCCGTTCTTGCGGTCCTTGTTGGTGTTGTAGGAAGCCGACAGGCTCCCGATCACCTGCGCGAAATCGTAGGAAAGGGTGGGCGTGATTGTCAGGTCTTCGGTGTCGCGGTTGATGATCTCATCCTCGACCTCACCGACCTCGCTCAGCACCTGGGTCAGGTTCTGCGAGATACGCTTTCGCACATCCAGGGCCGTACGCACGTTGCTCTGGATTTTCAGCGCGCGCAGCAGCGGCAGGTTGATCCCGTGCGGGGCGCTGAAACTGTACTGAAGGTTGAAAGCGTCCTCGTCCGAGACGGTCAGGGCGCGGCGGCTCTGGTCCAGAAGCTCGTCCCGCTTGATCGAGCTGCTCTTTGTGTACAGGGTTCGGATCGAACCGCTCTTGCCCCAGTTGGCCGCCACGCGGGCCTTGGGGTTCCAGCGTTCTTCGCGGCTCATCACTTCCAGGCCGGCCGGGTTGTCATCGGTTATCTTGATGCTGTTCTCGGTAAGGCTCTTTTTCAGCTCGTACCCGGAGGACACGTCGACGCTGAAAAGGAAGCCCCGCATGAACGGCGGCAGGTAGACGTTCGAGTAGTCGAAAGTCAGCTCCGGCCCCTTTTCGCGGGTGGCGCGATAACCGTTGATCGTGTGGTTGTTGTTGCCCTGCTCGACATAGTTCGTGCCGATCTTGGCGTTGCCGGGCAGACGGATCCCGCTCTGGTAAGCACGGGTGAAGCTCCAGGTGTAGGTGCTGAAATCCGCAGTGTCACCCAGACTGGGCCGCAGCCGGGTCGCCTCGTCCAGGCCCTCCAGGCCGAGCTGATAGAGGAAGCCCGGGTTGCGCTCCATCTTTTCCCAGCGCTCCTGCTCCCTTTTGGTGGCCTGGAACGACAGCGGGTCGAAACTGTCCAGGATATAGTTGATCGGGTTGAACAGATAACGGCTGAAAATCCCGCCACCGCCGCCACCTCCCGAACCCTTGGGTCCGCCAGCCGCCCCGCCCGGGCCGCGCCGCGGCTGACGCTTGTAGGCTGCGGATGAGCTGGCCTCCGCCTTCTCGTCCTTCTTGTCCGAGGCCTTGTTCGGGTCGGTAATGCGGATGCCGGCCAGGGACTGGCGGAACTGCGGCAGCATGAACCGGAAACCCGCTGTCTGCTGGTTGTCCATGTCGAACTTGCGGTAATCCCCGTTATTCCCGAAACTCCTCGCATACTGCGGGTTGTGGTCGTTGTTGTAGTTCGAGTTGAACCGGTAGGTCGGCTGCAGCCACGGCAGCGAGCGCGGACTGAGGTCCAGGGTGGCCTGCTGGCGGCGGGCGATCTCGTTGCCGATGTTTATACCGAGCAGCTTGCTCCCCCGGCCGGTTTCCAGCATGTTGCGCTGGGTCTGGAGGTTGAATGTGCTCTGAATGCTCTGGAACGGGCGGTACTGGACCCGGGCGATGTTGGTCGAGGTGTAGACCGAGTCCAGACGGAACAGTTTCGAGGTGTTGTCGTAAGACTGGGTCTTACGGTAATCCGTGGTGGTGGACAACTCGAAATCGTTCGGCATGTAACGGAAACGCGCGCCTGCCAGATCGTTGGTCAGCGTGTTGTTCATCACGAAATACGGCAGGGGCACGTACTTGACCCAGCCGAAAGCCGACGGCGGGAACACGCCCACCTCGGCTTCCCGCGGCAGGGTGGCCCGGTAGGCGAGGCGGCTGTTGATCGACAGCGACGAGTTCAGGTTTCGCGGAGCCGTGCGGGTGTTGCTGCTGTAGCTGATCTGGCTGGACAGACGGTCGAACAGCAGCTTCGACGCCATCGATGTGCCGCGGCTCTTGGTGTAGCTGAAATTGAACGTGTTGGTCTTGGTCTCTGACCGGTAGAAATCCTTGTTTTCCTTGGACAGGATCGTCACGTCCTCGCTGCCGGGATGGAAACGCGGCAGATCGAGCTGATACTGGGTGCTCAGGTTGACCGGCAGACGCAGGCCCCAGCTTTCGGGCGTGAAACGGTCCAGGTTGATCGATCCGCCAATATTGTACTTGAACGAGCTGGAGGTGGGTATCGATTCGTTCAGGTTCCTGAACTTGTTGTCCCGGTTGCTGATGCCGAAACTGATACGGCCGAGGTCCGACAACTGTGCATCGACCTGCAGACGGGTGTTCAAACCGAATTCCTTGATCACGTCGGTCAGGCGCACATCATCGATCCATACCTCGCCCGAGGCGGGCACACCGCTGTTCTCGTTGGCCACGCCCACGGTCATGATCGAAATCTTTGTCAGGGACGGGTTGCCCTTGATCCGGTAATGCCCGCGTTTGACATCCTGCGTGAAATTCTGGATCTGGTTCAGGTTCAGCGCTCCCTGCAGGCTGTCTTTCAGGGTGAGGAAGCCGCTGAAAGGCACCTGGACCTCAGTCCAGCCCGTGTCGACCGCGCAGGAATACTCGTAGAAATTATCGCGGTCCGTCCCGATACGCAGCATGAACGTGGGTCTCGGCTCGTAGTAACTCTGCCGCCCGTTGATGAAGAAGCTCATGGCGGCGTAATCCAGGTAGCTCTGCTGGTTGTTCTCGGCCTTGAGCGCCCAGCCCTCGTAACCTCGCTGGAGGTCCTCGTACTTGATCGCCAGGGCCGCCTCCTGCGCGGTGAAGCTTTCGGTGTTGCCGCTTCGGTTGTACTTGTTGATCGTCGCACTGATCGTGGGCGGCGGGTAGTACTCGTTGTTCAGGATCGTGTTGATCGAGCTGATCGACACCGTGCCATGGTTGGCCACGGCGCTCAGGGAGGCCTCGCGCGCGGCCTCCTCCGGGGTGGCCGGGGTGTAGAGCGTGTCGGAGGCCAGGGTGTCGACCAGGGTCTCCTCCAGACGGCGGACCACGCCCTCCTCGTTGGGCTTGAACCGGTTGCCCACGAAATTGATCGCCGCAAAATCGATCGTGTCGATCTTGGCGAAATCGTAGAACGCCAGGCGCACCTGCAGGATGTTGGACAGCGACGGGTTGTTGATGTGCTCGTAGTACTGCTCGTACCGGCTTCCTTCCTTGGGCAGCGGGATTTCGAGCAGGTACCAGTTGTCGGCGCCCAGGAGGTTGACCAGGTCCTTGCGCACCCCGTTCGGGTCGAAATCCACCTCGTCGATCAGCACCTTGCGGTCCACCTCGGGGATGAAAATGCCGGGCGGCGGTATGATCTCCATGCGCTCCAGGTCGATGGTGACGCGGAAGACTCGTTCCTGCTGGTCCAGGGCTCCGTTGTGGTTCAGGTCCTCGGTGTCGAAGTTGTTGCCGATCTGCCCCTTGTTGTTGCCTTCTGTCAGGTTCAGGCGGCGCGGGTCCACTACGCTGTTGTCCAGCGGACGGTAGTAATCGTCGTTGCCGTCATCACCCGGCACGTTCGCACCGTCCGCCCCCTCGACCCCATCCAGACCGGTGTCTTCGTTGTAGTCCAGACGGCCGTCGAAGTTGCGGTCTTCGGTGTCGAGGGTGTTCACCCCAACCAGCTCGCCTGCCTTGTTGAAACGCACCTGGTCCTCATCCACCCGTCCGAAATCGATGACCAGCTTGCCCTGGTCGCGGCCGGTGGCGATATAGATCTGCAGGAACTCGCGGTCGTTCATGCCCAGCACGCCGGTGTCGCTCACCGGCTGGGTCACGCTGCGCCAACTCTGGCGGCGCTCCAGCTCGTTGTTGCCGTTGGGTGTGAAAATGAACGACATCACCTGCACCGGCACGTCACGGTTCAGCTCGGTGCGGCCCTCGATCCTGCCGTAGACATCCTCCTCGTTGAACCCGTAGCGGTTCTGGGTCAGGTAGTACGGGTCGAACCACCAGATAGTCCCGGCACGGGTCTTGTCGAACAGGTCGAAATTGCCGTCCGACGACTTCGGAACGCTGCCCAGGCGCCAGCTCTGGAACGCCATCATCAGGCTCGGGTTCTCGATCTTCGAGGTCTCGAAATCCTCGATCAGAACGCCGCCGCGGGTGTTGGGATTGGGGTTGCTGAACGCCAGGCCGCCGGTGATGTCGAGCTTGGAGGGCGTGCGGCTCTCCAGCATGGGCAGGCGGTTGATCCATTCGGTCAGCCGCTCGCTGTCGAACTCGAACTTGCCGCCGAACTCACCCAGGATGTTGGTCTTGGGCTCATCGCCCAGGCGCACGAAAGAGCGGTCCACGCTCTCCACGTTCTGGATGAACAGCGTGCTGGTCAGGTAGTTCTTGCGCTGCGGGTCCAGCTCGTACTCGTTGTGGAAGCCGAACAGGCTGGTGTTGCCGGTCTGGAACAGCGCCACTTCCTCGAAATCCACCTTGATCTCGCTGTTGGGCGGGATTTCGAGGCTCGACTTGAGGGTGAGCTGGCCGAACTCGTAATCGATAGAATAGTCCGTGTCGCGAGTCAGAATCTTGTCGTTCAGGTAGATGCGCTCGGAGTTCTTGATGATCTGCATCGCGCCCAGTTCGAAAGTCCGGGCCGAGGAACCCTCGGCGCGGTTGTAGCGCACCACGATGTTGTATTTCTGGTGCTCGAGGGTGTTCAGGCGGCTGGGATCGTCCTCCACGTACATCTGCTGGTTGCGGGTCAGAAGGTTGAACTGCTTGCCTTCCTCGTCGTAGGGCTTGTTGAACGGCTCCAGCGAGGGGAAAAAGATCAGTCCGTGCTGGAAATCGATGTAGATGCGGTCCACCTTGGTGTCGGCGTCGTTGTCCAGGCCGAAGATGTCGAGGAAGGTGCGGCCGCCCTCATCGTAGCGTGGCGGGGTCTGGTTGGTGAAAATGTCGATCGCGAAAGTCTGCTGGCTGATCTGGGAGCCGCTGCCGAACGAGTAGACGTTGCGCAGCATCAGGTTCCAGGAGGGGTGCTCCGGGCTCATCAGGGCGGTCTTGATCAGTTTCAGCCGCAGTGTGTCGCCGTCGCTCGAGCCCACCTGCTTTCCGCCCTGCTCGGTGTAGATCGTACCGATCTTCTCATCGTCGCCCACCCAGCCGACGAAGCTGATCGCGATGCCGCACTGCTCGAGCACGAAATCGGTGTTGATCACCATCTCGTTGAAGAAACCGAACTCGTTGTACGGGTCATCCGGGTTGACATTGGTCGGGTCGATGTACATCACGCCGGGACGGGCCTGGTTCTCGCCCTGGTTGTTGTTCTCGATCTTGTTGTCGTCCTTGAACACCCGCACCTTGGTCGGCCGCTTGGTCTCATCGGTAAGCGGGGCGCCGCCGCGGTCGAGGAACTTGATATGGTTCGTGGCGATAAGGCTCGGGTCGATCAGCAGGAAATGACGGTTACGGCTGAAATTGACGTCGCGGAAGAATGTCGAGTCGCTGGCCTCGGCATCCCCGGATACAGGCATCTTGATGTTCTTCTTGCTCGATTCGCCCTCTTCCTTCGAGGCGATGAACGTGGTGGTCAGCGCTCCCAGGCGGGTCTGGCCCATGATGCCGAAATTGCCGCGTGGGATGTTGGCCGCCACCAGCATGCTGGGCGGCAGGCTCAGGTTGACATCACCCAGCTGCAGGCTCTGCAGGATTTCGTCCTCCTCGCCCCGGTACTCCACCTCGATCCGGTTGCGGTTGGCGAACTCGTTCTGTGAGTTGTAGTCCACGAACACGTGGATCTTGGTCCCGATCACGCCCTCGATGTTGATCTGCTGGCGCTGGTCGAGCTTGAGGCGCGGGAACTTGCTCTGGCGGCGGAACAGGCCGGTGTCCTCGGGTTTCTGGAACGTGCTGGTGCCGCTCATTTCAGTGACGCTGCGGCCGTGGATCGACAACGAGCCGGTGCCCTCGCCGATGATCGAGGCCAGTGCCTTGGGCATCAGGTCGGGCAGGTTGATCTCCGGCATCATGCCGCGCTTCTGCTGGCCGGCCGCGCTGGCCACCTCGCCGGTGAGGTACTGGTTCGAGATCGCCTCGAACAGGGTGTCTTCCTTGACCTTGGACCTCTCCTGCAGGAAATCGAAAACCGAGCTGTGGCGCACCTCGAGCACCATCATGCCCTTGTCGGAGGGAATGACGATATCCTCGGTCACGGCGCCGGTCTCAAGGTCGTAATCGATATCCCGGCGGGCCGGCTCTTTCATGTTCAGGATAGGCTTGTAGGTCTTGTAGCCCAGACGGTTGGTGAGGGGCTTGGGCAGTTCGACCGGCAGCTTGGTGGTCACATATGACGAGTCATTGTCCCGCGCGGCCAGTGCCGTGGTGACACAGGCGAGCAGAACCAGCGAGACCATAAGGCCTGGCAGCCGCAGAATTCCTCGTCCGGCAGAGTGCAGAGGAGTCATGGTTTCCCACGTTCAGTTCGGTAAGGCCGGGGCCGGGCCCCGGTAAAATCGCCGCTCTCCGTCGCTCGCTCTTTTCCCGCCGCCCGGCGGACACTCGGGTCCACTGCCCGGTTCAACCGACGGGAAACCATCTATTATATACAAAAGAGCGCTGGATAACAATAGAACTGGCTGCCGCTTGTTCCACGACTTTTCACAATACTGTCCGCCACGGCGCGCAAAATATCCTTTTCATAGACCGGGGAACAGCGACCACGGTCTGCCGGACTGGACCGCACATCATCTGTCAGGGGGGGGCGAACTGCTGGCGGCGCGGCTGCACCCGGAACAGGACTTATAGCTTCCGGACGAGCTGCCGCTGGTGATGAAACCCCTGGCCGGAGGCCATCTCAGGAACATGACCAGAAAATCCTTGTTTATTGCCGCCGCCGGGAGTATTCTTTTATCTTCTTGAAAGCCAACTCGATAATTTCAAATTTACTAAAAAGTTTACGCCGGAAAAGGCCCCCCCCGCCCGGCGGAAACTGTCCACACGGCGTCCGGGAATGAAAGTTATCCGCAGATATATCCTCTTCGAACTGGCCGGACCGTTCGTTTTCTCCCTAACCCTCCTGACATTCATTCTGTTTATGCGGCAGATGGTTCTTTTGTTCCCCAAATTTGCGGGCAAGGACCTTCCCTGGGGGGTGATCACGGAGCTGATGCTGCTCAGCCTGCCGTTCATCGTGGCCCTGGTTCTGCCGATGTCGGTGCTGCTGGGCGTGATCATGGCTTTCGGGCGGTTCTCTGCGGACAACGAGATCACCGCGTTCAAGGCCCTGGGCGTCCCGGCCCACCGTCTGATGTGGGCCCCGTTGTGGGCCTCGGCGCTTCTGGCCCTGGGAGCGGTCTGGTTCAACAACCGGGTGCTGCCCGAAACCAACCACCGCTACAAGAACCTGCTGATCGACATCGCCTACCTCAAGCCCACTCTGCAACTGGAGGAGGGTGTGGTGATGGACGATTTCCCGGGGATGAACCTGATGGTGAACCGCATCCGTTCCGGTCGCGGCAAAAGCCTGCATCCGGTGGACCCGGGCGGCTCCGACCCCCAGGCGGTCGAAATCGGCGCGGACAGCTCAAAGGCCCCGGTCGACCTGTTCGGGGTCGTGATCACCGAGACCGGCCAGAGCGGCCGGACAATCGTGGCCGACAGCGGCAGCCTGAGCTTTCTGCCCAACCGCAAGGACGCCCTTCTCACCCTGTACCACGGCGAGATCCAGGAGCTTGATCCCGACCGCAGCGGACAGTTGCAGCGCGTGTTCTTCGAGCGCCACCGTATCCGCCTGGCGGATGTGGGCGGAGCGCTGGAGCGCGGCCGCGGCAAGACCTACCGCAGCGACCGCGAGCTGACCCTGGGCATGATCGACGAGCAGGTGAAAGCGCGCTACACCGAGGTTGACAGCCTGACCCGCGCCGCCGTGGCCCTTGTAGACAGCCTGCCTCCGGGGGATTCAACGGCCCTGGCCCTGCGGGCATTCTGCGGCCCCGACCTGGTGGCGGGTCTGCGCTCGCGGAAAAAATTCCCCGAGGCCCTGGTGCGGTTCCCGGCCCCGGGCCGCCAGATCGTGCGGGATGACCCGGGCCTGCGCCTGAGTTCACTTCTGCGCGAGGTCTCTTTCACCCGGCGGCGCATCGCCTCGCTGGAGGTGGAATGGTGGAAAAAATTCGCCATCCCGTTCGCCTCTCTGGTGTTCGTGCTGCTGGGCGTGCCGCTGGGCATCCTCACCCGCCGCGGCGGGGCGGGTGTTTCTCTGGCCATCAGCTTCGGCATTTTCCTGGTCTACTGGGTCTGCCTGATCAGCGGCGAGACCCTGGCCGAGCGCCTTCTGCTGCCGCCGTTCTGGGCCATGTGGGCGCCCAATGTCATCTTCCTGGGCGTGGGCCTGGCGCTGCTCGCGGCGCAGGTGCGGGGGACCCGTTCGCTGGGGCTGGCCACGCGCGGGCTGAGCCTGTGGCGGACCCGCCGGAAGGCCCGGCCGGCGGAGCCGGGGGGGCGGGAATGATCCCACGGGTGCTCTACGCCTATACGGTCCGCGAGTTCCTCAAGATTTTCATCGCGGCCCTGGCCGGGCTGCTCATAGTCTGCCTGGTTGGTGACGCCGCCGACCGGCTGAACGATTTCATCGACGCCCAGGCGCCCTCGGCTCTTATCGTGGCGTTCTACCTGAACATGATCCCGTTCTACGCCATGTACGTGCTGCCGGCGGCCTCGCTCATCGCCACCCTGTTCACCCTCGGCCAGATGAGCCGCCACAACGAGCTGACCGCCATGCTCTCCAGCGGGATCAGCCTGGGGCGTATCCTTCTGCCCATCTACGTCCTGATGCTGCTGCTCTCGGCCGGCTCGTTCCTGGTGGACGAGACCCTGGTCCCCCTGACCAACGAGAACAAGAAAGACATCATGGATTACCGCATCAAGGGCCGTCCTCAGCCCACGAGCGAGGTGCGACAGAATCTGGACTACCTGGGTGAGGATGGTCGCCGCTGGAGCGCGGGGGTGTTCCGCCCGAAAAAAGCCGAGTTGGAAAAAGTGCGCCTTCTCCAGTTCAGCGGCCCGGCCGAGGACCTGAGTATCAGCTTCCGGCTGGATGCGCCCCGGGCGCGGTTCGTACCGGACAGCGGCTGGGTGTTCTACGACGGGTCGTGCCGCCAGTTCGACCCGGGCGGCAGCCAGGAGTGGGCGGTCAGTTTCCGGCGCCTGGTCCTGCCCGGGTTGAGCGAGCGCCCGGCGGATTTCAGCATCGAGGTCAAGGAGGCCCAGGTGATGAATTTCCGCGAACTGTCCTCGGCCATCGAGCGCAAGCGTCGCAACGGGATCAAGGTCACCCGGGATGAGGTGGAGCTGTGGCTCAAGACCGCCATGCCGGCTGCCAATTTCATCATCGTGCTGTTCGGCGCGCCCCTGGCCGTCTCACGGCGGCGCATGGGGCCGGGGATCGGCATGGCAGTGGGCCTGGTGGTCTACATGGCTTTCATGGGCAGTTTCTATGTCACCCGCAGCCTGGGCTACAGCGGGATGATCCCGCCGGTGGCCGCGGCCTGGACCAGCAACTTTCTGTTCGGCCTGGCCGGACTGGTCTTTTTTCTGAAAGTGCGCAAGTGAGGATTGCCGCGGCCGGTCGGCGCCGCGGGAACGGAGAACGGAGAGCAGGGCTATGAGTGCAGGCAAGAGCGATTTCCAGACCCGGCCGGGCCATCCCCTGCCGTTCGGGTCGACCCTCCTGAACGGCGCGTGCCGGTTCAGTGTGTTCAGCCGCAACGCCACCGCGGTGAGTCTCCTTCTGTATGAGCGCCCCGGTGACCTCATCCCGGCCCGGGAGGTAAAGCTCGACCCGCGGCTCAACCGCACGGGCGACATCTGGCATGTCGAGGTGCAGGGCGTCGGCCAGGGACAGCTCTACCTGTGGCGGGTGGATGGTCCACACGACCCGGCCGCCGGGCACCGGTTCGACCCGGACCGCCTTCTGATCGACCCCGGGGCCAAAGCCCTGACCGGCGAGTTTGGATGGAAGAGCGACAACGACATCGGCACGGTGCGCTGCGTGGTGGTGAACAACGATTTCGACTGGGACGGCGACCGTCAGCCCCGTATCCCCCTGCGCGACAGCGTGATCTACGAGGCCCACGTGCGCGGGTTCACCCGCCACGACTCCAGCGGCGTGCGGCACCCCGGCACGTTCGAGGGCCTGATCGAGAAAATCGACTATTTCAAGGCCCTGGGCGTGACCGCAGTGGAGCTTCTACCAGTGCACGAGTTCAACGAGAACGAGCTGGTGCTTGACAATCCTGTCACCGGTCAGCGCCTGCGCAATTTCTGGGGCTACAGCACAGTGGGCTTTTTCGCCCCCAACAGCCACTACAGCGCAGGCAAAACCGCCCTGGGCGAGCAGGTGATCGAGTTCAAGCGCATGGTGCGCGCCTTTCACCAGGCCGGCCTGGAGGTGATCCTGGACGTGGTGTTCAACCACACGGCCGAGGGGGACGAGACCGGGCCCACGATCAGTTTCCGCGGCCTGGACAACCGCATCTACTACCTTCTGCGCGAGAACGGGAGCTATCTGAATTTTTCGGGCTGCGGCAACACGGTCAACTGCAACCACCCGGTGGTGCGCTCCTTCATCCGCAACTGCCTGCGCTACTGGGTGGTGGAGATGCACGTGGACGGGTTCCGTTTCGATCTGGCCTCGATCCTGGGCCGCGACACCAAGGGCCGCCTGATCGAGAACCCGCCGCTGCTGGAAAGCATCGCCGAGGACCCGATCCTGCGCCACGTGAAGATCATCGCCGAGGCCTGGGACGCCGCCGGGGCCTACCAGGTGGGAAGTTTCCACGGCGAGCGCTGGTCGGAGTGGAACGGGCGCTTCCGGGACGACGTGCGCAAGTTCTGGCGCGGCGAATCCATGAGCCGCAACGGGCTGGCCACCCGGCTCACCGGCTCCAGCGACCTTTACAGCTCCAGCGGCAAGCTGCCGCGCAACTCGATCAATTTCATCACCGCGCACGACGGGTTCACGCTCTTCGACCTGGTCAGCTACAGCCGCAAGCACAACCGGATGAACGGCGAGGGCGACCGCGACGGCGAGAACAACAACGTGTGCCTCAATTTCGGGCCAGAGGGGCCAAGCTCCGACCCGGAGCTGGAGCGCCTGCGCCTTCGTCTGGTCCGGAGCTGCCTGGCCACTCTTCTGCTCAGCCAGGGTGTGCCAATGCTCCTGGCCGGGGATGAGCTGGGCCGCACCCAGCGCGGCAACAACAACGCCTGGTGCCAGGACAACGAGATAAGCTGGATCGACTGGGGCCTGCTGGGCAAGAACGCCCATCTGCAGCGTTTCACCTGCGGCCTGGTGGCGCTGCGCCGCAGCCACGGCGTGTTCCGGCGCGACTCGTTCTTTGAGGGACGCGACCACAACGGTGACGGGCGTGCGGATGTGGAATGGTACGAGCCGGATGGCCGCCCGCTCTGCTGGGGCGAGGACCGTCCGGCCCTGGCCTGTTTCCTGAGCGGCGCGGCCGAGGAGACCGGGCAGCCCGAGGCGGACCGCGATTTCCTGCTCCTTTTCAACGCCGGCCGCAGCGACTGCTGGTTCGCCCTGCCGCCCTCGGCCAACGGGGAGCCCTGGCGACGGGTGCTGGACACCGCGGATGAGAGCGAGGACTGCGTCTGCAGCCCCGGCCAGGTGCCGCCTCTGGTCGAGGACCAGTCGGTCTACACGGTGCCAGGGCGCAGCGTGGTTCTGCTCGCCGCGGGTTGAGGCGGGGCACGCGTGCCCTTTGGTTTTTTCGGGCAAGACCGAAAGGACGACAAAAAGAATGGGCGGCCACACGGGGCCGCCCCTACATTCACATATATCGTATCCGAGGCATCCAGTTGTTACCAGGCGGGCAGGCCTCAGAACCGCACCCCGGCTGAAAACCCCGGCCAGAGACGCTTGAACCGTCCGCCGCCCCGGCTGTCGTACACGGACCAGGGGGCTATATCCGCCCCATCGTTCAGCGAGGAATAGAAATAGCTCAGGCTGGGCCCCAGTGTCAGGCAGACCCGCCCGCCCAGCGGGTGCACCCAGAGCGCCCGCGCGCGCAGGAGCCAGTTCACCCGGTCGGTCCAGAACTCGCCCTCGTTGAGGTGCGAGATATCGGCCCCGGTTTCGAGCAGGTCGCCTCCGGGCAGGAAAAAGCGCACCCCCGCGCCCCAGCCCAGGCTCCAGCGCCAGGTGTCCCCGGGGCGCTGTCCCATGAAAACCAGGTTGTAGAACCGGCGGCTGCCGCTGCGGTAGCCCAGGTTGACAAACCCGGCCTCATCCAGCCAGGCCTCGCGTTCCGGCTCCCAACTGCTGTCGTAGCTGACCAAGCCCAGAGGGACCCCGTGCAGTTCTCCGGCCACATTGGCCAGGCCGAGCTGCACGCCCTTGACATCGTGACCCACGTTGCAAAGGCCGAGCTGCACTCCCCCGAACCGCTCTCCCGCCACGTTAGCCAGCCCAGCCAACTGAACCCCGTACGCCTTGCCGTCCGCCACGCTCACCAGGCCGGAGGCCTGCACCCCGGCAAATCCGCCGTCCACCACACAGGCCAGACCCGAGGCCTGGGCGCCTTTGAACCCCCCGTCCACAACCGCGGCCAGTCCGGCAACCTGCCCGCCGGCGTAGCCGCCGTCCACCACCGTGGCCAGTCCGGCCAGTTGCCCGCCCGTGTAGCCTCCATCCACCACACAGGCCAAGCCGCCCAGTTGCACTCCTCCCCCGGAGCCGTCCACCACGTTGGCCAAGCCGGATATCTGCACACCCATGATCCCATCACTGACCACATTGGCCAACCCCGAGATCTGCGCCCCGTCCGCGTGGCCTGCCACAGCCCCCAGGCCGGCCAGTTGCAGTCCGGTCATCTGCGTGTTGTAGCTCGCTCCGCCCAGGGCCAGGCCCAGCCCGCGCAGACGGTCGGCCGCGCCGGAGATCAGGCAGAGCGACAGGCCGTCGACTGTCAGGTCCCGGTTGCGGAAATGCCGCGTGGAATCGCCGCGCTCGGGACGCTCCCAGACCGCCAGGTGCAGCGGACGGGTGCGGGCGCTCAAAGCAAGGGGCAGACAGAAAGAAATGAGAAACAGGGCGCTTGTCAGACGTCTGATCATTTTCAGGCTCCGGGTGGCATATTCAGATTCACTGCAGTATTAGAGCTCATGCAATACAATCGGGACGATCCGAGTGATTAGACGATTCGGCCGGCTATTCGGTTTCATTTTTCAATCCTGCTTCTCACACCGTTATCAATCGCAAGGTTTGACTTTTCGGTCGGATGGAGTAAGATACTGTCTGCCGATTGTACTTATGAGCGACCGAACCGAGCGCGGATGAGAGGAACTATGCTGCTGGCATACCTGGCCCTGGCCGGACGGATTGTGCTTTCCGGTTACGAGCGGATCATTTTCAAGCAGGCCGGGCACAGTTTCGGCAGCGAGGAGGCGGTGTTCATCATCTTCATCTGCGGCACCGCGCTGTTGCTGCCGCTCGTTCCCCTGGCCGAGGCGCCGCAAAGCTGGGCTTTTCTCTGGCCGGCCCTGGCCAGCGCCACGGTCTATTCGATCCAGACCGTGCTCTACCTGCGGGCGCTCTCCTCGGGCGAGGCCTCGCTGGTCGGGCCGCTCTACTATTTCAGCCTCTTTTTTCTTCTGATCCTGACCACGCTGTTCCTGGGCGAACACCTGGGACTGTTCAAGGTGGGCGGAGTGGTGCTGCTGTTCTACGGGGCCTCGTTCCTCAACCGTCAGGGCAGCGTGCTGCACTCGTTGCGCTCCCTGGCCGATCACCCGGCCTGCCGCCTGATGCTGGTCAGTTCGGCCCTGGTGGCGGTGGGACGCACGATCGACGCGCACGTGGTGCGGGATGTGCACCCCATCACCTACACCCTCGTGCTCTGCATCATCACCGATGTCATCCTGCTACTGCACCTGCTCTGGCGGGGCAAACTGCCGGGGGCGCTACGCCTGATGCGGAGCCACCCCTGGCTGAGCACGGCCTCCGGGGCGGTGGATGTGCTCTCCTACCTGCTGCTGATGTTCGCGGTCGGCAGGATCGAGATGAGCGTGGCCGAGCCGGCCTCGATGCTGGGGCTGGTGGTCACGGTTGTCCTGGCCCGGCTGATTTTCCGCGAGGACATCCGCGGCCGCCTGGTCGGGGTGAGCGTGATGCTGGCCGGGGTATGGTTGCTCTTTGTCTGAGACCGGCTTAACTCAATACGAATTCATCGTATCCCAGTACAGCAGTTCGTATTCCTGCAACAGACGGGCGGCGCGGCGGATCAGCCGCGGCTCCGCCCCCCGCGACAGGTCGGCCTCGATCAGCTCCAGGGTCTCGTGCTCGAACACCTCGCTCCCCTGCGCGAACAACCGGAAAAACTCCACCTCGGATGGGGCCAGGCTGTAATGACGCTCCAAGGCTGCGGCCATCCGTCCGCAGTTGGCGCCCCAGGCCGCCAAGTTGACCAGGAATGCACCAGCCAGCTCGGCCAGGGCCCCATAGGCACAAAGCCAAGCCACCTGGGCCGCGTAGGCCGCTCCGCCCGGCTGCGGCTCGAATGATTCGAGCCACAGCCGGTCCAGGCCCAACGCCCCGGCGAAAACGCCCAGCGCCCGGGCCGCCTCCGACTCGCCCTGCAGTAGCCCGGCCAGGTAAGCACGCGGGGAACCGGAGCCGAAACGGTGTAGCAAAAGGGCCAGGCTGCGCAAGTCGCTGCCTATGATGTAATGCTGATGCCCGGCGAAACCGTGAAGCGCGGCGGGTGGAACCCACCCGGCCTCCAGCGCCTCCAGGTAGGGATGGTTGCGGATATGCTCGTCCAGGGGCTGAAGCTCCCGCCGGATGTTGTCGATCAGCGCTGTTGCGGCGTGATGGGCCATGCTCACCTCCTCTTATGACCAAGCCGCCGGTCCGGGCTGACAAGCCCGTAGCGGGACCGGAGATTTTATACTCGCAGAATGCGGGATGGAACCAAGCCCTTATTTATAATTAAAATGCTTCACATTATCAATCTACCACAGGGAAGTATCTCTCAAAGACAGGATGAATCACATTCCCAAGGCAAATCTACTCGTAGCTGCCGGCCCGGCGGGCCGCCTCCAGCACCCGGCGGTAGGTTTCCAGGCTCACCGACTCGGGGACCGAATGGTCCGAGGCGAAAATATAGCCTCCGTCCTTTTTCAGCTCCGGCACCAGGCGCTCGATCTCGGCTATAAACTCCTCCGGCTTGTCCCAGAGCGCGCTGTTGATCCCGCCGTGCAGCACCAGCCGGTCTCCGAACCGGCTCTTGACCGCCAGCGGGTCCACCCCGGCCTTCACCTCCAGCGGGTTGAGCGCATCCACCCCGATCTCGACAAACTCCGGGATGAACGGACGGATGTCGCCGCAGGAGTGCAACCGCGCCGGGATACCCCGGGCGTGGGCCCAGTCCACCGCCCGCTTGTGCAGGGGCTTGAGCAGCTCGCGGTACATGGCCACGGAGAAAAACTGGTTGCCCTTGTAGCCCAGGTCATCATACCAGGTGATACTGTCGAAAGTGTAGCCCGCCTCCCAGACTTTATCCAGCAGGGCCAGGTTTACCTCCAGGAAATGGCTGAACATGTCCACACACCAGTCGGGGTCCTCGACCAGGGCCATCAGAAGGCGCTCCGTGCCCACGGCCCAGGAGTGGGTGACATCGAACCCGAACCAGACCAGGGCCTCGATCCAGTCTCCGCGGCCGCGGGCGGTGCGGTAGTGCGCCTTGAGGCTGTCCCAGTCGATCCGCTCCGGGTCGGCGATCATCCGCGCACGGGCAGAGTTCCAGCTCGGACGGTCCACGATGGTGAACGCCTCGTAATGCGGGGTGGAGGCGATGTGCCGCCACTGTTTGAGCGTCAGCCCCCACTCGGTGGTGTACAGCCTGTATTCCGGGGTTTCCTCCAGCACGCGTTTCGGATAGCGTGGACTGTTGTCCACGATTATCTGGTAGACCCGGTCCGTGCCGAAAAAGTCCTCCCAGTCCACGCACTCGGGCAGACCCTCGCCGTGCCAGCGTTCCAGCGTGGTGGGCCAGGGGAAATCGTAGAACGGGACCCGGTCGGCCTCGCGGTGGCTGTAGATGCGCTGGAAACGCTCGCGGCTGGTCAGTACGGTCATGGGATCATCCTGTCGCTGATACCTGAGATCGAGTACGGAGTGCATTCGGAAAAAGACACCGGGCGAACACGAGGTTCATCCCCGCTAAAGGGGAAAATCCCTCCCTGCCCTCAGGCCCGGCCGTAATCCGGGATTTTCATTGTGACCCCACCCTTGAGCGCGCTCTGGTGGGCTACTATCCCGGGCAGAGTGTAGGCGATGGCCTCGTGGACATCCACCGTGGGACGGCGGCCGCTCAGCACGGCGTCCACGAACTCGTGGGTGATGAACGTGTGCGAGCCGCCGTGGCCGCTGTCGTGGCGCAACGGCTCGGGCAGAAGCTCCCAGCGCTTCGGCACCGGGCAGGGCTGCATTTCGATCCGGCTTTCGGTATAGCGGTTGCGTACCATTTTCTCGCCCGTGCGCAGGGCCTGGACGCCGGGCTGGTCCTCGGCCTCGGGCCGCGGCATGTAGTAGCTCATCTGCGTGCCCAGGAACTGGCCGCGCTCGACTCCGCCCGAAGCCACGTGCCAGAACACCGACACGCGCGCCGCATGGCCGCCCGAGGTCTTGAACATGGCGGTCTCACTCCAGAACGGGTTCTTGTAGACATTGGTCCTGAGCACCTCATTGTCATCGCCCCAGCCGAACGCGGTCACCTCGGTCAGGCGCTCGCCGGTCACCGGAACGATCATCCCCGTGCAGTGGGTCGGGTAATGCATGGGTGGGAAACCGTGCCTCCAGGTCGGGCGGCCGTCCGGCTCGAACATCAGCGGCTCCAGCCCGTCATGATGGTACTCGGCTTCGGAGTAGATTATCTGGCCGAACTTTTTCTGCTCGGCCCACTCGCGGCAGGCGATTATCTCGCGGCGGTAGAAACTGGTCTCGGCCATCATGTAGGTGAGGCCCGTGGACTTGACCGCCTCCAGGAGCGCGGCGCACTCCGGCTCATCCATCCCGGTCGGTACGGCGCTGATCACGTGCTTGCCGGCCTTGAGCGAGGCCACCGCCATCTCCACGTGCAACGGCGCCGGGGTGAACACCGCCACGGCATCCACCTCGCGGTCCTTCAGCATTTCGCGCCAGTCCTTGTAGCCCCGGTCGCAGCGGTAGGTGCGCTTGAGGTTCTCCAGCGGCTCGTCCAGGATATCACAGACCGCGCTCACCCGGCAGCGGGGGTGCTCGTGCCAGTAAAACTGCGCCCCGAACCGTCCGCCGATCACGCCCAGGCGCAGCAGCGGCTCGGCCTTGGCCGGCGACGATCCGGCCGCACCAAGCACCGCGGGTGCGGCCAGGGAGGCTGCGGCCGCGGCCATGAAAGACCTCCGGTTCATACGCTCACTGCCGGTAAAGTCACGCATCTTGCGCCTCCTGACAGAGTGGGCCACTGCTGTACAAACCTGGAAGGGTGAAAAACCAGGAACAGGATTCTACTATACAACAAAGGCCGGGGTGGATAAAGTAAATTCAAGGGTCTGAATGGATACAGGTGATTTATTGCAGCAGGCAGAACAAAAAAAGGGGGAGAGTTGCCTCTCCCCCCGGTCGGGACCGACTCAGAAATCCTTAAAATCGCTCTCATCCAGTGGAATCACCTCTTCGGGTCGTTTCACCTTGCCTCTATCGCTCGTTTCCTCTCTTCTGGTCTTAGCCCCGTTTCCTTTGACGAGTGTAACCCCGTCACCTTTTTTCTGTCGCTCTGCCTTTCCGGAGAACCCCGCGGGACGGGTCGCCGGCGCGGCGGATGCTTTGCCTGCCTTTGGCTCCGGTTCAGCAAAACTGTAGCCGCGTTCCACTCTGGGCATGAACGCTTTCTGCTCGCTGGTCCCGCTCAGATGGAACGTGGAGAGCATGCCCTGCAGTTCCTGGGCCTGGCTGCTCAGTTCCTCGGCTGCGCTGGCCGATTCCTCGCTGCTGGAGGCGTTGCCCTGAGTGACCTGGTCCATTTGTGTGACAGCGGTGGTGATCTGATCGATGCCCTGGGCCTGCTCGGCCGCTGCAGCCGAAATTTCGCTCACCAGGTCTCCGACCTTGCTGGCATGTTCCACGATCTCTTTGAGCGCCTCGGCCATCTCGTCGCTGATTTTCACTCCGCCCTCGGCGTTTTTAACCGCGCCCTCGATCATCTGGGCGGTGTTCTTGGCCGCATCGGCGCTGCGCTGCGCCAGGGCGCGCACTTCCTCTGCCACCACGGCGAA
>CAYLSM010000045.1:0-24977 GCA_964386505.1 uncultured Gemmatimonadales bacterium
GCTGGGCCAGGGCATCCAGAACCGGGAATACACCGGCCTGGACAAGTATGTCACCCAGGGGCGTCCGAACAACCTGTCGTTCGCCGGGGTGCGCGCGGCCGAGTTTCTGACCATCCCGGTCGGGGCGCGGGGTATCGGCCTTGGGGATGCTTACACCGCCGTGGCGGATGACATCTCAGCGATCTGGTACAACCCCGCCGGTCTGGGTTTCCTGCAGAACACCCAGGTCATGGGCACCATGGTCGATTACACCATGGATCTCAGGTACAGCTACCTGTGCGGCGCCACCCCGGTGGGGGACGGTTCAGTGGTGCTGGGCGGGTTTTTCGGCTATCTTGACGTCGGGGAGATGAAGATCACAACTGTCTCCACGCCCAACGGAGACGGCCGGATGTTCGGGGCCTACGATTTCCAGATGGGCGGTACGGTGGCCCTGACTTTCTCCGACCGCTTTATCGGCGGTCTGAGCCTCAAGTACGTGCACCAGGATGTGTTCAACAACCTGTCCGGCAACGCGTTCGCCATCGACGCCGGTGGTATCTACCATACCGAGTTCATCGGCCGGGAGATCAAGCTGGCGTTCGCCGTGCAGAACCTGGGCACCAATGTCACCATGCGCGGCTCGTTGCTGGACGTTGCGGTCGGCCCGGAGGGACGGGGTGCGACTGGCGAGGCCTCGATACCGGACGGCTACGGCGACTACTCCAACGACCCGATGGCGATCATGCGGCGCACGACCAGGGAGGGCCAGTACAAGACCCACACCTACCATCTTCCCACCGTGGTCAAGATGGCGTTGTCGTACAATCTTTACACCTCGGGCGGCCTCAACTGGCTGGCCACCGGTGAGATCAACCGGAACAGCTACATGCCGCTCAGCTATTCCACCGGCTCGGAGGTGAGCTTCAATTTCACCGAGTATCTCTCCGCGGCGCTGCGCCTGGGCTGGAAGATCCAGACCGATGAGTACACCGCCGACAAGGACGACGCCGGCATTGCCTACAATGGCGATGATCCGACGTTCCGCGGTTTAAGCATCGGCGGCGGGATCAAGCGCAACGTGAAAGGCAAGTCCCTGGAATTCAATTACGCCTATCGCAACAAGGGACGGCTTTCAGCGGACAACTTTTTCACCGTGGCTTTCGGTTTCTGAGCCCGGCAAGCACGGAGCCTGCTTTCAGTCTCCCGGTCCGGCGCGTAGCCGCCGGGCCGGGAGACACTGTTCTCCGGCCTCAGCGGTTTATGGAATGCGCCCGGAGAACCGTCGGCAACGACCTGCTGCGGGCTGTGCACCGTCGGCACTGATTTGCGCTTCGGATTAAAGCAAAGGAAGGCATGATGAAACGGTTTTGGCGGAGAGTGGGTATTTATTCAGCTTTAGTCGTGGCGGCAATCATAGGGTCGGTGCTCACGGTCTCGGCGGTCACGCGGGGTACCGAGATTAAAACTGTCGAGGCCTATTCGACGTTCGAAAGTATCGGGTTGCGCCTGAGCTACGAGGGAGATTCCAATTCCAACGCCACGGCCGCGGTCCGTTACCGTCTGCAGGGCCAGGCCGACTGGCGTCAGGCCCTGCCGCTGGAGCGTATCAGCGGCCACCGTTTTGCAGGGAGCGTCTTTTTCCTTCTGCCGGGGCGGAATTACGAGGTCGAGATCACTCTTTCCGACCCGGACGACTCCGGGTCCGAGACCCGTCAGCTGAATGTGGCCACGCGCCGGGACAGTTTCCCCCTGGGCGGCGGTAAAGAGTACTATGTCTCGCCGGAGGGGCCTGAGGATGGCGACGGGACACTGCTCCACCCGTTCCGGACCATCCAGAGGGCGGCCTCCCGGGTCGCTCCTGGGGATGTGGTCTGGATCATGCCCGGGCTCTACCGTGAGAGTGTCGAGGTCACCGCCTCGGGCAAGCCGAAGGCTTACATCGCTTTCAAGGCCCTGGGCAAGGGGGTGATCCTCTCGGGAGCGGATTCCCGCTACGAGGAAGACCTCGGGGCCGGGGCTTGGCAGGCCGAGGCCGGGAGGGGAGCGGTCTACTGCACCGAACCGGGTTATGCCACGAGGTACGTGGCTGCGGACGGTGAGCGCCTTTTCCACTACCTGTCACGTGACGAGTTCGACCGCTTTGTCTGCGGCGCGCCGGGCGGCTGGTATCAGGAAAAGGACAGCGGCCGACTCTACCTTCGCCTGACCGACAGCCGCGACCCGAACTCCATTCCGGTCCAGGTGGCGCAGCTCGAAGCCGGTTTCCATCTCAAGGGTGCGGACTGTATCCTCATCCAGGGCCTGGAGGTCAGGGATTACGGCCGGGCCACCTACGGCTCCGGGATACACCTGGAGGCCAGCGCCTGGAACGTGATCCGCGAATGCTCGATCCACGGGATGAACGCCGCAGTCCTGCTCGAGGGCTGGGAGAGCGAGGGCAACCTGGTGGAGGACTGCGAGCTTTGGGACAGCTCCATCCCGCGATGGCCCTGGGCCATGACCAAGGGCCGGGACGAGGAGGGCGCAGGGGTGATCTCTTACTCCGGTGGACGGGGCAACGTGGTGCGCGCCTGCCGGATACACACCCTGTTCGACGGGCTCTCGCCGGCCGCGGAGTCGGAGAACATGAACGATGAAAGACGCAACTCCGACTGGGATGTCTGCGACAACGAAATCTTTGACATGCGCGATGATGTGATCGAACCGGAGGGGCCCTGCCTCAATTTCCGCATCTGGAACAACTACTGCCACGAGGTGTTCTCGGGGGTTTCCCTGGCCCCGATCATTGTCGGACCGGTCTACGTGATGTACAACGTGATCGCAAATCACGGGTTCCTGAGCCTCAAATACAACGGCGTCGGGCCGGGTGTGTGTAATATTTTCCAGAACACTATTTACACCTCGGTTCCAGGCGTGGAGGCGCTCCGCAGCGCGGACCCGATCACCGCACAGCATTTCCGGAACAATGTTTTCTATGGCGACGGGCTGGCCCTCAACGCCATTCATGGCTTGGCCTCGGACAACGACTGGGATTACGACCTGTGGTACAACCGGGATGTCCAGTGGCTGCAAAGCTATGTCGATTCGAAAGAGAAACGTCTGTTCCAGCTTGACCGGCGGACTGTCATCTCGATGGCGAGATTCCAGGATTTAACCGGCCTGGAAAAGAACGGCTTGTACGCGGACCCGCTCTTTGTCGATCCGCAGAGCGGGGATTTCAGGTTGCGGCCGGTCAGCCCCGCGATCGACCGGGGCGTGGTGATACCCAATGTGAACGACGGGTTCCGGGGCAAGGCCCCCGACCTGGGGGCCTACGAGTGGGGCTCACCGGTCCGGGGCCACCAGCCGCTGGGCACGCCCCTCGATTCCGGTCAGGACTGAGACGTCTGTCCGGCCAACACCCGGCCGGACGCCAGTAAAGGTTTGACAGACATGACAGTAGCATGATACTTATTAAGGCATCCGGGGCCTTTGGCCGGCTTCAGGATGCGGGGAGAGTAGCGGAATGATTGTCAGGATTTACGAGTCCGGGGCCGAACTGGCCGCGGCAGCGGCCGAGGCCGGCGCCGAGAAGCTCCGTCAGGCGATCGCCGAGCGCGGGCGGGCGGTGTTCCTGGTGGCCACCGGAGGGTCGCAGATCGAGTTCATCCGGCGCCTGACCGAAATACCGGGCATCGAGTGGGAGCGGACAGTGATGTTCCACTTGGACAACTATGTCGGCCTGCCCTCCTCGCACCCGGGCTGTTTCCACCGGTACCTGAAAGAGCGGCTGATCGACCGGGTGAACCCGGGCGCGGCGCACCTGATCGATGGCCTGGCGGCGGACCCGCAGGCTGAATGCGAGCGTTACGGCCGCCTTCTGGAGCCAGAGACCGTGGATGTCTGTTTCGCCGGGATAGGCGAGAGCGGGCACCTGGCTTTCAACGATCCGCCGGCGGATTTCAAGACCCGGAAGTCCTTTTTTGTCACCCCGGTGAGCGAGGTCTCGCGCCGTCAGCTGGCCGGCGAGGGCTGGTTTGAATCTCCGGAGGAGTGCCCGGCCACCGGTATCACCATCTCCATCGAGCGGATCATGAAAAGCCGCTCCATCGTGAGCGTGGTGCCCGAGGCCCGCAAGGCGGAGGCGGTCCACAATTGCCTGGAGAACGGGATATCCCCGGACTATCCGGCCTCGATCCTGCGCCTGCACCCCGATTGCCAACTGTTCCTGGACAGTTGTTCGGCCGCCAGGCTCAAGGGTTTCCGGGCCGCACTGCAATTGCACTGGCCGGCGGTTTTCAGTATGACTGATTGAGATCATCAGGCTAAGCGGGAAATCTTTAAATACTTTTAGTCTATTACAACATTCTCAGGCGGCATTCAGCGTTGGAGTATAAAGGCCCGTCTGAATACGAGTGGTTGACAAACGCCGTTTAATCCGGCGTCCGTTTTTCGGGGGCAAGATCGCTCTTATTGTTCTGTATGGGTTAAGCTGGAAGATAAACCTAGTCTGGAACATACAGTTCAGTTTTTTGTTTCCCGGTTTTTGATCGGCTATCGCCGCTTAAAGAAAAGCAGTACTTAAAGGAGAGATACAATGTCGAGGGGTAAGGTTATTATTGCCATTGTAGTCTTTGGGCTATCTGTGATTAATCTTTATGCAAAAAATGCAATAAAAGAGCATATCAACCCCTCCCTGGAAGCAAAAATCGACAGCTTAGTCCTGATCAAGGAAAAAGTCCCGACATACGGGCCGGGTTGTGCGGTGGCGGTGCTCAAAGATGGAAAGTTAGTTTTTGAAAAAGGCTACGGCATTGCGAACCTGGACTATGGTATTCCGATAACACCCTCGACAGCATTCAACCTGGCTTCCGTGTCCAAACAGTTCACAGCGGCCTGCGTACTTCTACTGGCCCGAGAAGGGAAACTCGCACTGGATGACGAAGTGCACAAGTACATCACCGAACTTCCTGATTACGGCCATCCCATAACCATCAACAACCTGATCCACCATACCAGCGGCATCCGGTCAAACGATATCCTGAAGATTTTTTCCGGAAAACGGGATGGAGACTTCAATGACAATCAGGAAGCCTTGAAGCTTATCATACGAAACCGCGAATTGAATTTCATTCCAGGCGAAGAGTTTTCATACAGTAATTCCGGCTATGTTTTGCTTGCAGAGATAGTTAAGAGAGTAAGTGGAAAATCACTGGCTGAATTTGCCAAAGAAAACATTTTCCAACCACTGGGTATGGGTTCCACCACTTATCACGATGATCTCCATGAAATCATAAAGAACAGGGCTGCCGGCTACGCCGATTCCGACAAGGGCTGGAAGCTGAAGGATACTGTCAATGACACTGAAATAGGGGCAAATAACCTGTTCTCCACAGTTGAAGACCTGGTCAAATGGGAACAAAACTTTTTCGACCAGAAAGTGGGTGGAGGCGGTTTCACTGAACAAATGCAGACCCGCGGCCTACTGAATAGTGGAGATACTACAAATTATGCCTTCGGGTTATTCGTAGGAGAGTCCAAAGGCTTGAAGACGGTTAAACATCAAGGAGGCGCGGGCGGATTCACTGCGTTCATATTAAGGTTCCCGGAACAGCGGTTCAGCGCCATCTGTTTGAGCAACAGAGAGGACAGGGATTTGCCCGAAGATATCTGCTGGGATATTGCGAACATCTTCCTTGACAATGCTTATAAAAAGCAACCGGAGAAAGTGGTCAATGCCGACACGATCCTTAACAACAAAGAACCCCAAATTGTATCGATAGAGCCTTTCTTGCTTGATTCATACGTCGGCAAATACCGGATGGACAAGGTCGGGGTAGTGTTGGCAGTCACGAAGAAGAGTGGTTGCCTGATGACCCAGTTTCCAGGACAGCCCGCGCCTTTTGAGATTGTACCGGAATCCGATTCAGTATTCTTCCTAAAAGAAGCTCCTTCTGTCAAACACACTTTCCGCAAGGGTAGTGACGGCAAAATCGGCCAACTTGTGATCCGTGATATAAACGCTGAGGGAGAGGATGTCCTGAACCGGATTGAAGACCAGGTGTTCAGCATAGAGCAGTTGCAGGATTTCGTCGGCGACTACTGTTGCGAGGACATGGGCGTCACCTATACTCTTACGCTTAGAGACCACCAGTTGTTTATCCGTACTCCCATTGTCGATGAGTCCTTTAATCAAACGTGGGGACTTACCGGCGAAGATCCCCTTACCTATAGCGGCGGTGATACCTTTAGTTTCGCCGTTATACCAGTCCACTTTAAGCGCGATAATGCCGGGAAAGTAGTAGCCTTCACCATGGATACCGGCAGAGTCAACAACTTGTTATTCTGTAAAGATACTGCGCCCATTGGGAGAGTGCACTGATTTGTAAAAAGAGCTTTGATGGAGAAATAACGAACTCTGGTTGTTTCAGTGTTACCGGATGGCGGTGTGGCAGCGCCCCGTCCTTCCCTCTACGCTGAGCGGGATGGACGGCTCGGTGAAACCAAAGGCTCGATCTTGACTGTTCAGCCACGGCCCAAGGGCTTGGACCGTGGCCTTATAACGGGTATCAGCCGATTTCCACAGGACAGGGTTTCGATAAGCCCCGGGAGCCAAGTGAAAGGCAGGGTCAATGTCTGGACTGTTCGGCAGAATCAAGGTTCTGAGCAAGGTTGAGATGGGGTTGCTGCAGCAGGCGGCCCTCGACATCCTGGAGCGGGCCGGGATGATCGTGCATCATGCCGAGTCGCGGCGGATGCTGGAGGCCCTGGGCTGCAAAGTCGACCACGCGGGCGAGCGGGTCCGGTTCCCGCAGGCCGTGGTCCAGGAGGCGGTCCAGCGCCTCCGTGGCGATTACCTTCGCCCGGAGCGCCAGGGCCTTCGCCAGGGCAACCGCTACACGGAGTCCAGCTATTACAGGCGGGATGAGGAACTGAACCTGAATTTCACGGCCAACTCGGGCGGGTTCTGCACCCTGGTCTACGATCTGGAGCGCAACCGTCGCGCCGCCACCCGTCAGGACCTGCTCGACGGTCTCAAGCTGGTCAACGCTCTGGATGACATCACCCACTCCGGCCTGCCCTGCTCAGACCAGGCCGTGCCTGCCCCCCTTCGGCCGGTCAAGATGGCGGCCGAGCTGGCCAAGTACACCACCAAGCTGGGCGGCATCGAGGCCTGGACCGTTACCGATGTCCGTTTCATCAAGGAGATCGCGGTCGTGGTGCGCGGGGACGAGGCCTCTCTTCGCGCGCGCCCCTGCCTTGTGGGCTACGCCGAGAGCCGCAGTCCGCTGGCGCTGGACGGCAACATGGCGGACGTGTTCATCGAGTACATCCGCCAGGGCCTGCCTCAGTCCATCGACACCATGCCCTGCGCCGGGACCACCACCCCGGCCACTGGCGCCGGGACCCTGGCCGTGGGTCTGGCCGAGACCCTGGGCGGGCTGGTCCTTGGCTACGCGGTCGACCGGGAGGCCGTGCTCAGCCTCGATTTCTGCGGCAGCTACTGCGACATGAACACCCTTCTGTTCCAGCTGGCCGGCGCCGACCGTCTGCCCATGCTCGGGGCCTGGATACAGTTCCTCAAGGAAATGTACGGGATAAGTGTCGGGGTGCACGGCGGCAAGACCGACGCCTGCGAGCCGGGGTTCCAGGCCGGGATGCAGAAAGCCGCCAGCGCGCTTATCCCTCTGCTGTGCGGCGCCACCGGGATCGGCACGGTCGGCCAGGTGGAGGGCTGCCTGACCTACAGCCCGCTGCAGTTGGTGCTGGATGCCGAGATGGTGCGCTACCTGCGCCGGGTGCTGGCCGGGTTGACCGTGACCGAGGAGACACTGGCCGTGGACCAGACCCTCAAGGTGGGGCCGGAGGGCAATTTCATCGGTGAGCCGCACACCGCGGCCAATTTCCGCAAGGAGTTCTGGCTGAGCGAGCTGACCGAGTGCCTGAGCTGGGAGGTCTACAAGGACCGTCCGACGCGCGGCATGGAGCGCCTGGCCGAGGAAAAAGTGCGCGCAATCATCGCCCGCCCGCTGGAGCCTGTACTGGATGACAATCAGATCACCGAGATCGACCGCATAGTCCGTCACGCCGAAAAGGCCATTCTGGGCTGAGAGCGCAGCCCGACAGAGGGGATATGGGCAAAATCAGGGCGGCGCTGGCCGCAATCGGTCCGGGACTTTTCATGATCGGGTACAATATCGGCACCGGCAGCGTGACCACCATGGCCGAAACCGGCAGCAAGTACGGCCTGACCCTGCTCTGGGCCGTGGTGCTGTCGTGCCTGGTCACTTTCGTGATGCTGGTCGCCTACGGGCGGTTCACCCTGGTGACCGGCGAAACGGCCATTTCTGCTTTCCGGCGGCACCTGCCCCTGGGTAATTTCCTGGCTGTCTACGCCATGATCTCGCTCGCTTTTGGCGAGCTGGCCGCTCTGGCCGGGATCATGGGAATCCTGACCAGTCTGATCAAGGAATGGACTCGCATTCTTTTCGGCGGGCAAGGGGCGAATGAGGTTCTGACCACCGTGGTGATTCTGGGCGGCTGTTTCTGGCTGCTCTGGCTGGGGCGCTACTCCTATTTCGAGAAATTCCTCAGCCTGCTCGTGGCGGTGATGGGGGCCAGTTTCCTGGCCAGCGCCTCCCTGCTGACAGGTGACCCGGCGGCGCTGCTGTCCGGGCTCAGCTTCCGGATGCCCTCCGGGGAGGGGGCCTTTATCAACCTGGCCGCCATAGCCGGGACCACCTGCGGGGCGATGGTGTTTGTCATGCGCAGCCTGGTGGTGTCCGAGAAAGGCTGGAATGTGACCAATCTGCGCCAGGAGCGCCTGGATGCCGGAGTCAGCGCGGCTGTGATGTTTCTGCTGTCGGCCGCGATCATGATCTGCGCCTCGGAGGCCATTTTCCGCCGGGGCGGCGCGCCGGTCTACCAGGCGGTGGACATGGTGCGGATGCTTGAGCCGCTGGCCGGACGGTATGCGATCAGTATCCTGGTGGTCGGGATAATCGGCGCCGGGGTGAGCACCATTTTCCCCATCGCCCTGATCGCTCCCTGGCTGGTCTGCGACTACACCGGCCGCAAGCCCGACCTGAGAAGCCCGCTGTTCCGGGTGCTGGGCGCGGCCGGGCTCCTGCTCGGTCTGGCTGTCCCGGTGTTCCACTGGCGGCCGGTCTGGGTGATGGTCGCGTCGCAGGCGTTCCAGGCCACGATCCTGCCCGCGGTTACCGTGGCCTCCATGTTCCTGCTCAACAACCGCGCCCTGATGGGGGAGCACAAGGCCGGCCCCTGGATGAACCTGGGCCTGGTCCTGACCCTGATGTTCTCCTTTTTCACCTCCCTGCCCGGAATGTTCGACCTGACCGCCGCCCTGACCCGTCAAGCCGCGGGAATCGCCCCCCTCTGGCGCGTCGTTCTGGTCCTGGCCGCGGGCGCGGCGGTGGTGGCCCCCTGTGTCTGGATCCTCTACGCCTGGGCCGGAAGCCTCAGGGCCGCGTTCCGTTCGCGGTCCGCCGGCTGAGCCGCCGGTCGGAAATGCGAGCCGTTCAACCTTACGACCATGATCAAACCGGGAGCGGCCTGGACGCTCCCGGCAGGAGGAAACCATGAAAAGCATCCGCTGTCTCGTTCTTTTCTGTCTGCTGCTAACCTGGGGAATACTGGAAGCGCAGACCGTGCCGGAATCTGACTCTCCGGACAGTTGCCGGTTCAGCACCGCTTTCCGTTTCAGACAGTATACGGATGAGCAGGGCCAGAAGCGGCCCAACCCAGAGCCGGAGCGAATCTACGGGCCGCTCTATTCAGTCGGGCCGGTGGACGTGAGTGTCTATTTGCTGAAAACCGCCCAGGGGCTGGTCCTGTTCGATTCCGGCTACCGGGGGCGGGACAGCAGCCTGGTCGAGGACAATGTCCGCAAGCTGGGTTTCGACCCGGCCGCGATCAAGAAAATCTTCGTCACCCACTGGCACCCCGACCACTCCGGCGGCGCGGCGCGGATCGCCGCACTCTCTGGCGCCGAGGTGCTGTTGAACAAATACGACGCCGAGGTTGTCCGCAGCGGCCTCTACCGCGGCAAACCTGTTCTGACTCCGTGCGATAGAGTGAGAGACATCGAAGATGGCCAGGTGTTCGACCTGGGCGACGCGACGGTGAAAGTGCTCTACACCCCCGGGCAGACCCGCGGCGAGGTGGTCTACCTGGTCACGCTGGACGGTCCGCAGGGTCCATGCCGCGCCCTGGCGGCCGGGGACGCCACCGGGTTCAAGGACGATGTGGAGGAGTTCGAGCAGAACAAGTATCCCGGCATCTGCGCCGATTACGACCGGACCGTGGAAATCCTCAAGTCCCTTCAGTTCGACCTCTACTTGGGCGGACACCCGCACCAGGTGTTCAATGAGATGCGCGCGGATGGTTTCCCCTTTGTCACGCGCGAGCAGTGGCTGAAAATGGTGGAGAACCGTCACCAGCAGAAAGTGGTCTTTCTGCAGGCACACCCGGAGTATGCAAACTACTGATCCGACCGGTTTCCACAGGCTGGGCCGCGAGAAGCCGGAGTTGCAATTGACTGCAAGTCTGCGATAGGACACTGTCAAGAATTGGAGGGAAAAATGTCCAACTCCCGCAATGAGGCAAGAGAATGTGGGAAGCCGAGACCGGTTGATAGAGGCAGAATAAACCGCAGGGATTTTTTTGTCACCGGTGCGGTCGGAGCGGCCATTGCCGGAATGAGTTTCAGTCGAAAAGTTGAGGCCGGGGATGAGACTCTGGCGCAAAAAGAGAGCGCGGTGCGGCCAGATTCTGACAGCACCGGCAAGCCGGTTCCAAGGCAGGAAATAAGGACTCAGAAAATATCTTTCAACAGTGAAACCGGGGAGCCCAGCTCCATACTTTTCGATTCTGTGCTTCCCGGAGAAGTGCATGAACTGGCCACTGACGCCATTTCAATCAGCGGGCATTGTTCATATGTGCAAGCCGGCAGGGAAGACGTCTACGATGTCCTGCTGGTTATGTCCGGAAGAGCGACTTTCTCCACGGCAGAGAATAGCCTGGAGGCCGTTGCGGAACAGATAATAAGGCCCCCCTATGGGAATAAATACCGGATAGAGGTCAAGGCGGGAGATGAATTCAGGTGTCTGAGGGTTCGCCGGACTCTGACTGCCGAGGATATCGAAGCGATCAGGCAGAACGCGGACATGCATTCCAGTCTTTATGCCAAAAAATACACCGACTGCCCCGCTTACACCGAAGCGATAAAGAGTCCCAAAACCCTAAACCGGATGCTGCTGCCTGAAGGTTATGTGCCGCGATTGTGCATGGGAACGGTGGAGACGACTGGCCCGGATTCAGTCGGAGTCCACGATCACCCCATGCTCGACCAGTTTTTCCTGGGCCTGAAAAACTGCCGTTGCACCTGCAACGCCGATGGAGTAGAGGCGCTCCTTCTGGAGAACACCCTGCTGCATATTCCCCTCGGTTCGAAACACTCCGCATCGGTTAAACAGGACGAACTTCTTTCTTATCTATGGATGGACATGTTTTTAACGTCCGAGGGACAGAGTTACATGAGCGAGCAGCATAAGATGGTTGGGCAGGAAAAGGAAGCCGACGGCAAGTAGCGTCTCTATCGGAGGGACGTTGACGGATAAACCGGAGGGTATGGGAATTAACCGATGACATGCGAATTATAAAATATGTGTTGTTATAAGTCATGCCAGGTTAAAATAGGAAAGGCGAATTATCCCTTTATTCCCATACAGACTGGCACCAGGGGAAAGAAAATGTACAACCGCATGCGTTTCATATTGTCCGCATTGCTCGCTTTCCCTCTCTCTCTGTTCGCCGCGGATGAAGCGGCGGCGAAGGCCCTCGCCGCGGTCGCTCCGGACAGCCTGCTGCTGGTCTACACCTCCGGCGTGCCTTGCGCCACTGCCACCGATATCCAGGACCAGGCCGCGCTGGATGCGATCAGCACCGCCACCTCGAAGGAGCGCGGCGCGATCCGGATAGCGGGGATGCTCGCCGAAAGACTGTCCGCCGAGGGGCTTAAAGTACGCCTGGCCCGGGCTGAGGAATTCTCCAAGAGCAATGTGGATGAACTGGATAACTACCGGACAATAGTGGTCGGGTCGCCCACCCGGATGGGGAACTACGCCTGGGAGATGAAACGCTTTCTGGACCTGGCGCTTATCGGCAATTACCTTCTCAAGCAGCCTGAAAAAGCCAAGACCAAAAAATTTGCACTGTTCACTACCGCCGCGGGTGAACGTGGCGCGACGAGCCTGATGACTATCATGGAGAAGGATTTCAAGTCCTATACGATTGCGGGCAAGCAGATATTTTGTGACCGTCAGAGCGCGGAGGAATTCCAGGCGGCGCTGGACAGTTTCTGCACGCAGATCGATTCAGCCGCAAATGCCGGGAATAAACCTTAGGCTGGACGAAACCGGTTCGACCGGAACCTGATCCGAGGAGCACAAGTCATGCGACTTTTAACGGCAACGCTGATCTTATGTGTTTCCGGCCTGCTCCCCTCCGCCGGGTCCTGCCAGGATTGCGGCCCGGCACCCCTGATCCCGCGGCCGAACGAGCTGCATCTTCGCGGCGGCTGGATGCGCCTTAGTATCGGCTCCCCGGTGGTGGTCACCGCGGAAACCCGGGAAGTGGGCCAATACCTGGCTGCATTCCTGGAGCGGGCCAGCGGCTCGGTGATCGAGGTGCGGGAAAGCTCCGCCGGCAGGGGGGATTACGCTCCCTGGGACGTGGACGCGGACATCGGAGCGGTGGTGCTCAGCCTCGACCCGCAACTCGAGCGCCTGGGGCCCGAGGGCTACCGGATGAGCATAGACAGCAACACGGTGCGGATCAGCGCGGCCACGGCGGATGGGGTGTTCTACGGCTGCCAGAGCCTGCGCCAGCTCATGCCAGCCACGGCCGAGACCGGACGGGTGCGCGACGCGGCCTGGACAGTCCCGCAGATGACAGTCGAGGATTCGCCGCGTTTCCGCTGGCGCGGCCTTATGGTGGACTGCAGCCGCACTTTCCAGAGCGTGGAGTACCTGCGCAAGCTGATCGACTGTCTGGCCCTCTACAAGATGAATGTCCTGCACCTGCACCTGACCGACGACCAGGGCTGGCGTCTGCAGATCACGCGTTATCCCGAGTTGACCGGCCGGGGTGCCACCTATCCCGAACGCTACCATCAGAGTGGCGGGTTCTACACTCAGGCCCAGATGCGTGAACTGATCGAGTACGCCCGCATGCGCCGGGTGACAATCGTGCCGGAGATCGAGATGCCCGGCCACTGCATGGGAGCGCTGGCGGCCTACCCGCAGCTTTCCTGCACCGGCGGGCCGTTCGAGATCTTCCCGTTTTTCAAGGAGGACGGGATACAGACGGATGTGTTCTGCGCCGGGAACGATTCCGTGTTCACGTTCCTGCAGAACGTGCTGGACGAGGTTATCGGGCTTTTCCCCTCCCCATACATTCACGTGGGCGGGGACGAGGTGCGCAAGACCCGCTGGGAGCACTGCCCCAAGTGCCAGGCCCGGATGCGGAAAGAGGGCCTGAAAAACGAGGAGGAACTGCAGAGCTGGTTCATCCGCCGGGTCGAGGGATACCTGAATGCCAAGGGCCGTCTGCTGCTCGGCTGGGACGAGATACTCCAGGGCGGGCTGGCTCCTCGGGCCGCGGTGATGAGCTGGCGCGGGACCGAGGGCGGGATCAAGGCCTCCGGCATGGGCCACGATGTGGTGATGAGTCCGACCAGCCACTGCTATCTGGACTATGAGCACACCACTATCCCGGTCGAGAAAGCCTACTCTTTCGACCCGGCCCCGGAGGGGTTCACGGATCAGCAGAAACAGCATGTGCTGGGGGTTCAGGGTAATATCTGGACCCATATCGCGGTGAGCGAGCCGGCCGTGGACCGTCAGGTGTTCCCGCGCCTGATCGCCCTGGCCGAGGTGGGCTGGACCCGGCCCGGGCTGAAAGACTGGAACGGTTTCAGCGCCCGGCTGGGCCGTCACCTGCACCGTCTGGACGAACTGGGTGTCAACTACTACCGGGGAGAATGATCACAGGCTGGGAGGCTTTTACCGGCTGTTTTCCAACGATCCGAACTGTGCCTTTTTCGAGGCCCCGACGTTTAACAATGCCGGGGCCTCGGCGTTGCCGGGCCCGGGTCCGAAAAACTTGATTTGGAAGGCGGACCCTTTATACAATTAGGTGGTGGAACGCTTTCGTATCAGAAGAGTTGGAGCGGGATGTAAAACCATTTGCATCAGGATGAGGGATCCGGGGGGCGAACATGTCATTCAGCCGAAGAGCCTTCCTGCGGTCCTGCACTGGCCTCCTCGTTCCAGCGCTCTTTCCCTCCTACGCCTCCGGTCTCGCCAAGAGCGACCCCGAGATATTCGTGCAGTATGTCCAAGGCAAGAAAGAACACCTGATCCGCGTGCCTCTTGGCCGCGACCTGCAGGTGGACGGGCTGATCACCGGTATTGTGGTCAACCGGGCCGATAAGGCCAACCTGGCTCTGCTGCCCGACATGTCCCGGCTCATCCCTTTCGACCATCCCGAGTGGAGCCGTGACAACGGGCTGCTCCTGCGCAGCGGTATCTACCAGTTCGACATCCACCGGGCCGGCCTGGACAACATCGGCCATTTCATCAACCCCGAGAGCCTGACCCAGGGCACCTTTTTCTCGTTCTACCGCGAGCCGGTCACTTACAGGGATTTCTACCTCTCCGTGGATGACACCCGCCTGTCGATCGACCACCAGAACCCGGAGATTCTGGTCAAGAACATCATGTACATCGGGAACAAGGCGGACAAGTTCTACACCACAAGAAGGGAATACCTGGATATCCTGCTTAAGCGGGAACAGGAGCTGAGCGCGTTTCCGAACCACAACCTGCCCGTGATTTTTAACCGTTTCGGCGTGGGGGCGGCCAGCCTGACCCGCGAGGCGATCTGGATCATGCCCGAATGCAAGAAGAAACAACTGATCCCGGTCTACGAGCACGAGCAGCTTCACGACATCACCGAGACCACCGGCCTGGTGGGTGATCTGGAGCTGATTGACTACTACGTGAGTCTGATCGAGGAAATGCCCGAGGCGAACCGTCAACTGCTGCGCCGGACCCTGGTTGAGAACCAGGGCCTGAGTCCGTACAAGATCATGCGCGTGGGCAGCAAGATGCAGCTTTTCGGGTTCATAGACGAGAAGCAGTATCTCGACGTGCCGATCGAAACCCACCCCGAGCACGATGTCTCCGAGTTCGCCACCAGCTACGCGCACACGCTGATGTACCCGGAGGTGACTCTCCAGCGGCTGAAAGAAGCCCGTCAGGAGATACGGCTCTCTTACTTGGAGGCCGGGGATAAGATGCTCGATACCCTCAGGCGCGACCCGCAGCGCGCGGGCGGATTCCTCGAGTTTTTCGGCGAGACGTTCCACTGGATTAAGGGCCGGGCCCTGGCCTGACCCCGGAAAAGTGCCGCTTGCGGTTGACGAATACTCCCCAAAGTTCCGCCCTCCGGCTGTGCCGTCTTCCACCGCCGACCCCATCCATGCTCGTGGTAAGACAATCGAGGAAGGCTCTCCACTTATCGGCCCGTGCCGTGTTTTCCTTGCATTGTTCGGGAAAACAACTAATATCTTTGGAGCCTGATTTTCTAACGCTTTTACCTGCTTTCAGCCAATTCCGGGAGCCGCCGACCATGAAACTGGACAGCAGCAGAGGGACAGCTTCGCGCGGAACAGTCTCGCGCAAGGATTTCATCGCACTGACCGGAAAGGGCGTGGCCGGGCTCACTCTGCTGGGCGGTCTGCCCGCGACGGCGAAGACAGGCGCCACGGCCCCGGAGACGCTGCTGGTGGGGCATGTGGTCCCGCACACCCACTGGGACCGGGCCTGGTACTACCCGTTCGAGCAGTTCCGCCTGCGCTTGGTCAAACTGATGCGCAAGCTGCTGGATATCCTGGAGCGCGATCCCTCCTACAAGTTCCATCTGGACAGCCAGACAATCGTGATCGAAGATTTCCTGGCTGTATGCCCGGAGCAGCGCGAGCGCCTGATAAAATTCGTGCGCAACGGACAACTGGCTATCGGGCCGTTCTACGTGCAGCCCGACCAGTTCCTGGTCTCTGGCGAGTCCCTGATCCGCAACCTGAATATCGGACTGCGCCAGTCGGCCGAACTTGGCGGAGCCGAGATGGTGGGCTACCAGGCCGACAATTTCGGCCATCCGGCCCAGTTGCCGCAGATCCTGCAGGGGTTTCACATCGGCTCGTTCATGACCAACATGAGCCGCGGTATCGGACGCGAGGGGATAAAGAAAGGCCGTGTGCAGCGCTGGTTCGCCCCGGATGGGGTCAGCTCGGTCTGCGCCTATTTCATGGTCGGCTACGCCAATTTCTACTACTGGGGCTTCGACAATCTGAACCCGGCGGACTATCCCACCCCGGCCCCGGACATGGACAACTGGTCCGTGGGGCTGGCCCGCAAGCAACTGGAGGCCGCGGTCGCGGAGTACCGCAAGGACGCCGAGCTGGACACCGCACAGCTCTGGCTGGGCAACGGGGTGGATCACCAGGAGGCCCAGCCGCACGTGCCGCGGCTTATCCGCGAGCTGAACCGCGAGCAGAGCCAGGTGCGCCTGGTGCATTCGAGCTGCCGGGAGCTGATCGAGGCCGTGCTGGCCGAGAGACGCACCCTGCCCGAGCTGCGCGGGCCGCTGGTGGAGGACTCCCTGTTCGGTGTGATGACCAGCCGGGTCTACCTTCAGCAGAGCTACGCCCGGATCGCCGCGCGGACCGAGATGCTGGCCGAGCCGCTCCTGGCCCTGGCCGACCTCTACTGCAAGGGCCACCGCGCGTTCCGCGAACCGCAGCATTTCGGTTTCACGTTCAACCCGGGGCAGAACTGGCCCGAGTATCCGGTTTACCCGCAGGCCGAGCTTGAGCACCTCTGGAAACTGCTTCTGCAGAACGCCCCCCACGATGACATCTGCGGCTGTTCGGTGGACCCTGTGCACCGCGACATGGAGAACCGTTTCGAGCGCTGCGGCGAGATAGTCGACAGTCTTTGGAACGACGCCCTTCTGCTGCTGGCCCGCCGCCTTCAGGAGAACGAGCCGGACTCCACGCTGCCCGGCCTGATTGCGTTCAACCCGCATCCCTTCGCCTGCGGCGACACACTGCGGGTGAAGCTGGCCCTGGAGGGGTTCAGCGACCCGTCCGAGCTGGCGATCCTGGACAGCCGGGGCGGCGAGCTGCCTCTGGCCGTGCTGGAGAGCCGGGCCGCGGAGTACCCGCTATTCGACGGGAACGAGTTCAACGAGAAGATGATGTTCAAGGGCCTCGATGTCGAGGCGGCGTTCCGCCCGGAGCTGGCCCCCTGCGCGCTGACCCGGTTCGCTGTGGTCAAGCGCAAAACGTCAGCGGCCCAGGCCGCCCCGCAGGCCACGGCGAGGGAGCAGGACGGGACAGTCGCGGTGGAGAACGCTTTCTACCGTCTGACATTCAAGCCGGATGGCTCTTTCGACCTGTACGACAAGGAGCTGCGTCAGGGCCTGAACGGTCTGGGGCGGCTGGAGGACGTGGAGGACGCGGGAGATGAGTACACGTTCACGCGTTTCGACCCGCCCGCGCCCGCGGTCACCGCAGAGGGATCGGCCGGCCGGGTGCATATTCTGGAGCACAACAGCCTTTTCACATCGGTTGAGGTGAGTCTGGGCCTCACGTTGCCGGCCTCGTTGACCGAGGACCGCAAGGCCCGCTCGAAAGAGACTGTGACCAGCCCGTTGCGCTTGGTCTACGAGATACCGCATCACCGCAAGGGCGGCGCATTGAGGCTGGAGCTGGACAACCGCGCCCGCGACCATCACCTTTTCCTCTGGTTCCCCAGCGGGGTGAGCGCCGGGCGGTTTCAGTACGACTGCAAGTTCGACTGGGCCGAATACCCGGTGGGCTACGCCAAGGCCCGCCTCGATTCCAGCGTGGTCGCGGCCCGGAAAGAGCAGGCTTTCGGCCTGGTGACCGACAGTCCGACTATTGTCGAGACGCGCCAGGGCAAGGACGGGGTCGAGTTCGGCTGGTCCGTGGTGCGCGCAGTGGACCATGTCAACGCCGGGATATCGCTCCGCTACTGGAATGCCAGCGAGGGCCAGTGCCTTCGTCGGATCAGCCGCACTCTGGAATGGACCAGCGGCGCACCGCAGACAGTGCGCGCGGCCTGTCTCGAGCGGCGGCGTGTCATTCTGACAGCTCCGCCCGCGCTCAGCGTCACCCCCTCGGCCAAACGGCGCTACGTGGACAGCCGCTACAGCACTCTGCCCCTGGTGGCCGGGGAGCCGCAAATCGCGATCGAGGGACAGGACATCCACCTGTCCTGCTGGAAAAAGGCAGACTCGGGCCAGGGTTGGGTGGTGCGGCTCTACAGCCTGGCGGATAACCCGTCCCTCTGCCGCCTGAAAACCCGCCTTCCTGTGAGCGCCGCCTTTACCGCCGATCTGGAGGAGAAGCCCCAGGAAAAGCTCGCCGGCTCCGCGGAAAACGGGTTCGAGCTGGCGCTCGGGGCCAAGCAGATACGGACCGTGCTGCTCATGCCAGACAACGCGTGTATCGAATCCGGATTGGCAACCAAGCGCACAGCCGGTTGAACTGTAATAAAGAGGGCGGCAGACTCGCCGAGTCTGCCGCCCTCTTTTCATTGCGCAGTGCTGTCATCAGCTACACATAATCACCTCAGCAGCGGGAATTCCCCGATCCTCAAGTCCGTGGAGCCATAGGGTATAAGCTCCAGGTCCTCCAGCGGCTGCTCAGAGCTGACCGGGCTGGTTGCCAGCTCGCCGGCGGCGCTGTGTTCCAGGACCCAGCCGCTCAGACGGCGTCCCTTGACATGCGCCACCAGCGGCGCGCCCTCGGGCGAGAACGGCATCTGCCCGACCGGCTTGTTTTCAATCCGCACCGAGCCGGAGGGGTCGAGTGTGTCTACCTGAAGGGCGTAGTTCCAGGCGCTCTCCGGGTAGACCGCCCAGTCGGCGTGGGGCTCCTCGCCCGCGACTTTCTCCCAGCGTTCGTTGATCTTGAGGGCCATGACCAGCGGCCCTTTGAGCAGGGAGATGCTGTCGTGGTAGCGCCGCTGGAGGCGCAGCGGCATGGGCAGGCGCAGGCAGAGAGTGTGCGTGCCGGACCAGTTGCGCTCCACGCGGTAGAACGTATGGGGTGTGGGAGCCGGGAGCGCCTCACCGTCCAGCTTGAGCGTGGGGCTGTCCGTCCAGGCCGGGATACGCAGCAGGATCGGGAACGCGGCCTTGTCCCGGGCCTCGACCGTGAAAGTGAGTTCCTCGCCGAACGGGTAATCGGTCTCCAGGCGGATTGTCACCGGAGCGCCCGACAGCTCGGTGCTCACCTCACACGGGGCGTAGGCCACCGCGGCCAGTCCGCCGTCGGCTGTTTTCATCCACAGGTTTGTCGCCAGCTTGGGCCAGCCCTGGCTGAGGTTGGCAGTGCAGCAGCCGTAGTTGGGCTCCAGGCCGTAGAGGTTGGAGCGCGGGCCGTTGTCCACGTACAGGTTGTCCTCAGAGACCTGGCAGACCGCCTGGTTCACCTGCTGGTCATACTGGTGCGCCCACATGTCGGGCTTGAACGTGGCCGGCAGGGCGTTGAACGCGATCAGCTCCAGGCGGTCCCCGAAAGCCGGGTCGCCCAGCACCCGGATGATGTTCTCCAGCGAGTACATGTACTCCACGACCGTGCAAAGCTCTGTTCCCTGGGAGGGGTTCTTGCCCGCCAGGTGCTCATCGCAGGTGAACATCCCGGTTACCTGGCCGTGGTAGCGGTCCAGCGTGGCGATCATCTGCGCCGGGGCCAGGCTGTCCGCCGCCAGACGGGACTGGCGGAACCAGACCGCCGGGGTCTTGAGCGCCATGCCGTTGTTCACCCCGTGCGAACTCATGACAATGTTCTGGCGCTGCATTTTCTGCGGGAACGGGAAGTTCTCGAACTCGCCCCGCCAGTCGTAGCCTTGGTCGTGGACTTTCTGCGCCAGGGCCAGAAGGGTGCTGTCGCCGGTGCGCTCGTACAGCCAGTGCAGGCTGATCACCAGATCGGCCCAGCGGTACTGGCCCCAGTCGAACAGGGGCTGACTGTCCAGCAGGGTGTCGAGCCGGGTGAAGAATTTCCGCATGGCCGGGATGGCGCGCTCATCCCCGCTCGCCTCGCTGTACTGGGTCAGGGCCTTGAGGAACACGTACACCGGCCAGGGGTCGTAGGCTTTGTACTTGTTGGTGCCCTGATCCTGGACCGGACCCAGCCAGCCATCCGCCTGCTGGTGGCTTAGGATGTAGTCCATCCAGAGCGAGGCTTTCTCTTTCAGGCGCTCGTCGTTGAGCAGCCAGGCCAGCGGCACTATCCCATCCAGCCAGTAGGGGCCGCGCTCCCAGCCTTCGGCCTGGCCGCCGATCCAGCCGCTTTGGGCCACATCCGGCCAGACCTCGTCCAGGTGGCCGCTCAGCCCATCCGCCTGGATACGCAGTTGCCGCTCCAGCCAGCCCGCCGGGTGGATGCTGCCCAGTGGCAGCGGGGTGAACGCGCCGGGCAGAAGGCCGGTCAACTCGGGCCCGGACTGCGGCTTTTCGTGCGCGCAGCCGGCAGGGAGCCACAGGGCGAACAGGACCAGCGCGAGCAGGTGCAATTTCCGGCCATGCATAGAACCTCCGACCCTTGGATTACCAATTAACCGGCTCAGAAACGGAATGAGTCGCTTTTACTCGGTGACAATCCGCAGCCAGGCCACGCCCCAGGGCGGAAGGCTGAGGCTGAGAGGCTTGTCGCTAAGTCCCTGCGCCGCGCCTGTCGCCAGGGTGTCCAGGCGGTTTTGCGGGGCGTCCAGCCGCACGAGGCAGAACTTGCCCGCCGGCGGATTGCTCAGTTTGAGGTCGATTTTCTGCTCCGAGCCAGTCTGCGGGAACGGGAAATTCCAGAGCAGGATATTGGTCTGCCCGGGCTGCTGCGCGGCCACGGCGTTGACCCCGGCCGAAAGGCCCTCGACCGTCAGACGCTGGCCGCTCATCTCTTTCAGCATGAGGAACACGTAATAGCTGGGACGCCGGTGTCCCTCCTTGTCGAACAGCCCGCTGTTCTGGATCTCGACATTCCACCAGTCGGCCATGAACTTGTAGCCCTGCGGGGTCATCCAGTCGAAATCCTCGGGCACGACCCGGTGGTCCCGGATGTGGTAGTAGCAGGAGCGGGAGAGGCCCTCGTTGAAAAAGCCGAGCGTGGCCTGAAGAATGAAAGCGGTCTGGAAACCGGGGTACAACTCATCACCGATCAGCTTGATGTTCCACTCGTCGATGATAGTCTCCGTTGCGGCCAGGGCCGGGTATTTGGCCAGACGGCCCTTGACGTCCTGGATGCTGTGAATGACGTCGTTGGGCTCGTTGCTGTAGAGGTGCCAGGAGAAAAAGTCCAGCGGCGCCTCACCCCGTCCGCACAGGGCCATGAGGCTGTCGCCGATGGCGCTGCGGTGTCCGGCCAGGGCCGGCCCGCCCACTTTGGCCTCCGGGTCGGCGCGACGGATCGCCGCCGCGCTGTGCGCGTAGTAAACCTCGTAATCCTCCGGCTTGAACAGGTATGGGCAGCCGCCCGCTTCGCTCTGGTCCACCTCGTTGCCCACCTCCCAGTAGCGGATGCCGTAACCTTTCTCCTGGTTGCAGTGCCGCACCAGAGCCTCGATCAGCGCCTCCCAGGCGACATAATCGGTGGGGTGGACGATCTCCGGGTCGATCTTCGGGTAGAGCGTTTTGGGCTTGAAGCACAGGCTCATCAACGGTTCGGCCCCGGTGGCCCGGATGTTCTCGATGCTGCGGTCCAGGGTCTCCCAGTAGTACTGCCCCGGCGCCGGGTTCAGGTGGAAATACTCCTGCACGAACAACCGGATCATCTTGGGCCGCAGCGAGGTCACCTCGGCCAGGTGATCGTCGAACATCGGCTCGTGCGAAAGGCCTCCCTGGCCGAGCGAGTAGGGCGTCAGGTCGATCTGTCCGGCGCCGCTGGCGCAGTCGACGCCAAGCTGGAGCGCCGGGGAGCCCTGCGCGCTGAGGAGCGGGATAGCTGCGGTGAGAACAATCACGGTTGCGGCGGCAGCGATCAGTCGGACGGTTTTCATGCAGGATCCTGTGGCTGGGGTGGTCTGGGCCGCGGGGACGCGGTTCCGGAAAAACGAAGGTCCGTTCAGGCTGGGGCGCGGAAAGGCAGTCCCTGCTCCGGCCGGGATTGAGTATACAGCCTGCCTGTATCCGTCGGCAAGAGAGATGTTGAAATTGATTGCCAGTTTGGATAAAGGGTGTAACTTGTAAGGTATAGTATAAGTTTTATACAGGTTTGAGAAATGATGCTCAGGCAGTTCGTGCCAACAGCCGCGAATGCCGGAGTTAAAACGGAATCACAGCCTGCCGCCCGCCTCAGCGATTGTTCACATCGGAATCAGGAGCGTAGCATGTCTCAGCGGAATGTTTTGTCTCCAGCGATCGTTCTGTTTCTGTTGATGGGTTTGGGAGTTCCGCTGCAGGCCCAGATCACCGGCAACGGCTACGCCCTGATGATGCGTGAGGTGTTCAGCTACAGCTGCCTGAATTGCCACGACAGCGCCAAGCCGATAAACTCGCGTAACGGCGCCCCGGCGGCTGTCAATTTCGACACCTACACCCTGGCCTATGTCAACGCCAGCCGGGGTAACGCGCGGGTCCAGGCCGGAACTATGCCGCCGCTCACCGGCGGGTTGGACGCCACGCGCAAGGGCATTTTCCAGGCCTGGGCCGGAGCGGGCATGCCCCTGGGTGAGACAGTCACTTTCCCGAAGGTCAAGAGCGAGGTGCTGACTGCCGTCTGCCTGGCCTGCCACAGCAGCAGCAAGACCGGCGCGGACCGCAACGGGGCTCCCGCCGATGCTAATTTCGACACCTATGATCAGACAATAGCCCTCGCAGTCTGGGCCAACAGTGCGATGCGGGACGGCGGTATGCCTCCGGCATCCTCCGGTTTTGTGGTCGGTATCGAGCAGAAAGCCCTTTTCCAGGATTGGCTGAATCTCGACCTGCCCTCGGGACGGAACATCACCTACCCCGTGCTCAGCGATTCGGTCTTCGCTCCCAAGTGTGTTTCCTGCCACGACAGCAAGAAAAGCGGCAGCGACCGCCGCAACGCCCCCACGGGAGTCGATTTCGACAACTGGGCCGCGGCCAAGGCCTCTTTTGCCAGCGGCAACAACCTGATCCAGGCCGGTACGCACCCCAGCAGTTCGGTCGGAATAACCAGCGCCCAGAAAATGCTGATCTTCGACTGGATTTATGCCGGTATGCCGAACGAGGACACCCGGCCGGTCTGCGACCTGAACGGCGACGGGGCGGTGGGAGTGGGCGACCTGGTCCGCCTGTTGCTGCGCGTGCGGGAGGGTGCATTCGACGCGGCGTATGATTTCAACAGGGACGGCAGCCTGAGCCTGAGCGACGCCCTGGCGCTGCTGGTCCTGGAGCGCAAGGGCGGTTGCCGCGAGGCCGGCTTGGCGCTGTCCGGTGTCTCCTCTGCCCGCGTGGCGGGCCTGAGCGGCGAGCAGGTTGTTTGGCTCGAAAGTGTCCGTGAACAGTTGGGCCTGAGCGCCGAGGAAGACGTGGACTACAGCCTGGCCCTCTACGGCGCTGCACCGGCCGCGGCGCTGCCCCGCGCGTTCAGCCTGTCGCAGAACAGCCCCAACCCGTTCAACCCCGCCACCACGATCGTCTATGCCGTGCCGGAGGGCCAGGCAGCCGCGCGGGTGAGGATTGACATTTTCGACAGCGCCGGCCATCTTGTACGCACACTGGTGGATAGCGAGAGCACGCCCGGCACGCACAGCGTGTTCTGGGACGGTCTCGGCCGCGCCGGTCAGCCGTCGGCCAGCGGAGTGTATTTCTACCGCCTTAGCGCCGGAGATTACAGTCTGACGCGCAAGATGGTGCTGCTGAAATAATGGCCGGGGAGCCGTGGCTGTATCCGGTCGCAGGCCTCACGGAAAGGACATGACAAGGATGAACCAGAAAGACAACTCAGCCGTCTCGCAGCTTTCCCGGCGCGAGTTCCTGGCCGGGGCGATGGGAGCGGCGGCCCTGGGTGCGACCCTGGCCTGCTCCGGGCAGGGCGGCTCCGGCAAGACTCCGCGCCTTCTGCCTCGCCGTCAGCTCGGGCGCACCGGGCTCGATGTTTCCATCATCGGCATGGGCGGCGGTAGCGCCCTGGGGATGGTCAAGGACTACCAGCAGCGCCTGGCCCTGGTCGAGTTGGCTTTCAGCCGCGGGATCAACCTCTATGATTCCAGCGCCAACTACGGCCCGGACAGCGAGGGTTGTTTCGGCGAGGCCCTCGAAACCCACCGCAAAGAGGTGGTTTTCAGCACCAAGTACGAGAAAAGGCACAGCCACGACCAGGTGATGAAAAACGTGGAGGAGTCGCTCAAGCGCCTGCGCACCGACTATCTCGACATCGCCCATGTCCACGCGCTCAAGGAAATGGACGATGTGGAAGCGATGTTCAGCTCGGGCTGCCTCGACACCCTGGTCAAGCTGAAAGAGCAGGGGGTGGTCCACAATGTCGGTGTGACCAGCCACAACCATCCCCCGGCCCTGACCGAGGCGCTGCGCCGCTATCAGTTCGATGTCGTGCTGGCCGGGGCCAACGCCAGCAAGGTGCCTTTCCTGTTCGAGTTCGACCCCAAGTCGCCCACCAGCTTCGAGGACCTGACCCTGCCCCTGGCCAACGAGCAGGGTATCGGGGTGATCGCTTTCAAGATCACCGGCCAGAGACGGCTGATCCGCAAGGAAAGCGAGACCGACAAGGCCCCGGCCCTGGAGCTTATCCGCTATGGACTCAGCCTGCCGGTGCACGGTATCCTGCTGGGCATGAACGACCCGCTGCACGTGAACACGGCCTGCGACCTGGCCCTGGATTTCACACCCATGACCGCGGCGGAAAAGCGGCGCCT
>CAYLSM010000046.1:0-24861 GCA_964386505.1 uncultured Gemmatimonadales bacterium
AGCCTCTGTTCGCTCGATGGCGCTCCCGAGGCGAAGTTTCTGCGCAACCTCGGCCTGGCCATTCAGATGTGGGCCCACGAGGTCCGCTCGATCCACAATTTCTACCACGCCCAGGTGTTGCGGGATAAGTACAAGGAGATTCTGAGCGGACCGAAACGCGTGCCCTCCAAGGACGACAGTTGGGACGGCGATCCGGGAAACCTGGAATGGAACGCGATCATGCGCGATGAGCTGGACAACACCACCGAGATGATCGCCCTGCTGGAGGACGGAGGGCTGGACCTGGTGATCCACGCCGCCAAGCCCGAGGAAGAGGACACGTTCCTTCTGGGAGCCGATCTGGTGGGCCAGTTGCGCAAGAAAGCGCAGATCATGCGTGCGCACTGGCTGGATGTGCAGGACTGGCTCGCCCCTCCGCTCAAGTGACCGGGCTTTGCCTGATTGCATGACAAAAGAAAGGGGCACGCCGCAAACGTGCCCCTTTCCCTTTATCTGTTTCTTTTACAGCCGCCTACTGTTTCTGGTAGACCCGCACGTAATCCACGTATATGCGCTGGGGGAACACGCTCTCATCCATGCCCTGGGCCGCGCCCCAGGCGCCGCCCACCGCGATGTTGAGGATCAGGTACTGCTCGTTGTCGAAAGGCCAGGAATCAACACCGCCCCCATCGTTGGGGAAAGTGAAATATTTCCGCCCGTCCACCAGGAAATCGATCTTCGCGCTGTCCCGCTCGATAGCATAGACATGGAAATCCTCGTACGGGGCCTTGATCTCGATCTTGTCGCCGTTCTTCACTTCATGCGTGCGGATCGACTTGGGAGTGTGCGCGGTGCCGTAGATCATGTCCGGCTCGAACCCGACATTCTCCATGATATCGATCTCGCCGCAGGCCGGGTAGCCCACCCGGTCGATATTCTCGCCCAGGGTCCAGATCGCGGGCCAGAGGCCGCGCCCGGTGGGGAGCTTTGCCCGCACCTCGATCCGTCCGTATCCCCAGGCCGCCTTGTTGTGGGTGATCAGGCTGGCCGAGGTATACTGGGCGCTCTTGCGGCTTTTTGTCCAGTCGTCCGTGGCCGCGGAATCGTAGGCCGGGTTGGCGAATTCCTCCCGGATGGCGGTCAGCACAAGGCAGCCCCCCGTCACGAACGAGTTCTGCTCGCGGTCACGGGTGTAGTACTGAAGTTCCTCGTTCCGGACAAACCCCTCCTCATAGTCCCAGCGCGTGCTGTCAGGGCGGCCCGGGGTGTCGAACTCCTCGGACCAGACCAGCTTGTACTCCGCCGCCTGGGCCAGGCCGCAGGACAGCAGGAGGAACAGGACCATCGCTTTCATGCTCGCCTCTCCCCGATTCTTAGAGTGCTGACCTTGTTCGAGAATACTGATACGCACCTCAGTCTGTCTCTGTACTCAGAGGCTGATCCGCACCGCGTTGCCGCTGTCGTGACGCAGCCGCAGCAGGCCGCCCCCGCCGGGAAGGCCGCTCCAGGTCCAGCCCTGTGCATCCAGATTGCTGCGCTCCTCGAGCCTGGCCCCCTCCAGCATGACCGCTTTGGGTTTGCGGCGCAGGCGCAGAAGCTCGTTCGACTGGGGGTCGAATGTCCGGTAGGTGACAGCCTGCGGGCCGTAGCTCACGCTCTGCACCACGGAGCTGGAGCGCAGGATATGGTCCTGGCCCGCCGGCGCCCACTGCGGCACCGCGGCCAGACCGGCCATGAAATGACGGATATAGTCGCCGTAGCCGTCCGAGAACCAGGATGTGGACCAGCCCGGCCCCACCCAGACATAGCCGTTGTCCTCGCAACAGTAGGTGGCGAAATTGAAAAAGTGATAAGCCTCGTCCCGGTAGCGCGTCTCGCCGGTCTTCTCGTAGTACAGGGCGCAGACCGAGGCATAGCGCGCGGTGTGGCTGCCCATGGGCGAGTAGCACCAGGTCTGCTCCTTGATCCCCTCCAAACTGTCGCCGAAAGCGCTGGCCACCCAGCCGAGCAGGTACTCGACATCCCGGCGCCAGAAACGGTCGGACTCCGGATGCTGGAGAATGTAGCGGGCGGTCTCCATCGGGGTGACCTGCACGCGGTTCTCGCGCTGCGGGTCGCTGGGGATATCCTCGAAATAGCCGTTCCAGATACAGGTCTTAATGGGGCCGTTCTTGGAGAAAAGCCAGTCCCAGGCCAGGGCGCGCGCCCGGGAGTAGGCCTGATTTCGTTCCTCGGACAATCCGATCCGCGTGCCCAGGCGCAGAAGCTCATCGAACAGGCGCACCGGCTCGATCACGTTGGAGCAGTACTCATCCACCACGGCTCCGGTGCGGGCGTTGACCCGGAACGGCCAGGGCGAGCGGCAGTCGTAGTCCACGGCGAAACGGGCGGTGTCCGCGCTCACGGCGCGGACTTTCCCGGCCAGGGCATCCGCGCAGCCCAGGGCGGCTGCCAGGAACCGCTCCTCGCCGGTAATTTCCCAGAACTTGAGATAGCCCACTCCCAGCTCGCCCACCTTGTCCGGCTCGATGCAGTGAAGGCCGTCGCCGCGACGCTCCAGCTCCCAGCGGGTGCCGCCCTGGTAGACCGCACTGCGCGGGTCGGAGCTGGCGTAGGGGCAGTTCGGCCAGGGCCAGCCGGCGGGCGTGGTCCCGTGCTCAAGGATATGGTCCAGGCACTCACGCACCAGGGGCAGACAGGAGCTGTCGCCCGAGAACGTCCGCCAGTCCACGGCCAGGCTCTGGACAAACCCGGCGAACAAGCAGGCCGGGTTGTGTGCCCAGTCGATCCCGCTGGTCCCCCGGGCGTAATCCGATGACTGCGCGGGGCCGTTGAACTCGGGGTGCACGAAATAGAGCTTGAGGCCGGAGGTGGGTTCCACTGGCACGCTTTTGAGAAAGCCCACGGCCAGGCCGCAGACATGCGCGTAGGCCGCCCCGGGGGTGCCCGGCTGGTACCAGGCCAGGGTGTGGCCCCGGCTGTCCAGAAGAAGCTCGTGCGGCAGGAACGTGGCTTTGGCAGGCTCGGCGTGGGCCAGAGCGGCTTGCAGGAACAGGAAAGCGGAAACGACCAGTGCGCGTCTCATCTGCCGCCGCTCCTTCCAGGGGGTTAAGGAGGACTGTCGTAAAAATGGGGGAAATGCCTTTACACTCACCGCGCGCTTGCAGCAGAAGTCTATGTTAACATTTTTTCATTGTCGGCTCAAGCCACATCCATCAAAGAGCCATGGGGCATTGTTCCCAGAATATTGTCACTCCCAGAGTAACAAAATCTTAAAACAACATATTACCGCAAAGTGGTTAGCCCGCTTAAATCAACGAATTAATCGTTTCACCCTAATATGGTATATTATTTGCTTATCCTTTGTTGAAAAGATATGGAGGCATTTGTGAAAATAATTCTGTCCACTTTCAGCCTGTTCTTTTTCTGTTTTTTCCTCGCCTGTGGACACGATGTTCCATTCAACCCCGCAGGCAGCGCATTACAGCCGGATACAACAAGCCCCGACAGCAGTACAGCAAAGCCGGATACGACTAAGCCCAACACCGGCAGTGTAACGGTAGACTCCACCCCCGTCACTCCACGCCTGATTCCTCTTGCGTCCGGAGCCAGTTGGGAATACTCATTGATTTACTCCTATTCAAGTCAAGGCACCAGTGCCGGCCCCTGCGTAAGTCAGCACGAGAATGGAAGACTGAGACTGTATGTGGTGAAAGAAGAAATCTACAACGGCGGACGGGAATATGAACTCAAAGTTGAACTGATGATAGACAGTCTGCATTACGCTTATTCTTACGAGTGCTACAGTGGTGCCCACTTTTCGGGCGATACGGTTTATACGGAATACAATGCCATCGACACGACATTCTACCGGACAATCGTATTCTGCAACGACACTCTCTGGTACAAGAACGTAGACAGCCTGCATCTGTTTCTGACGGATTCCATTGCGGCAGGCAGTCTTCTCAACGCAACCCTGTTCAATGCCGCCAGGTACGACATCTGCGACCGTCAATTGCCCTATATCGCAGGGTCGAGCCTGCCCCATCAACTGGTGTACAAGGGGGAGTATTCATTGGGTTGGGGCTATCAAATGATCACAGCCATTGTCAGGCCGTCAGATGGAGGGTTGTACAGCTTGCAATCTTATGCCAGGGAAGGAGATATATCGCATTACTCCAAGGAGCTGAAATATTATCTTCTCAGTTACACGCCGGGGCAGGCTGTCACTGAATGAAGCATCTAAGACCCTACACTTCCTCAAACTCCAGCTTGTGCAGCACCAGGAACGGCAGCAGGCCGCAGAGCGCCGAGATCACAAACAGCCAGGTCAGGCCCAGCCACTCCATCACATAGCCGCCCAGAAGCACGTTGCTCTGGTCCATCAGGTTCTTGAACGAGACCGCCGTGGCAAAAGCGAACGTCTCCACCCCGCGTATCTTGCACATAGCCGTGGCCACTGTCAAAAGCGCGATGCTGCTCCAGGCGTTGAAAAACCCGCCGAGGAAATACAGCCCGTGCCCGTTCCAGGTCTGTATCCCCAGGCACGAAATCTCCACCAGCGACCAGCCGATCAGCGAGGCCACGAACACCGGCCGCATCCCGAACCGCTTCCTCGCCAGAGGGAACGCCCCGATCCCGGCCAGGATACCCACATAGTAGGCCGTGGTGATCGCCCCCAGGAACTCGCCGCTGAACCGCTCCTCCAGCACCGGGTCGAAAAAGGTGGAGGTGTCCACCCCGAAGGCGAACAGGAACAGCAGGGCGAAAAGCCAGAAAAAGGCCGGGGTGCGTATCTGCCCCAGGCGCTGGCTGAAAGTGAGGGCCGACTCGGGCTGCGCCTCTGCCGTCTCCGGCTCGCCCGCGGCTTTCCCCGCCTCGACAGAACGCCTGCGGTAGAGGAACACCGGCAGGAGCACGACCAGGGAGGCGACTGAGAACACGTAGTAGATCTGGGTGAACGCGGCCGTGCTCTCGGTGATCATCCCGCCGGCCCAGTTGGCGCAGAGCATCCCCCCGCCGAAACGGGCGGCGTAGACTATGCTCTGGATGAGGCTGCGGTTCTTGGCATGGCTCACCGACACGATCATCCCGTCGATCAGCACATCCAGCAGGGCGATCGCCACCACCTTGAGGCTCACCCCGGCGATCATCGCGGCCTGGGTCTGCGCCCGGGCGATCAGCAGCCAGCCGCCCGCCGAGCAGAGAACGCCCAGGCTCAGGGCGACCCGCGTGCTGAACCGCCGCCAGAAATCGGCGACAAAGCCCAGCACCGGCTTGAGCAGGATGAACCAGATTCCGCCCAGGAACAGGGTCTGCGCCACCTGGGAGGGAGTAAACTGCATCACCTTGCTCAGGTACACATTCAGGATGAACGGAACTTCGGTAACGCCTTCGAGCAGATAAACCGCGGCGAACAGGACGTACAACCGGGCCATCGGGAACCTCGGCTTTCGGTTATACTGATTTGGATGGAAACTCTATCTTCGGAAAAAGACCGAATCCCCCCTGCCCCCCTTTGGCAAAGGGGGGTCGAAAGGCATCCCCCTTTTTCAAAGGGGGATCGAGGGGGATTTGTCAATCACTGTATCCGCACGGAGGCTGCGGGCCAACGGCCTGAGGCGCTCAAACCAGCACGCCGCGCTCGGAGCGGGCGATGAAATCGTTGAAAATCTTGATCTCCGGGAGCTGTTTCAGCTCGGTGCGTGCAATTTCAAGAGCCTGCGAGATATTGTACTGGCTGCGGAAGAATATCTTGTAGGCGCGCTTCAGCTCCAGGCGCACCTCCTCGCTGAACCCGCGCCGCTGAAGGCCCACGGTGTTGAGGCCGTTGAGCATGATCGGGTTGCCCACAGCCATCACGTAGGGCGGCACATCCTTTGGCACCCGGCTGCCCCCGCCGATGAAACTGTGCACGCCCACGGGCACGAACTGGTGGATGCAGGTCAGGCCGCTGATAATGGCGGAGTCGCCGATAGTGACATGGCCGGCCATGTTGACCGCATTGGAGAGGATCACGTTGTCGCCCACGTTGCAGTCGTGCGCCACGTGCGAGTAAGCCATGATCAGGCAGTCGCTGCCCACGTGGGTGGCGCAGCCCTCGGTGGTGGCGCGGTTCAAGGTGGCGAACTCGCGGATCGTGGTGCGGTCGGCGATCTCGAGATAGGTCGGCTGTCCGGTGTACTTCAGGTCCTGGCTGTCGGCGCCCAGGGCGGCCCCGTTCCAGATCCGGCAGTCCCGCCCGATGGTGGTGTTCTTGTAGATAAAAACATGCGGGCCGAGCTCAGTGCCCGGGCCGATTTTCACGTTCGGGCCGATCACCGTGTAAGGGCCGACCTCGGCATCCTCGGCGATCTCAGCCGAGGGATCGATTATCGCGGTTGGATGGATAGCCAATTTTCTTTCCTCGCGGCGGGCCCCTGCGCAAGGGGCCGAATTCACAACCCAGTCCGGGCTCGGCCGGCGCTGATTAACACTCCGTTTCCACTCAAGCCTTCACTGCCTGCAACAACACTTTCCGCTCAGCCATTCGTATCCGGGAGACGGTCGCGGTCGACCACCATGGCGGTCATATCGGCCTCGGCCACCAGGTCCTCCCCCACATAACCGCGGCCGTACATCTTGCAGATACGGTGACGGAATTTGATCATCTCCACTTCCATCCGGAGCTGATCACCCGGGAAAACCGGCTTGCGGAACTTTATCTGGTCCAGACTCATGAAATACATCACCTTGTTTTCCGGCTCAGGCACGCTGTTCATCAGCAACAGCCCGCCGGTCTGGCCCATGGCCTCGATAATCAGCACGCCCGGCATGATCGGGTGCCCGGGGAAATGCCCCTGGAAGAAATGCTCGTTCATCGAGACATTCTTCAGGCCCACGATCCGCTTTTCGGCCTCGAAATACAGGATCCGGTCCACCAGCAGGAACGGATAGCGGTGCGGGATCTTGGCCATGATCTCCTTGATTCCCATCACCATACCGCGGGTGTCGCCCGGCGGCACATCCGAGCCGGCCCGTCCGATGGGCTGACGGCCCTCCATCAAAGCGGCACTCTCCTGAACGTCCGCAGCCTGGCCCTGACGGGCCAAATGCTCGCGCAGCTTGCGCACCAGTGAGATGTTGGTCGGGTGCCCGCTCTTGGAGGCGATAATATGCGCCTGGATCGGCATTCCCAGCAGGAACACATCCCCCAGCAGATCGAGTATCTTGTGACGCACCAGTTCCTTGGGCGAGCGCAGCGGATCGCTGTTCAGGATACGGTCCTTGTCGATCACCACCGCGTTCTCCAGCGATCCGCCCTTGATCAGCCCGGCTTTCTTCAGCCCCTCGATATCATCCAGGAAAGCGAAGGTGCGGGCGATGGAGATGTACTTGCAGAAATTCTCGGGCGTGATCTCGATGGAATCGAACTGGCAGCCGACTATGGGGTTGGGATACTCGATGTGGAAACTGATCTTGAGGCTGTCGTTGGGCAGCAGCAGGAAATGCACGCCGTTTTCCTCGAAAGTGAGCGGCTCGGTAAGCACAGCCACCTTCCGGCCCGCCTCCTGCTCCACCACCCCGGCGCTTTCCAGGGCCTTGACAAACATCTGCGAGCTGCCGTCCCCAACCGGGGTCTCGATACCGTCCAGCTCGATGCGCAGGTTGTCGATACTCAGCCCGGCCACCGCGGCCAGCACGTGCTCCACCGTGTAGACCTTGGCGCCGTTGCTGGCGATGGTGGTGCCGCGATTGACACTGGTGACATTCTCGACACGGGCCGGAATGACCGGCTGGTTCTCCATATCCGTGCGGATAAATACCACGCCGGTATCTGGCTCGGCGGGGCAGAATTTGACTGTCGTGTGCACTCCGGTGTGTATTCCGATTCCAGAACAACTGACAGGCTTGGCAATTGTCTTCTGCTTCACCAACCTCTCCTTATCCGTTAGAAGCCTTATAGAAAGGCAACCATCTCTATTCTCGGGACCAGCAAGCTCATCCATTTAGCACCTGCCTACAACTGGGCCTCCCGAGCCATAGGCCCCGGAGGCTCCGTTATCAACGCCACGACTGAAAATCAGGCTCAGCTGGGTTTGGACCCGTTCTCAAGATGGCGGACCCGGTCCAGCAACCCCTTGACAGTTTCAATCATCTGCGGCAATCGGGAAATCAGAGCCTGCGAACGCAGGGACTCGTGGTGCGGACGGGCCGGGTAACCCGACACCTCTGTGTCCGACGGTATACTCTTGGTGACTCCGGCTTGCGCACCCACCTTGACCCGGTCGCCGATCCGCAGATGGCCGCCCACCCCGGCCTGTCCGGCCAGGATCACGCTGCGGCCGACCTTGGTCGAGCCGCTCACTCCCACCTGGGCCACCACCAGTGTGTTGTCCCCTATCTCGACATTGTGCGCGATATGCACCAGGTTGTCGAATTTCACCCCGTTACCGATTCGGGTCGGGGCCAGGGTGCCGCGGTCGATTGTGGTGTTGGCCCCCACCTCCACATCATCACCCAGCACCAGACCGCTCACCTGAGGCACTTTCTGCTGTATTCCGCGACGGTCGCAGACAAACCCGAACCCGTCGCCGCCCAGCACGCAGCCGCTCTGCAGAAGGCAGCGCTGGCCGACGGTGACATGGTCAAGGACCGTAACGCCCGGCATCAGACGGGTCTGCGCGCCGATCCGGGAATATTCACCCACGTAGGAGCGGGCCTGCAGGATACTGCCCGCACCGACATGCGCATGCGGTTCCACCACCACCAGCGGACCGATATAAACCCCGTCCTCGATAGTGGCGCTCGGGTCCACCACCGCGGTGGGATGGACTCCGGGAACGAAACTGCGGCTTTGCGGATAGAACAGCTCCACGGTGTGGAGAAAGCTCATGTACGGGTTGTCGACCAGCAGGTAGTTCCGCTTGTCCGGCACATGCCCGTTGTTCTCGCTTATTATCACCGCGGCGGCGTTGGTGCTTCCGAGGCGGCTCAGGTACTTGGGGTTGGCCAGGAACGAAATGTCCCCGTCGCGGGCTTCCTCCAGACCAGCCACCCCCGATATTTCGACGTTCGGGTTACCTCTGACCTTGCCGTTCACTCTTTCGGCTATCTCACCCAAACAGTACTTTGGCAACTTTGATACTCCTGTCTCAGCGCGCTTTCTGGTCCGTCTGTATGTTCAGCGCCTCCATCACCTGGTCGGTGATGTTGTACTCCTGATCCACGTACAAAAGCACTGAAGAGTCGAAAATTGCGGTAAAGCCGAGTTGACCGCCCTTATCGCTTATCGCCCGGTTGACCCGCTCCAGCACCGACTGGCTGAGTTCGGCATTGCGGCGCTTGAGCAATCCGCTGTCACCGTAAATCCGGCGATAAAACCCCACCACTTCCTTCTTGCTCTGCTCGGCTTTCTGCAGAAGACGCTTCAGTTCAGCTTTCTGCGCGACAGTGTCAGCCTTGACAGCCGAGGTGTCGGTCCCCGCCTGCAGCGCTTTCTGCGTGCTGAGGAACAACTTCTCGGCCGTGTCAACGGAATCAAGGACAGACTTAAGCAACTGCTGACGGTCGTTGAACTGCTGGTCCCAGATAGCATTTTCCTTATCCAGGATTTTCTGCACCTCTTTGACCGCCGGCAGGTCTTTAAGGATACGCTGGTCCTCCACAAAGCCGAACTTGGCCTCCTGGGCGACCAACTGTCCCTGTGCCGCTAACATAAGTAATAATAATACTAACTTTCTGCTCATATGGAAAGTTTTTTCTGTTTAACGGGTGGAACCCGGCGTCGTGCTCCTGCTTGTCCCGGATTTTGTCCCGGAAGGAGAAACATCAACACCCGATTTCAGTATCTTGAGCACTTCCTCGGTCAGGTCCAGCCCGTCCTTGGCGTAGAGCAGGCCCTGAGCGTTGAAAATCATGGTGTACTTGTCGCGCTGTCCCAGAATCTCGATGGCCCGGTTCACCTTGTCGTAAATCGGGGAGAGCAGCTCCATCTTGCGCTTCTCTGCCTTGCCCTCGGGCCCGAACACGTCCTGGTAGAACTTGACCGCTTCCTGGTTCTTCTTCAGAATTTCATCCTGTTTCTCGCGCTGCTTTTCCGGGCTGTAGAGCATGGATTTCTGCTTGAAATCCTCGCGCATGTCATCCAGAGCTTTCTGGTACTCGTTAAGCTGCGCCTGCCAGCTCTCGACTTCCTTTTCGTAGGTCTTGGCCGCGTCATCCGCCTCCGGGAAATTCTGGATCAGAGCCTCGACCTGCACGAAACCGAATTTGGCCTCCTGCGCGAACGCGGCGGCCGACAGACAGAGCACGGCGGCAATGGAAAAAATAATCGTACGCAAAAGCCTACCTCCGAAAGTGGTTTATAGTTCCAACAGAATATGTGTTATTTTTCAAGAAAAGTAATCTGCTATGTTTCCACGGTAATTACAATGTTATTGTCAACTCAGTAGAACCGGCCGAAACGGAAATGCGGCTGCCAGCCACCCTTGACCGGCACCCCGTAGGCATCGGTCCGGTCGAATCCGTAACCCAGTTCCAGCCCAAGCGGACCCATCGGGGTCTCCAACCGCACTCCGAACCCGGCGCTACGCCGCAGCTTTGACACGTCCATATCCGACAGCTCGCTCCAGACATTGCCCGCCTCGGCGAAGATCACGCCATAGACCATCTTGGTGATCTCGATCTCCTCCTCCGCAGTCACCACCAGGAACGCCCGCCCGCGCTTGTACTGTACGCCCCCCACCCCCACGCTGCGGTCATCGTAGCCGCGCAGGTGGATATCCGTGTCTCGGCCGTAGCCCGTGCCTCCCAGCACGTACATCTCGCGGAAATCGAGCAGCGGGCTTCTTGTCCCCCCGAACGGGTTGACCACCCCTCCGTTGGCTTTAATCCCCAGGGTGGCTTTCTCGGCCACGGTGGGAATATACCAGCGGGTGTCAAACTGGTATTTCTGATAGCCGATGTTGCCGCCGAAAGGTCCGCCGCTGAACTCGACATCCAGAGAATGATATGTCCCGTCCTTGGGGTGCTGGATGTTGAAGCGCGTATCCCTGGTCAGGGTCAGGGATATCTTGCTCGAAGTCTGCGGGTAATCGCCGATGTTCACCCCCAGGTAGTTGATGATCGTGGCGCTGTCACCACGGATGTCAATTCCCTGGAGCGAATAGCCGGTGTAGAACCGAACGTTGTCGAACGGCGTCGGGAAACCGAAACGTGTATAGAAACCCTTGTAAAGGTCCTGGTACGGGTCGTTCTGGTAGCGGCGCCGCATGTTGAATATTCCGACGTCGAACGAGACCGGACTATTCATGAAATACGGGTCCATGTAGCTCAGATCGATGTTGTTCATGCGGCTGCCGATTTCAAGCCTGAGCTGCACGCTCTTGCCACGCCCGAACAGGTTGCTCTGGGTCAGGTCCAGGAACCCGGTCATGCCGTAGCCGCCGCCGAAGCCGGCCCCGAAATTGGCGCTGCCGGTGTGCTTCTCCTTGACCTTGAACATCAGATCCACCTCGTTGGTCTCGGCCACCGGACGAGGCTCCACTCCAATATCCTGCTCGAAGAACCCGCTGTTGACCAGGTTCTGATAGCTGGCTTTGACCAGGGGCTGGCGGAACAGGTCACCGGGATAGATCATCATCCTGCGCCGGATCACATCCTCGAATGTGCTCTCGTTGCCACGGATGACGATCTTGCGCACAGTTGCCGGCTCACCCTCCTGCAACACCAGGTTAACGTTGATCGTGCTGTCCTTGTAGTCGCGCAGAGGCTGGGTCTGAAGGTAGATGTAGCCCTCATCCCCGTACAGTTCCTGGACTTTCTGGATGCTTTCCTTGAACTTGTCTTCATTGAAAATGGCACCCTCTTTCAGGGTGAAAGCATTCTTGACCGCCTCATCCGGGAAATGACTGTTCCCGGTGACATCCAGCTTGCCCAGGAAAAACTTCTTCCCCTCATCCACGCTCACGTGGATGACAACGTCCCGGCTGCCTTCCTTGAACTCCATCTTGTGGCCCAGGACCTGGGCGTTAACGAAGCCGTTCTTGTGGTAGAACTCGGGCAACTTCTCGCTCATGTCCTTCTGGAATTTCTCGTCCTCGTAGCCGCCGCCGTGCCAGAACTTGAGCCAGGATTTCTCCTTGGTTTTCAGCGCCGCCTTGAGTTTGGCCGCAGCAAAATTCTGGTTGCCGTCGAAATCGATACTCCGGATACGAATCTTCTGGCCGTCCTCGATCTTCAATGTCAGCTCGATCCGTCCCGCCGACTTGGAGTCATCGGTCACGGCCTCGACCTTGGTGTTGTAATAGCCTTTCTTTTCGTACAGGCCGATGATCTTGTTGATGGATTCCTGCAGCTTGGAGGGCGAGTAGAGGCCGCCGATACGCAGCGGCACGGCGTCCTTGATGTCCTGTTCCTTGATTTTCTTGTTGCCCTTGAAATCCAGGCGCGAGACAATCGGATTCTCCACCACCTTGATTGTCAGCTTGAGCCCGCCGGGCACCTGCTCGGACAGGATTTTAATGTCCGCGTAAAGGCCCTGCTCCCAGAGGCTCTTGACCGCCCGCCGTATGTTGAAGATCGAGTAGGTGTCGCCAACGTTGAGCTGGGCCTGGCTCAGCACGCGGCGGTTGGCCACGCGGTCGTTACCCTCCACTGTCACGTCCACGATTTTCTCCTGCCCCTGCTGCTGGGCGTAGGCAGCGCTCGCGCCGAGCGGCCCCGACTGTGGGGCCAGAAGGCAGAAAAACGCGAGGGCCAGCAGATTCGCGGCCAGGATATTCGCGGGCATTTTCTGGAGGTACGGAATTAAACGGCTGGCTCTGTGATGAGTGGCTCTCTGTCGTATCCGGTACTTTTCCAGGGTCATTTTTTCTTTTCTTGCGAGAGGATTGAAGGCATTGAGCTTTCACCGGCTACGAATTTCGCGCCGCTCCAGCACACGGTGACACAGCCTGAGGCGAAAAGGACTTACGCAAGATGACCCTGCGGCCCGGATGCTTCGCCCGTATCGCTTTAACATCAGGGACGCAGGGTTATAGTTGCATCCGGGGGACCGGCCCGGAATTCAGATTCAGGATCGGGTCACGACAGGCCACGGGCCTCAGCGGGAGGTGGTTTTCACACCCGGTTCCTCCAGCATCGAGCCGGAAACCGTGAACTCCAGCTTCTCCTCCGCCTCGCTGGCCGAGATCCGGATGATATCACCCGGCTTGAACGCGTTGCTCAGGAACTTCTCCGACAGGGCATCCTCCAGGTAGCGCTGAATGGCCCGTCTCAGCGGCCGGGCGCCGAACTCCTGGTTGTAGCCTTTCTCGGCCAGCAAAGCCTTGGCCTGTTCGGTCAGTTCGATGGAATAGGCCCGTTCGCTCAGACGGTTCTGCAGGTCCGCCACGAAAATGTCGACGATCTTCTTGATGTCGTCGATCGAAAGCGGGTGGAACACGATTATCTCATCCAGACGGTTGATGAACTCGGGGTTGAACACCTTGTTCACCTCGCCCTTGATCTTGCCGGCGATACGGTCGTAGTCGGCGCTCAGGTCATCCGAGCGGTGGAACCCCACCGAGCCGCTCTTGATCTCGCGGGCGCCCACGTTGCTGGTCATGATCACAACCGTGTTCTTGAAATTGATCTTGCGCCCGTAATTGTCGGTCAATGTCCCGTCATCCAGGATCTGCAGCAGGATGTTGAACACGTCCGGGTGCGCTTTCTCGATCTCGTCGAACAGCACCACCGAATAGGGCTTCTGACGGACTTCCTTAGTCAGGGAGCCGCTGTCCTCGTAGCCCACGTATCCCGGAGGCGCACCCAGAAGGCGCGAGACCGAGAACTTTTCCATGTACTCGCTCATGTCCACCTGGATCAGGGCGTTCTTGTCGGCAAACAGGAACTCGGCCAGGGCGCGTCCCAGTTCGGTCTTGCCAACACCCGTGGGGCCGCAGAAAATGAACGAGCCGATAGGACGGCGCGGGTCCTTGAGCCCGGCGCGCGCACGACGGATGGCCCGGCTGATCGCCTCGACCGCCTCGTCCTGGCCCACCACGCGTTTGCGCAGCTCGTCCTCCATCTTGAGCAGGCGGCTGGTCTCGTTCTCACTCAGGCGCACCACCGGGATTCCGGTCCAGCGCGACACGATGAACGCCACGTCCTCACTTTCCAGCGTCGCGGAATAGCCGCTCTGCGGACCGCTGCCCTGGGTCTCTTCCTCGATCTTTTTGCGCAGCTCGTGCTCGCGGTCGCGCAGCTTGGCCGCCACCTCGTACTCCTGCTGGCTGATCGCCTTCTCCTTCTCGCGCACCACTTTCTTGAGTTCTTCCTCGAACTCGAGCACCTTGCGCGGCGGGGCCTTGGAGGCCAGGCTCTTGCGTGCCGCGGCCTCATCCAGCACGTCGATGGCCTTGTCGGGCAGGAAACGGTCGGTGATATAGCGCTCTGAGAGCTTCACCGCATCGACCATCGCCTCACGGCTGATCTTGATATTGTGGTGCTTCTCGTAACTTTCGCGCAGGCCCTCGATGATCTGGATCGTCTCCTCGATCGTGGGCGGCTCCACCATCACGGTCTGGAAGCGCCGCTCGAAAGCCCCGTCCTTCTCGATGTACTTGCGGTACTCGTTGAGCGTGGTGGCCCCCACGCACTGGAGTTCGCCGCGGGCCAGGGCCGGCTTGAGCATGTTCGAGGCGTCGATCGCGCCCTCGGCCGCACCGGCCCCGATCAGGGTGTGCAGCTCATCGATGAACAGGATCACGGTGCGGTTTTTCTGAATCTCGTTGATCACGCCCTTGAGCCGCTCCTCGAACTGGCCACGATACTTGGTGCCGGCGATGATCGCGGCCATGTCCAGGGCCAGCACGCGGTACTCGCGCAGGCTGGGCGGGACCTCGCTCTTTATGATCCGCTGGGCCAGGCCCTCCACGATAGCGGTCTTACCCACGCCCGGCTCGCCGATCAGCACCGGGTTGTTTTTCTTGCGCCGGCTGAGGATTTCGATCACCCGCTCGATCTCGCTGGCGCGGCCGATGGTCGGGTCCAGCTTGCCGTCACGGGCCAGATCGGTCAGGTCGCGGCAGAAATGGTCCAGGGCCGGGGTCTTGGTTTTCTTGCCCAGCTTGGAATCCGGGTCGGGCGAGACCGGGCCGCCCAGCGACTCGGAGCCGCTGTCAGAGGCCTCGAAGCTTTCGCCGCCCAAGAGCTTCAGGGTCTCCTGGCGAACGATGTCGGCGTTGACGCCCAGGGCCGAAAGCACTTTGGCCGCCATGCCGCTCTCCTCGCGCAGAAGGCCGAGCAGAAGGTGCTCGGTGCCCACGTAGCTGTGTTTCATGGTGCGGGCCTCCTCGATGGCGTACTCCAGCACTTTCTTGGCCACCGAGGTGTAGGGCACATCGCCGATTGTCAGGGTGCTGCCGCCCGGCTTGACCAGTTCCTCAACCTTGATCCGGATTGTCTCCAGGTCCAGGCCGATCTGGTTGAGCACCGCCGCGGCCACGCCCTCGCCCTCGCGGATCAGGCCCAGAAGGATATGTTCGCTGCCTATATAGTCATGGTGCAGACGTCCGGCCTCATCCCGAGCCAGGGAGAGGACCTTGCGCACTCTTTCGGTGAACTTGTTATTCATAATGAACCTCTATCGGTTTCGGTGTCATCGAAATACGACCGAATCACGTTGGCACGGCAAATGTCGCGCTCCACCGGGTCGAGAATCCGTCCGGTCGTAATGTCCAGATGGGCGTCCTGGGAGCCGATCAGCATATGGTTGACCTTTGATACACTAAGGGTTTTGATAAGTTTCATGCTCACCCCCAGGCGCACTGCACTCAGGAGGTTCATCACCTCCTCGGCGCTGATTGTACGGGCGTGTTCGAGAATACCGTAGGCCCGCCAGACTTTGTCCTGGATATAGTAGCCCGCGTCCCGGAACAGGATGCCGCGGGCATTGCTTTCGTGCTCGATGATCTGCCGGGTCACCCGGCCCAGGTGCTCGATCAGCTCGGACTCGCTCTTGCCGACTGTCACCTGGTTGGAAACCTGGAAGAAGTTCCCGATCACCTCGCTGCCCTCGCCGTACAGCCCCCGGAACGTCAGGCCGATCTGCGAGATGCCGCGCAGGACTTTCTGTATCTCCTTGGTCAGGACCAGCCCCGGCAGGTGAATCAGCACCGAGGCCCTCAGGCCCGTGCCAGTGTTGGTCGGACAAGAGGTAAGATAACCGAACTTGGGGTGGAAATCAAATTCGATACGCCGACCCAGCCGAGTCTCCAAAGCATCCGCACGCTCCAGGCACTTGGCCAGGTTGAAACCCGAGGCAATGCCCTGGATGCGCATGTGGTCCTCCTCGTTGACCATAACCGAGAACAGGTTGCCCCGTCCCAGCAACAGCGAGGCCCAGCGGCGGCGACCCAGCAGATCCTGGCTGATCAGGTGCTCCTCCAGCAGGTAGCTGCACTCGGAGGGCTTCAGCTCGTTCAGGTCGATACGCAGCAGCGGAGGGATCGACTTTTCCGCCCCCACCGCAGCGTTGATCTCGTCCAGAATCTGGCTCTCGTCCTCATCCGCGCCAGTGGTTGAGTACGGATAACCCTTGATGTTCCGGGCCAGACGGACCCGCGAGCTGAGCACAATGTCGCTGCTCTCGCCGCTGCCGTCCAGCCACTCGGAGGGACGATCTTTCATCGAAAACGGCATGCTTTACCTTCCACTTATTTCAGCCCTGGCTTGATGGCTTGCTCTCTTTTTCCAGGCTCAGGATTTCATCCCGCAAACGGGCGGCTTCCTCGTAATTTTCGAGTTTGACCGCATCGCTCAGACGTTTCTTCAACTCGCGCACCTTGAGCTGGTCGTTGATCGCCTTGCTTTCGGCGCGTCCGGGGCGTTTGCCCACGTGGAACGAACTGCCCTGGATGCGCCGCAGCAGCACATCCACCTGGTTCTCGAACACGAAATAGCAGCGTCCGCAGCCCAGGCGCCCGGTTTTTTTTATGTCGTCGAGGGTGCTGCCGCAGAACGGGCAGCTTCCGGACGCGGTCTCGCCGCCCGGCTCGGCCAGGTCTTTGAGAACCTGGCTTTTCTGCTCCGGAGCAAACGCGGGCTGCTCATCGCTGTCGAGCTTGACACCCTTGAGGCCGTGCTGCTCGGCGCACTCGCGGCAGAGGTTCAGGCTGACCACTTCCCCTTCCTTGACCTGGGTGAAGTGGATCTCGGCCTCGTTCTTTTTGCATTTTTCGCACTTCATTCCGCACTCCAGATACTTAACTGAAAAATCCATCACGGGGTGACAACTCAGGCCACGGGCAGAAGGCGGCCCTCATCGAGCAGCAGGCTGCGGCCGGTCATCCCGGCCAGGCCCTGGTCGTGGGTGACCAGCACCAGGCCCATGCCACGCTTGCGAATCTGTCCGAACAGCAACTCGCTCACCAGCGCCCCGTTCTCGCGGTCCAGGTTGCCGGTGGGCTCATCGGCCAGCACGAAATCCGGCTCGTGCACCAGGGCGCGGGCCACGGCCACCCGCTGCTGCTCGCCGCCCGAGAGCTGCGCCGGACGGTGCTCCAGGCGCTCAGCCAAACCCATCTCCTCCAGGGCCGCTGCCGCGGTGCGACGGGCCTTGGAGGCGGCCACTCCCGCGATCCTGAGCGGCACCATCACGTTCTCCAGGGCCGAGAACTCGGACAGCAGGTAATGGAACTGGAAAATGAACCCGAGACGGCGGCTGCGCAGACGGCTGCGGGCACTGTCATCCAACCGGCCCACCACCTTGCCGTCGATCTCCACCTGTCCGCGGCTGGGGTCCTCAAGCGCACCCAGGATATGCAGCAACGTGCTTTTGCCCGCCCCGCTGCGCCCGACAATCGAGACCGAGTCACCCCGCTCCAGGCGCAGGTCCACCCCGCGCAGCACGCGGAGCAGGCCCTTTTCTCCGCTCGGATAGTCCTTTTCCACCGCATTTGCGGTCAAGGCCGAATCACTCATACCTGATAGCATCCACCGGGGCCAGACGGGCCGCGCGAAAAGCCGGGTACAGGGTTGCGGCCAGCGAAATGATAAGGCTGGCTGCGGCCACGGTCAGGAAATCGCCGGCCTGCATTATAACCGGGATATGGTCGATGAAATAAACCTCGCCGCTCACGTTCAACGGGTGGCTGGACAGAAACCGCGCCACCGCATAGCCCGCCCCCAGCCCAAGCGCCGTGCCCACTGCTCCGATCACCGCCCCGTCCAGTACGAACACCAGCCCCACCGAGCGGGCGCTGAACCCCATCGAGCGTAAGATCCCTATCTCGCGGCTCTTCTCCACCACCAGCATGGTCAGTGTGCCGACTATATTGAACGAGGCCACCAGCACGATCAAGGTCAGGATGATGAACATCACTGTCTTTTCGAGCTTGAGCGCCTCGAACAGGTTCTTGTTGAAACTCATCCAGTCCGTACCGGTGAACGGGTAGCCCAGAAGGACTGTCAGGCTGTCGCGCACTGCGGTCGCTTCTTCCGCGTCACGCACCCGGACCTCGATATCGGTGATGGCATTTTTCGTGCCGAAAAAGGATTGCGCCTCGGCCAGCGAAAAATAGGCAAACTTTGAGTCGGCGTCGTACAGCCCGGTCTCGAAGATGCCGCTCACCTTGTATTTACGCCAGGGCGCCGAGAGCCCGAACGGCGACACTCTTACTCCGCGCGGCGCCCAGACCGTGATTATGTCGCCCTCGGCCACGCCCAGCACGGCCGCCATGTAGCTGCCGATCACCACAGCCGGGTAGGACGGTCCGTCCGGGTCCTCCTGGCTGCGCTGGAACGCGAAATCGCCGTTCACCAGGTGTTGCATGATCCCGGTGATCGAATCCTCGCGCGCCGGGTCGATCCCGCGCAGGATCGCCCCGGTGTTGCCGCGCTCGGAGACGATCATCCCCTCGCTGTAGACCAGCGGCGCGGCGTACTGCACTCCAGGCTGCGCCGCAACCACGGCCAGAAGGGAATCGTATTCCGTGATCCCCTCGCCGTTGTACTTCATCAGGGTCACGTGGGGCATGGTGCCCAGGATTTTGGCCTTCAGGTCGTCGTGAAACCCGTTGAGCACGGCCAGGATCACGATCAGGGCCATCACCCCGACAAACACACCGCCCACGCTGATCAGTGTGAACAGCGACAGGTAGCGTTTGTGCCGGCGCGAGAACAGGTAGCGCAGACCGATTTCAAGCTCGACCCGCATGTCTCATTCCGGCCGCATCTGCGGGAAAAGGATCACATCCTTGATCGAGCTCTGCCCGGTGAGCAGCATCACCAGGCGGTCCACGCCGATCCCCACCCCGCCGGTGGGCGGCATGCCGTATTCCATGGCCCGAAGGTAGTCCTCATCCAGCACCTGGGCTTCGTCGTCGCCCTGGTCGCGCAGGCGCATCTGGCTCTCGAACCGCCCGCGCTGGTCCAGCGGGTCATTCAGCTCGGAGAAGGCGTTGGCCAGCTCCATGCCGCCCACAATCAGCTCAAACCGCTCGGTCAGGTCCGGCTGGCTGCGGTGACGCTTGGCCAGGGGGCTGGTCTCGAGCGGATAGTCGATCACGAAAGTCGGATCGATAAGGTTCGGCTCCACCAGCTCGCCGAACAGCTCATCCAGGAGCTTGCCCACGCCCATGCCCTTCTCCACCTGTATGTCGTACTTGCGGCACAGGGTGGCCAGGCGCTCGCGGTCCAGCTCACCCCGGAAAGAGTCCGGCTCGCCGGTGGCCTCGGCCAGAAGCTCCAGCATCGGAGCGCGCCGCCAGGGACGGGCCAGGTTGATCTCGCGCCCGCACCATTCCACTTTCGTGGTCCCCTCACCCAGCACGGAGCAGGCCACCTCGCCGATCAGCGCCTCCACCGTGTCCAGCATGACATTGTAGTCGGCGTAGGCCTGGTAGAACTCCAGAAGGGTGAACTCCGGGTTATGGCTGCGGTCCAGGCCCTCGTTGCGGAAATCCTTCGAGAACTCGTAGACCCGGTTGAGCCCACCCACGATCAGGCGCTTAAGGTACAGCTCATTTGAGATGCGCAGGTAGAACTTGGCGTCCAGAGCGTTGTAATGGGTCATGAACGGACGCGCCGAGGCCCCGCCGTAGATCGGCTGCAGCACCGGGGTCTCCACCTCCAGGAACCCGCGCCCGTCCAGGCTGCGCCTGAGCGCCGCCACAATCGCGGCCCGGGAGCGGAACACCGCGCGCACCTCGGGATTGACCACCAGGTCCACGTAGCGCTGACGGTACCGCAGTTCCTTGTCTTCAACCTTATCATACACGATTTTCTGGTCGCCTACAACCTTTTCCTTGACCACGGGCAGCGGACGTATGCTCTTGCTCAGCAAGGCGATAGATTCCACGTGCAGGGTCACCTCGCCCGTGCGGGTGCGGAACAGGTAGCCGCGCACGCCCACGATATCGCCTATGTCCAGGAGCTTGACCACCTCGTAATCCTTCTCCCCCACCTCCTCGGCCCGGGCGTAGAACTGCAGCCTCGCCGACCCGTCATCCAGGTGTGCGAATGTCACCTTGCCCTTGGGACGAAGCGACATCACCCGGCCGGCCAGACTGACCCGCTCACCGTTCTCCGGGAACTCGATGTCCTGGAAGCTCTCCAGAAGTTTGTCCGCCTGTGTGCTCACTTCCCAGGCGTAGGGATAGGGGTTGACTCCCATCTGGCGCAGGGTGTCGAGCTTCTCTATGCGCACCCGCTCCAGTTCATGACGGTCCTCCAGGGGGCTTTCTCCCTGGCTCGATGTATGATTCTCAGTCACTTTTGTCCGCCGCTCGTTTGATATATTTGAAGTTCAGTCATTCAGGCGGTGAGCTTGCTCAGAGCGCGCTCAATCCTTTCCGCCGAATTTCTGCAAATAGGCCTGTATGAACCCGTCGATCTCGCCCTCCAGCACCGCCCCGGCATCGCCCTTCTCGTAGCCGGTGCGATGGTCCTTGACCAGGGTGTAGGGGTGCAGCACGTAGCTGCGGATTTGGTTGCCCCAGGCGATCTCGGTCTTCTCGGCCTCCACGGCGTCCCGCTCGACCTGCTCGGCCGCCATCATGTGCTCGTAGAGGCGGGCGCGAAGGATTTTCATCGCGCTGTCCTTGTTGCGGTGCTGGCTGCGCTCGTTCTGGCACTGCGCCACGATCCCCGTGGGGATGTGGGTGATCCGGATCGCCGAGCTGGTCTTGTTCACGTGCTGGCCGCCCGCCCCAGAGGAGCGGTAGGTGTCTATGCGCAGGTCCTTCTCCTCGATGTGCACCTCGACATCGTTCTCGATCTCAGGGTAGACAAACACGGAGGCAAAGGAGGTGTGCCTGCGGCTGTTAGCGTCGAACGGACTTATACGCACCAGGCGGTGGATGCCTTTCTCCGCCTTGAGGTAGCCGAACGCGTACTCGCCCTGCACCTCGATGGTCATGCTCTTGATCCCGGCCTCTTCGCCGGGCAGCAGGTCGAGCACGCTCTGTTGGAAGCCTTTCATCTCCAGCCAGCGGGTGTACATGCGGGCCAGCATCTGGGCCCAGTCCTGGCTTTCGGTGCCACCGGCGCCCGGATGGATGGTCAGAAGCGCATTGCGGTGGTCATCCCGGCCGGAGAGCATGTGGCGCATCTCCAGGTCATCCAGCTCCTTGGCCACCGTAGCGGCGTCGCCCTCAAGCTCCGTCACCGACTGCTCGTCCTCCTCCTCGGCCAGCTCGGCCAGTTCGGCCAGGTCGTTCAGACGAGTGGTCAGAGACTTGACCGGCTCGGTCCAGCGCTTGATCGCGTTGGCCTCGTCGATCACCTTGCGCGCCCCCTCCTGGTCGTTCCAGAACGAGGGCTCGGCCATTTTCAGCTCCAGCTCGGCCAGACGGGAAGCTTTCTTGTCCAAGTCAAAGAAAGCTCCGCAGTTTGGTCAGTCTCTCTGTCAGTTCCTGCGCCTGCTCAACAGTTTTTTCCAGCACTGTTCCGCCTCACTCTTTGTATTTTTAAAGCCGCGCCGGCCATACGGTTACAACTTCCGGAGACAGCAGGAGCACCGTACCGGGCTTTCTCTGCGTCCCGCCACACCGGGCGTCGACAAAGCGTGTAATCTAATAAATAAATCTCTTCCGGGCAAGCTGTTATCCACCTTCCTCACCCGGCACTGCTTCCCCGAATCACCTGACTCAGGCCCGGGCGTCCAGTTTCAGCCCTGACCCGGCCAGGGCTGCCTCCAGAAGGGCGCGGGTCTCGGGGAAATTCCGGTACTGGATCGAGCGCAGTCCGAACTCCTCGGCCGCGGCTACGTTTTCGGGGCGGTCATCCACGAAAATGCACTCTCCGGGATCGAGGTCCAGTTTCTCCATGGCCCGGCTGTAGTAGCGCCGGTCGGGCTTGAGCGCCCCCAGTTCCCAGGACAGGGCCATGCCGTGGTGGAACAGCATCTGCGGGAACTTGTCGAACAGCGGCGGGATATGCAGCGGGTCGGTGTTCGACAGGAAATACACCCCCATGCGCCGCGACAGGGCGGTGCCCAGACGGATCAGCGGCGTGTTGGGACGGAAATGGCCGGTCCAGATAAGCACGAAATGCTCGTAGCTCAGACGGCAGCCGCTCAGTTCCAGGAACACCTCGTAGAAGCGCTGCGGGGTGATCTCGCCGCGCTCCATCGCCATCTGGGCCTCGTATGGGAACACCCGCTGCGGTCCGAACTGCTCCGGCGGCAGGGTGCTGTAGGCGGCAAACTCGCGGACAGTGTTTTTATGGTCCATCATCAGCAGCACGTTTCCCAGATCGAACAGCAAGTTGCGTATCATCTTCCCTATTCCCCAGGCTCGTGTTGAGCGTTAACTTTATCCATTGAGAAACACAATGTTTTTCAAATATACCGGGAGCGCGTCTGCAAGTAAAGCCGCGTCCCGTGTGGAAAAGCCAGACAGGACCGAACGAAAGTGCAACTCACCGGAACAGACAATCTCCTGCGCTCAGCCGACCGGCTGTTGGACCGTTTCGGCAGCCATCGCCCCACCGCACCTACCCTGACAGGCCTGGAGGAGCTTTACCGCGCTTTCTCGCACCTGCCCTACGAGAACGTTTCGAAGGTGCTGGGCGCGGCCGAGCACGGCGGAGTGTGGCTGCAGAGCCCGGCCGAGCTGATCGAGGGTTTCCTGGCGAGCCGCCTGGGCGGCACCTGCTTTTCCCTTACCCACGGACTGTTCGAACTTCTGCGCGCCTGCGGGTACAACGCCCGGCGCGTGCTGGGCGACATGCAACACGGGAACAATATCCACTGCGCGGTGCTGGTAGAGTTTCAGGGAGCCCTGTATCTCTGCGACCCGGGCTACCTTCTGCCCGCCCCGTTGGAGCTGCCCACGGCCGTGGGGGCCGAGACAGTCCTGCGCGGCGAGGTCTATACGTATACCGTGCGGCGCGATCAGCAAGCCGACGGGGTGATCCACCTTTTCACCCGTCCCCCGTCCGGCAGCGCGCCGCCCCACTGGCGCTACCGTCTCCGGGTGGAGGCGGTGGATGACACCACTTTTGAGTTCCACTGGCGGCGCACTTTCGATGCCGCCATGATGCACCAGCTCGTGCTGACCCGCGCCGCCGCGGGCGAACAGCTTTACGTGCACAACCGCAAGCTGCGTGTAACCCAGCCCGGAGGTAAGAGTAACAGCAACCTCAGCGGATCGGTAGGCGCGGCCGTGGAGGAACTGTTCGGCATAGACCGGGATCTGGTGGAATCGGCGCTGCGTCGGATCGAACTGGCCAGGGCTGCGGGGAAGGCGGTGGACAGATGAACCAGGGCCCGGCCAAGGGGCGGGTGGAGCCGGTCAAGCTGTTCGCCGCCATACTCTATTCGGATGAAAGCCTCCTGAGCGAGGCCCGGGCGTGTCTTGGCGCTCTGTTCGGCCCGGAGGACTTTGTCAGCCCGGCTTTCCCGTTCGAGCACACGGATTTCTACGCAGCCGAGATGGGCGCGGGCCTGAGGCGTGTCTTTATCGCCTGGGAGCGCCTGGTCCACCCCGGAGTGCTCGCCCGGTCCAAGCTCGACTCCGACCGGATCGAGCGGACTCTGGCCGCTCCGGATGGACGCCGCCGGGTGAATATCGACACGGGCACCCTGGACTACCAGAAAGTGGTGCTGGCCTCGTTCAAGTACATGGGCCAGAAAATCTATGTCGGCGAGGGGGTCTGGGCCGACCTGACCCTCTACTACCGCAAGGGCGGCTGGGCCAAATTCGAGTGGACTTTCCCGGATTTCAAGCTCGGGCTGTACGATAGAGCGCTGCTGGAGATACGGCGCATCTACAAGCGTCAGATGATCGAACTGCCCTTGGAGCGCCCCTGAGCCTTCAAGCGTTGACAATCCGGGGCCCGGGGGCCTAAATTCAGCCGGTGCAACGTGCGGCATATCTGAATACTGCGGAAACGAAGCCTTAAGGATAAAATCACCCACGGAGGTCTTTACCATGCCGATCAAAAAAGTCGTAGTACCGGTGGCCGGGCACGGCACGCGCCTGCTGCCCGCGACCAAGAGCCAGCCCAAGGAAATGCTGCCCGTGGGGCGAAAGCCGGTAGTGCAGTATGTGGTGGAGGAGATCGAGAAAGCCGGGCTCAAGCAGATCCTATTTGTCACCGGCCGCCACAAGCGCTCGATCGAGAATCATTTCGACAAGGACGTGCAACTGGTCAAGGAGTTGAACCAGACCGGCAAATCCTCGCTGGTGGCGGAGCTGCGTTATCAGGAAATGAGCGTAAGTTTCTACTACGTGCGCCAGAGCGAGCAGAAAGGCCTGGCTGATGCGATCAGCCTGGCGCGCGATTTCGTGGCCGAGGACAATTTTGTCTGCGCCCTGGGCGACTCGATCATCCGCTCGGGACAGGGCGAGCGCACGCTCCTGCACCGAATGATGGAGGTTCACGAGAAAAACAAGGCCGCCTGCACAATCGCCA
>CAYLSM010000047.1:0-24716 GCA_964386505.1 uncultured Gemmatimonadales bacterium
AGACCATCGACGAGATCGCGTTCCAGACCAACCTTCTGGCCCTGAACGCCGCGGTGGAGGCGGCCCGGGCCGGGGATGCTGGCAAGGGCTTCGCAGTGGTGGCCGAGGAGGTGCGCTCGCTGGCTCAGCGCAGCGCCGCCGCAGCCAAGGACACGGCCGGAATGATCGAGGAAGCGGTGAAGAATGCCAGCGGCGGCGTGTCGATCACCGAGGAAGTGGCCGCGATCCTGACCGAAATCACCGAGGGAGCGAGCAAGGTCAGCGACCTGGTCAAAGAGATCGCTGCCGCGGCCAAGGAACAGGCCCAGGGCGTGGACCAGATCAACGATTCAGTGGCCCAGATGGACAAGGTGACCCAGCAGAACGCCTCCAACTCCGAGGAGTCGGCCAGTGCGGCCGAGGAACTGAGCAGCCAGGCCGAGGAACTGCGCCGGATGATCGCCGAGTTCAGGCTGAGCATGGAAAACCGCAGCGTGGCTGCGGTCCACCCACGGATGGAGACCGCCAGGCCAGCGGCCGCCAACCGTCTGAAACCCCGTCCGGTGAGCACCGGCAAAACCTCCGGCAACGGACATCGCTCAGCCAACGGCCATAACGGCCACAAAGGCCTGACTCCGGCCCTCCAGCACAGCAAGTCCGCGGACAAGATTATCCCGCTGGATGAGGACGAGGATTTCAGAGATTTCTGAGCGCAGGGGCCGGAGAACCGATAGGACCGATAAACAAGAGGTATGATACTGAAGAGCGGCTTTGAATCAGAATCTCCGGCAAATGTAACCCGTGCGGACCTTCAACTGCAGAGGCAGTGGAAAAGGTCCGCACGGGTTTTGTTATACCAGTGAAATCAGTATATTATATCTAACAAAATATACTCTATAAACATGCCGCAATAACGCTTATAAGCCGGATAATCGGATGCCCAAGGCAATGTCTTGTAAGTCAAGCCGTTAGCGCAAACATACTCCCCTTTGCGGTTAAGATGCAACACTGTCCGGCTGAGCGGATCCATGCAGGCCCCGGTTCCACATTTGAGCATTTGGCCGACTCGGGCCGCATTCAATGGAAAAATAAACTTGTCTTTCAATGACATTGTGGACAATTTATGCCAATCGTCTATCTTTGCCATTCCCGCTCTCTCGATCCCAAACTTCCGCGGTAGCGTATGGAGAAGACATTGGACCAGTATGTGCCTCCGCGTGGCTTAAAGACAGCTTTGACACTGGCCCTGCTGATCTGTCTGATCGGCGGTGGATTATTTTACCGCGCCGAGCAGTCGAGGCTGAAAAAACAGATCAATGAAAACCTCCTGGCTGTGGCTCGCTACAAGGTCGAGCAGATTGTCGCCTGGCGGGCGGAACGGCTGGGTGATGCGGCAATCCTGATGCAGGATGAGCCCTTCACGGAAGCGGTGCGCACATTCTGCCGAAAGGATAAGGGGAATGGAGCGGGGTTGGAGGCAATACACTCGAAATTCATGGCTTTAACACAGGCCTACCATTACAGCGACGTTCTGCTGTTCGATGCCGGCGGACAATTGCTTTTCGACTTTGCTGGCCCGACCGCACCCTTCGATTCGCTCGAAATGCCGCTGATCGAGTCGGCGCTTGCCTCCGGCCGCCCCCAACTGGATGACCTTCGGACAGGCCCGGACGGTCTGACGCCGCACCTGGATGTGATTGTTCCGATTGCCGACCCTGACGGGGCTCAGGGACGCTGTTCCGCGGTAGTGGTGCTTCGTACCGATGCTGGACAGTTTCTCTATCCGCTCATACAATCCTGGCCCACCTCCAGCCGCAGCGCGGAAACCCTGATAGTGCGAAGGGAAGGCGATTCGGCGCTGTTCCTTAACGATCTGCGGCACGTTGCGGGTGCAGCCTTTCACCTGCGCATACTTCTGTCGCGGCTGGACGTGCCGGCTGTCATGGCCCTGCGTGGGCAGGAGGGGGTGGTCGAGGGCAACGACTACCGCGGTGTCCCGGTTCTGGCGGTGATCCAGGCGATCCCGGATACGCCCTGGTTCATGATCTCCAAGATGGACCGCTCCGAGGCCCTGGCCGAGTGGCGCTCTCTGTCGCTGATGATCATCGGATTCATGTCCGTGCTGGTCATGGTCCTGATAGTTGCGGCTATAACGATATGGCAGCGAAACGCCAAGGTCCATTATCGTTCTCTCTATGAGACCGAGCAAGCCTGGCGTGCCAGCGAGGAGCGTTACCGGATCACGCTGATGGGGGTGGGGGACGGTGTCATTTCGACTGATGCCAGGGGTATGGTCGAGCTGCTCAACCCGGTGGCCGAGTCCATGACCGGCTGGACGCAGGAAGAGGCCAAAGGCCGCCCGCTGGAGGAAGTTTTCAATATAGTAAACGAATACACCCGTCAGCCGGTCGAGAACCCGGTGCGGAGGGTGCTGAGCGAGGGCTTGGTGGTCGGGCTGGCCAACCACACCTCGCTGATCGCTCGCGACGGGACTGAGCGCCCCATTGCCGACAGCGGGGCCCCCATCCGGGATACCAGAGGAAAAATCTCAGGGGTGGTGCTTGTTTTTCGTGACCAGACCGAGGAACGCCGTGCCAGGCGCGAACTGCAGAGAAGCGAGGCCAAATACCGCGGGTTGTATGAATCGATGAACGAGGGCCTCTGCCTGCACGAGCTGGTGCTGGATGACATTGGCCGGGCAGTGGATTACCGCATTCTGGACGCGAACCCGATGTTCGAGTCGATAACCGGGTTTAAAAAGAGTGAGGTGGTCGGACGGCTCGGCTCCGAGGTGTACGGGGTGGCAGAGGCTCCCTATCTGGATGTCTATGCCCGGGTGGTGATGGGAGGCTCGGCGACTTCTTTCGAAACATATTTCCCCCCGATGGACAGGCATTTCCATATCCGGGTCTATTCGCCCGGGGGCGGCCAGTTCGCCACAGTGTTCCAGGATATCACCGACCGCAAGAAAGCCGAGAATGAGCTGCAGAAAAGTGAGATGCTTCTGCAGGAGATGGGGCGTCTGGGCAAGATCGGCGGTTGGGAATTCGATGTCGAGACAGGGGTGGGGACCTGGACCGATGAGGTGGCCCGCATCCACGGACTCGGCCCGAATGACCTGATCAACGCCAGTATCGGCTTGAGTTTCTATCAGGGGGAGATGCGTCAGAAGATCGAGAGCGCCATCGATAATGCCATCCACAACGCCGAGCCATACGACATCGAACTGGAAATGATCACGCGGGAGGGTAACCGGAGATGGGTCCGCACGATCGGCCACCCGGTGATTGAGGACGGGAAAGTGGTCAAGCTCCGGGGCTCGTTCCAGGATATCACCCAGCGCAAGCAGGCGGAGGAGAAATCGAGGGAGGACCAGGCCCGGCTGGATGCCGCTCTCGCCAGCATGACCGATGCGGTGTTCATTTCGGACACCGGAGGCCGGTTCGTGCTGTTCAACGACGCGTTCGCCACGTTCCACCGCTTCCGGGACAAAGCCGACTGCGCCAGGAACCTGGCCGAGTACCCGGACATTCTGGACGTGTTCCTGTCCAACGGAGAGCCGGCCCCGCTGGAGATGTGGGCTGTCCCGCGGGCGCTGCGCGGGGAGACGGCGACCAACGTGGAGTACGGACTCAGACGCAAGGACACGGGTGAGAGTTGGGTCGGCAGTTACAGTTTCAGCCCGATACGGGACAGCGAAGGCGCGATTGTCGGCTCGGTGGTGGTGGGTCGAGATATCACCGAGATCAAGCAGGCGGAGGAAATGCTCCACGAGAGCGAAACCCGCTTCCGGGACCTGTTCGAAACCATGACCAGCGGGGTGGCGATCTATACCTCGGAAGACGGTGAGCATTTCTATTTCAGCGATATGAACCCGGCTGCCGAGAAGTATAGCAGCGTGAAAAGGGAAGATATTCTGGGGCGCGAGGTGCGCGAGGTTTTTCCGGGTATAGTCGAAATGGGTTTGCTCGATGTGTTCCGCCGTGTCTGGGCCAGTGGTGATCCGACCTTCTTCCCGACGACATTGTACCGGGACGGCCGGATTGCTGAATGGGTTGAAAACCGGGTGTTCAAGATTTCCGGACTGGAAATCGTAGCTGTTTACGATGATGTCACCGAGCGTAAGCGGACCGAGGATCAACTCGCAAAGAACGAGAAGATGCTGAGCAAGGTTTTCGAAATCCTGCCTGTGGGCCTCTGGCTGGCTGACGGCAAGGGCAACCTGGTGCGCTCCAACCGGGTGGGGCGCGCTATCTGGGGTGCGGAGCCGCTGGTGGGCCAGGAGGAGTACGGGGTGTTCAAGGCGCGGCGCCTTCCCTCCGGCCAGGAGATCGAGGCCCAGGACTGGGCCCTGGTCCGGGCGATCCAGAATGCGGAGACGATCCTCGACGAGATGCTGGAGATAGACGCTTTCGACGGCAAAAAGAAAATCATCCTCAACCATGCGGCCCCTGTGCTGGATGAAAACGGCAAAGTGGAAGCCGCGATCGTGGTCAATCAGGACATCACCGAGCGGGTCAGGAATGCGGAGGAATTGCGAAAGAGCGAGGAAAAAATCAGCTCGATCCTGAACGATATGCTGGATGCGATCTACTCGGTGGATGCCCGGACAAACCGTCTCTTGCAGACCAATCCCTCCATATCCCGCATTTTCGGCCGGCCGATGGAGGATTTCTACGCCGAGCCGTCTATCTACCAGGAGATGGTGCATCCGGATGACCGGCTGGTGATTCAGCATTCACTGGAGGAGTTGGACCGGGACGGCCGCGGGGAGTGGTCTTACCGTATCACCCGTCCGGATGGCGAGGTGCGCTGGGTTTCACAGCGTTCGAGCGTGGTGAGCGGTCCGGACGGTGAGCGGCTGAGGATCGACACCTATTTCACCGACATCACCCAGCGCAAGAAAGAGGAAATGGAGCGGGCGCGTCTGGAGGAGCAGCTGATGCAGGCGCAGAAAATGGAGTCCGTGGGCCGCCTGGCCGGTGGAGTTGCCCACGATTTCAACAATATGCTCCAGACCATTCTCGGTTTCACCGACATGGCGATTCAGGACGTGCCTGCGGGAACGCCGCTTTATGAAAGCCTGCAGGAAATCTACCGCGCCGCACAGCGCTCCAATGACCTGACCCGCCAGCTCCTGGCTTTCGCACGCCGTCAGACCATCGACCCGCGGATACTCGATCTGAACGATACCATCTCCGGTATCCTGAAACTCCTGCGGCGTCTGATAGGTGAGGATATCGACCTTCTCTGGGCTCCCGGCCGCGATATCTGGAGAGTGAAAATAGACCCGTCGCAGATCGATCAGCTCCTGGCCAACCTGATAGTCAACGCCCGGGATGCAATCACCGGTGTGGGGAAAATCACAATCGAGACCGACAACGTCTCGGTGGACGAGGCCTACTGCGCCGACCACAAGGGCTTTTTCCCGGGTGATTTCATCAAGCTCACGGTGAGCGACAACGGTTGCGGGATGAGCAAAGAAACCTTGATGCACGTTTTCGAACCGTTTTTCACCACAAAGGGTATGGGTCACGGCACCGGCCTGGGGCTGGCCACAGTCTACGGCATTGTCAAGCAGAACAACGGTTTCATCAATGTCTACAGTGAGCCGGGCCAGGGGACCACGTTCAAGATCTACCTTTCGCGCTGCGAGTCGGACCTGGCGGTGGCCCCGCAGACGGCCGAACGGAAAATGGTCAAGGGCGGCAATGAGACTGTCCTGCTGGTCGAGGACGAGGAGACGATCCTCAACCTCAACCGCAAGATACTGCAGCGCCTGGGCTACAATGTCCTGACCGCCGGAAGCCCGATTGAGGCGATTCGGATAACACAGGGATACGAGGACCAAATCCACCTGCTGATCACCGATGTCGTGATGCCGGAGATGAACGGCCGTGACTTGGCGCAACGGATACTGCAACTCAAGCCGGGGATGAAATGCATCTTCACATCGGGCTACACGGCAAACGTGATTGCGCATCACGGCGTATTGGACGAGGGAGTGAATTTCATCCAGAAACCGTTCGCGGTGAACGACCTGGCCCGGAAAATCCGTGAGACATTGGATGGAGGCGTAAAGTAGTGAGGGCAGGATATCCTGGTTGTTGACCGATAATGAGCACAGACCTTCGATCCGGCGGCGGTGTGCTCAATGCCGCTGGTTCTGCCTGAATTCACGCGGGGTACGTCCGGTGATACGCCGGAAAGCCCGGGAAAAATAGTTCCCGTCCGAAAAGCCCGCCTTGAGCGCCACCACGGTGATCGACTCGCCGCTGCCTTGAAGCAGTTCGGCCGCTTTCTGCACCCTCAGCCGTATCAGGTAGTCGATGGGTGTGTCCTGGTAGGTTTCCTTGAAGACACGGATGAAATTGGGGACCGACATGCAGGCGATCCCGGCCAGGTCGCGCAGGTTGAGTTTCTGGCTGAAATTTTCCTCCATGAAAGCCACGCTTTCAGCCAGGGGCAACAGGCGGGCAGTCTTGCCGGTTTTCTGCAGCGAATACTGGCGGGACAGGTAGACAATCAACTGGATCAGGAGCGCTTTGAGCGCCGGCTTGTGCCCAGGCTTTTTCTCCTCGAATTCGCGTTTCATCCCGGTGATCATCTGTGACACGTTCGCCAGCTCCTCGCTTTGCAGATGCAGGCGGCTTTCAAAGCGGTGCTGGCGGCGGAAGAACGGTTCCAGCGAAAAAAGTGCATGGTAGCCCGGTATCTGCTCCAGGTCGCGGAAAGTCTCCAAAAGCTCCAGGTTGTACATTATATTGCACAGATATAGGTTGTGCGCCTCGCGGTAGGCGTGCTCGAGCTGCGGTGGGATGACAAAGACATCCCCGGGGCTGAGCTGGTACTCGCCGGAGCGGGTGCAGTGCACCACCGTGCCGCCCATGATTATCGCCAGCTCGGTGAACGCGTGGGAGTGCATCGCGCAGGTGGAGCTTTTCATCAGTTCCCGCTCGACATAGAAATCGAAATCCGGATCGTAATACTTGTATTCCGGGATTGACGGGAAATCTTTGAAAGAGACTGTCGGGTTCATGATAATATCGTGCTCATAAAGTGCGTCCGCCTAACGTGACAAGAGGAAAAGCATAATAATAACTTAAGCCTAAAATATGTAAGAAAAATCGCGGATTGTTTTATTGACAGCTTTTCCGGCCGGGCTTTTCCCGGACCGGAGAATGATTAAATCCTTCGGACACAGGAGTGGGCGCAATGCTCTGGACCCGGATGATTCCCCTGCAGGTTGTGCTGATGCTCATTTCCCTGCTGGTGCTGGCGACTGGTTTGCAGGCCCTTGAGCACCCGGTGGTGATCTCCACCTACCAGGGTCCCTGCAAGGACGGTGACTTCGCGGCCAACCTGGCTGTGGTGCGTAAGACGATCGCCCAGGCCAGGGAGCGGGGCAGCGATTTCGTGGTGTTCCCCGAGACATTCCTCTCGGGCTACGACTCGCGCGAGAACATGTTGAAAGGCGCCCGACGGATGGAGGACCCCGAGATTCAGGCGTTGATCGCCGAGAGCGCCGGCCACGGCATGACTGTGCTGGTGGGCCTGGCCCGGCTGACAGATGAGGGTGTCTATAATTCGGAGCTGATAATAGAAGGAGGAAAGCTACAGGGCATCTACGACAAGGTGATGCTGACCGAGGGCGACCGTGACAACCTGGGGTTCCTCCCCGGACAGTGCGTGCCGGTGTTCGAGTCGCACGGGGCGCGTTTTGCGGTCTCGATCTGCCATGACACCTCGTTTCCGCATCTGTCGCTAATTGCCAAGATGAAAGGCGCCGAGATACTGTTTACCCCGCATTACAACTCAATCGACGCCCAGCGGGTGGATGACCACCGGATCTGGGTTCGCAACTGCCACGTGGGCCTGGCCTGCCAGATGAAGCTGGTGGTCGTGCGCTCGAATGTGGTGGTGACCGACAAGCCTGACCGTCCGGGCCTGGGCGACAGCTTTATCATGAGCCCGCAGGGCGAGGTCCTGGCCGGGGCGCGCCTGTGCCGCACGGAACTGGTAACGGCCAAGGTGACACCTGATATGTTCCGCACGCCCTATGTCTGGGCCGACCTGAACGAGGTGCCGTCCTGGCTGAAAAAGGCTCTGGCAGAGGAACTGGAGCGCTGAGCTTATAGGCGCCGAGAGCATACTTTCTGGAAAACCAAGCGGAGAGACGAGCATGCGAAACGTGATCAAAGGACATACGTTGGCTCTCAAGTTGACCCTTGTTCTGCTGGCGGTCCTCTGCAGCGCCGAGACAGGCCGCGCCGCCGAGAAGCTACGCTCCCACCGTCTGAACCTGGACAGCCAGGGTAAGATAAACCCCTGGTTCAGCCCCGCCGACCGGGCGTTCGACAACTATCTTGACAAGTGCTGGGCCTGGGCCCTGGCCGCGCCGCCCGACTCGCAAGGCCTGCCCATATCTTTCCTCTACTGCGCATGGAAACCCGGCACGCCGCCCACTGCCAGCCCGACCTGGGAAAACGACGTGGGTGAGAAGCTCCCCAACTGGGTCGAGAGCGCCCGCCTGTACTACCAGTACTGCGGCGACCGCGCCCCGCTGGACTATGTCCGCCGCTTCGCCGATTACTGTCTGGCCCACGGCCTGACCCCGCCGGAACATGTGTGGCCGTCTTTCCCGGTGGGCACCTCCAACGCCGGCGATACCGAATTCCGCGGCTTCACCGAGCGCTGGGCGCTCTGGGACTGCCACGTGGACCTGGCTGCCGACATGGGGCTGGCTCTCTACCGTTTGTACCAGATTTACGGGGATAAATCCTACCGGGATATGGCGCTCCATGTAGCCGACCTTCTGGCTGCCAACATCCGGCCCGGCACGGCGGAAGAGTCCCCCTGGCCGTATGTGGTGAACTCGAAGAACGGTGAGACGCACTCGCGCTATGCGGCAAGCTGGGATGGCGCCCTGAGCCTGTTCGACCTTCTGATCCGGGACAGCCAGGGACGGCCCGACGATTATGAGCGCGCCAGGGGCATTCTCAAGACCTGGCTGATGGCCTACCCGATGAAAAACGGCAACTGGGTGGACGGTCACAGCGACACCCGGATCGACGGCACCGGGAACCTCAGCACCACCTGCGCCAGCGACATGTGCCTCTACCTTCTGGAGCACCCCGGATGGGACCCGGATTTCCGCAAGGATGTTACCGGGCTGCTGCGTTGGACAGAGAAGAATTTTGTGGAAACGCCCACCCCGGACAGCCTGCCCGGGGTGTTCCACGGGGCCTGGGTGCCGGCGGAGCAGACCCAGTACAACTACCGCATGGGCTACCAGGCGGCCCGTCTGGGCGCACAGTATGCCCTCTGGTACCGGGTGAGCGGCGACTCCCTCTACCGCGACCGGGCTTTCCGCTGCCTGAGCTACAACACCTACATGATGGATGAGAACGGACAGTCGAGCGACGGGCCCACGGATGAGGTGGGATGGTGGTGGTCGGACTGCTACGGCGAGGCGCCCCGGATGTACTATTACGCCCTGGCCGCGGCACCGGAGTGGTCCAACCCGGATGAGAGCCACCTTCTTTACTGCTCATCTGCGGTCACCGCGATCACCTACACCGACAGCCTGATCGCCTGGGACACCTGGGACAACTCGGGGCAGGAGACTTTACGGCTCTGCGCTATCCCGAATGAGGTGCTGGCCGGGGGAGTGGCCCTGCCGCGGCGCAATAGTCTTGATGATCAGGGCTGGAGTTTCGACAGCACAAGCGGGGTGCTGCGCGTGCGCCACGACAGCTCGGGTTCGTTACGGGTGCACCTGGTCCCGCAGACTCGCGCGCTGCGGGTGGATGTGTCAAAGGAGGCGCAGGTCATCGACGGCTTCGGGGTGAACGCCAACCACCGCAGCTGGGTGGGCGATGAGCTGAAACCCGTGCTGAACGCCCTGATCGACAGCGCGGGCATGACCCTGTTCCGGGTGGTGTTCGACAACGCCGACTGGGAGACGGTCAACGATAACGACGACCCGCTGGTGATGAACCACGCGGTCTACGATTCGATCTATGCCTCGTCACGCTTCCAGCCTCTTTGGGAGATGTTCGCCTGGCTGAACGCGCGCGGCCTGAGCCGGAGCGTGTTTTTCAATTTCATGGGGCCGGGGCCGCAGTGGATGGGTGGCGGGCACCTGACCGAGGGCCTGGAAAGCGAATGGGCCGAGACAATCGCCTCATTCCTGTTATATGCGCGCAATACGAAAGGCCTGAAATTCAGCCTGATCGCGCCGAACAACGAGCCTGACATCCAGAACGAGGGTATTCACGTTGAGGCGGCGCAATATGTCCGCTGCCTGCACGCGCTTGCTCTGGCGCTGGAGCGCTGCGGCCTGGGCGACCTGCGCTTTGTCGCGCCGGACCGCGCCGGCGGCGGCACGGACTATCTGCCCGAAATTCTGGCCGACACGCTTGTCATGAGCAATCTGTCTCATTTCGGGATGCACAGCTATTCGGACAACGGCGGCGGCTCGAACGGGGTGGAGGAGTTCATCCAGCGCTCGGCCTATCCGGACCGCACGTTCTGGATGACCGAGTTCAATGTCTGGCTCCCCAACGCCGACAACGGCCAGCGCGGGACCTACGACTGGCCATATTGCCGCGGTACGGCAAAGTATCTGCTGGAGCACCTGGCCAACGGCGCCTCGGGCGGGATTGTCTGGGAGGGCTACGACAGCTACTATTTCCACCCGCCGGCAACCTGGAGTTTCTGGGGGCTTTTCTCGCTGGACAACGAATTGGCGCAGTCCAAGAACTACACCGCACGGAAGAATTTCTACACCATGTCGCAAATCAGCCGCTTCGTGAGGCCGGGGGCGCACCGGGTCGAGGTAGTGGCGGAGGAAGGGCCGCTGTCGCCGCTGCTGGCTTTCTATCGTCGCGAGCGGGGAGTTCTGAGCCTGGTGGGACTCAATAACGCCGCCGCTCCGGTGACCCTGAGCGGACGGATCGATTCGGCGCCTGGAGTGACAGCGCTGGAACTCTATTACACCTCAAAAACTGAGAACATGGTGCGGGCCGGGCGGGTGAAAGTGACGGCGGGAGCTTTCACTGTAACTGTCCCGGCGGACTGCGTGTTCAGCCTGGTTTCACCCGGTGGGGACAAATGAGCCGGAACTGGCCGGGCCAGTGATCTGCAGTTTTTGATGCACCGATACGCGAAGACAAAAAAACGGGACCGGAATTCTCCGGTCCCGTCGTACGCGAGGAAAGCAGCCGCCCTATTTCAGCATGACCATCTTACGTACCCGCTCGAAATCGCCGGCATTCAGGCGGTAGAAATACACTCCACTGGGGAGTTTGCGCCCCGCCTGGTCGGTCCCCTCCCAGAACACAACGTGAATGCCGGGATCGACTTGGCCATCGATCAGGGTGGCGACTTTCCGTCCGCGTAAATCGAAAACGCACAGGCTGATATTGTCTTTCACTCCATCCGGCACCTCGAACTTGATTGCCGTGGAGGGGTTGAATGGGTTGGGTGAATTCTGCAGCAGGAGGAACGCCCTGGGCAGAGTGGCGCGGCTGGCCAATGCGTAGAGTTCGGTCAGGAACTGCTCGTGCTGGTCCTGGCTCAGGACCATCTGGTCCAGGGCTGTCTCCAGCTGGATCAGGTCCATCTGTCCGAGATTATAGGCGTGCGAGGCCGGGGCGAAAACGTTGCCCGCCGAGAGAATGGCCTGCGGGGGATTGCATTTGCCGGAGAGAAGGTCTCTCAGCAGGAGCGAGGCATCCGAGATCGACCAGCGGCCGTCACCATCCCAGTCCACCACCGGGTTGTCCGGCTCGGCGATCCCTCCGGCCATGAGAAACAGCACGTCCTTGATGTCCAGGCTGCCGTCACGGCACAGGTCGCAGCGGGTGTCTATCGCATACTGATCGATGGATTTCATCGGTATTTCAAGGCTGGTGGCCAGGTTGCCGGTATTACGGAAATCGTGACGCCACTTGGGCCAGCCGGTGTGGTCGTAGCCGGGGATAAACTGCTGGGAATCCTCGCCGTTCGAGCCGTCCAGGCTGACACACCAGGCCGGCCCGTCAACCGAGACGCAGGAGGTGGAGGAGGTCCCCAGGTTGATTCTCGTGCTTGATCTGACAGCGCCGGTAACCCCATCGAGCCGGTAGTTGCTGTAGGGTAAGGGCCAATGTTCGCGGGGAATGTCCAAGTCGACACAGACCAAATTGCTGGAGTGGCAGATCACATCGCCGTTAGTGCAGATTACCGCCGAGCTCCAGACCGGGGCCTCGACATCGAATGTCCAGGCCAGGCTGCCGTCGGCTGTGTTTAATGAATAAAGCGTGCTGTCGCTGGAACCGAAAAAGACCAGGCCCTTCGCAGGGTCCAGGCAGGGGGAGGCGATGACCGGACCGCCGGTTGTCCGTCTCCAGATCAAGGCCCCATCAGGCCCGAGTACGTAGAGGTTCCCGTCGTTCGAGCCGAAATACAGCCTGCCCTCCAGGTCGATCGCAGCCGAGGACCAGATCGCACCGCTGGTCTGATAACTCCAGCGCCGTCGTCCCTGGCTGTCCAGAACATACATCCTGCCGTCGCTCGACCCGCAATAGACAGTGCCATCCACCCCCAGGGCCGGAGAGGCGAGCACCTGCCCGCTGGTTTGGAAACGCCAGAGCAAGGCGCCGGATTGATCGAGCGCGTAGATAAAACCGTCCGCAGAGCCGAAATACACCCCTCCCTCAGGCCCCACCGCCGGGGAGGAGACCACCTCGCCGCCGGTGGTGTAGCTCCACTTCAGTTTTCCGTTCGGGTGCAGGGCGTAAAGGTTGTGGTCATTGCTTCCGACATAGATCGTGCCCACATAGTCCACCCCCGCTGAGGAGAGCACCGGTCCGCCGGTCTGGAAACTCCAGAGGATCGCGGGCTGCTGGAAGTTGTTGATTTCACCGTCTTTCAAGGCCTGCACAGCGTAGAACGAGCCGTCCACGCGGCCGAAGTAGGCGATTCCAGCGCTGTCGATCACCGCGCTGCTCGAGATGACGCTCTCTCTGGGCAGGGAGTAGAGATCGTAACTTCCCGGGGTGTAGAAAAGCGAGATTCCGCGGTCGGTGGCGCACCACACCTTGTTGGGACTGATTGCGAGAATATCGTTCACCTTGCCCGGGGTGAGGCCGTCAGATGTGGAATATGTGGTCCAGGCTCCGTTCCGGAGCACTTTGACCCCGGAGACGGTGGCCACCCAGAGAGTGCCTTCAGTGTCCACGGCCAGGGATGGCACTCTCGACCAGCCGTCCACCCCGGCGCTGAACAGTGTTTCGGTCAGATTACCGCCGGCATAGCGGTACAGACCAACTTTATTGTCGACGGCACTCCAGGCGGCGAACCAGAGTATTTTCCCATCCGGCGAGACATCGATTGCACTCACCTCGCCATGGATACGTTCGGGCTGGATGAGAGTGTTGAAGGCTGTCGTCCGGCAGGTTGTCACCCCGTGGGTGGGAGTGCCGAAATATTTGAGCCCGCTTCCATCCACGGCAACACAATTGGCCGGGCCGCCCACGATACTCCAGTCCTCACCGGCGAAACGCAGGATACCCGAACTGCTGCAGACCCAGAACACACCGTCCGGGTCCACGCCCACACAGTTCAGCACGGTCTGGGAGGAAAAGCCGAAATATGAGATGTCGAAAATTTTGGAATTAACTTTGGGGGCGGTGGCATTCAGGATATGCTCGCCACTGGTCATATTGAAACGGACACTTTCGTTCAGCTCCCAGCACAGGCGCAGAAAGCGCTGGCTGATCGCGAGCATCAGGTTCCCACCCATGGCCGGGAACTGGTTTATCCGCGGACTGACCGCCATGTCCACGGGGGCGAAATCATCGAGTTCCTGGGGACCATAATACGGATAGACACGCCAGTCGCTTGACCACAGCTTGGCTGTAAGACCGCGGGTGGAAGTCTCGACGCCGGAATTGACAAGGGCGAACTTGGCATCGTTGGCCGACGAGTAGGCCAGGCCCGCAACCGTGGCCCCCTGAGCGACTCCCGGTACCTCGTAGCTGATAATACGCATCTGCGCCCAGGCGCCTGTGACAAGCAGGAGCGCCAAGGCCAGGGCGTGAGTGAAGTATCTACCCGAGTTCTGCATGTGTAACTCTTCCGTGATGATTCGGTCGGTAATTCAGGTCCGGCTGAGAGTGAGCATGCGGTCAGGGTTACTGCGTGTCGTCCCCGTCCGGAGCGAATTACCAAGTGTTTTCTTGTTTTGGAATATAATCAAAGCGCGTGAACAATGATCAATTAATACAAATGCAGCATATATTACATAAGACACTTTTATTCTAAACCCAGAAAAAGAAGTTGTCAAGAGTTTTAGGGTTTCAGGAATCTATTCGGCCGCGTTCGAGAGAAAACAGGCTGAAGTCAATCCCAAAAGTACTGGCAGAGGGGCTTTGGCCATGAATAAACTTGAACAGTGCAGTCGATATATATTATTATGGTCTAAACTGGACCGTAAGCCTCAAAGGAAGAGATTGACACCCGATTTTTTGTGTGTTATGATGTTAATCAATGACACAATTGCAAGGAGAGAGGTTAATGGCGGAGAGGCCCGATTCCCATCCCTCCCTGGAGCCGGCACTGTCCACCACCTCGGTGGCGAGGTATTGCCGTGTTTCAGGGGTCCAGGTGAACCGATGGATCAAGGACGGCAAACTGAAGGGTTACCGGTATCCCGGGGGACGCTATAAAGTCTCGAAAAAGAATTTCCGGGACTTCCTGGAACAGAACAACATACCGGTAATAGAGAAGTTTTTCGAGGAGAACCGTCAGGTCAAGATCATGATCGGCGAGGACGATGTCGATTTCGCCAAGAGCATACTCCAGGTGCTGGAGGATGAGTTCCCGGATTATGAGGTCCGGGCGGCCAGCGATGGTTACGAGGTGCTGCTGTGCATGGGCTCTTTTATCCCTGATATCCTGCTGCTGGACATGAAAATGCCCAAAATAAACGGTCTGGAGGTCTGCCAGCGGGTAAAGAGCACCGATGAACTGCATGAGGTGAAAATTGTGGCGATGACCGGCAATTCGGCCACATTCACGCGGGAAGTCGTGCTGCAAAACGGCGCGGATGAATACCTGGTCAAGCCGTTCGAGCGGACCGAGCTGCTCGGTGTGATCGGCAAGCTTATAGGCCGAAAAGCCCAGGTCTGAACCGGCACGTGCAGCCGACAGGATTGGCCGGACTGGAATGGACCGCTCGCCTTGCGCCCATGTTGACCGAACGCGGCGAAATGGTTCATGCCATCGGAATAGAGAGAGATAACGGATTTATTCTCTGCGGTTGGTTTCCACTCCAGTCGGACAACGCACGTCGATGAAACCCGCAAAAGCAATCCGATGGATAAGCGCCGCGGCTTTGTTACTGTTGTGCAGTGTGTCATTGCTCGCGGCAGCCGGCCGTGAGAGTCCCGAAGATTTTCTGTTCGCCCCCCTGGATACAATCATAACCGCCAGCGGCATGGAGCAGAGCATCGACCGTGCCCCTACCGCCATGACGGTGATCAACGCGCGGGAAATCCACGCCTCGGGCGCGCTCTCCATCCCGGAACTGTTGCGTTTCATCCCGGGCATGGATATCGTGACTGTCAGCTCCTCGCACGCCGAGGTCAACGTGCGTGGGCTGAGCCAGGTCCCGGCCGACAAGCTCCTGGTGCTGGTGGACGGGCGCTCGGTATACCTCGACTATTACGGCGGTGTAATCTGGGAGAGCCTTCCCCTGGCCCTGGACCAGATCGAGCGGATCGAGGTTGTGCGCTCACCGGCCTCGGCCCTCTACGGGGCTAACGCTTTCAGCGGCGTGATCAATATCATCACCAAGGCACCGGCGCGTATGGCCGGTCCTCAGTTCCGGTTCCAGGCCGGCGAGCGTGGGGCGCTCCTCGGCCAGGGCCTTTATGGCGGGGTGTACGGCCCGACCAGTCTGCGCCTGGCCGTGGGCGGCAACCGGATCGACAGCTTCGAGGACTCGGATGAGCCGGCCAAGCGAATGTTTTTCGGGAATTTCCTGGTCGAGCACCGCCTGTCTCACTCACGCAGCCTGTCGCTGGATGTCGGCGGCAGCCAGGGGCATGTCCGGCGCGTGTTCATCGACGATCTGACCAGGTCCCAGATCAGTTCCTCCTACTTCAAGTTCAACTGCCTGCTGGACGATTTCTCGATACAGGCTTTCTGGAACCGGACCGACCAGGAGGAAAAGTCGGTCTACCTGACCAGCCCGGACGAGAAGATCAACTCCAACACCATCGATCTCGAACTCCAGTACAAGAAAAACATCAAATGGAACAACTCGCTGGTTTCGGGCGCCTCGGTCCGGCACAACTCGTTCAGCACGGATGTCACCCCGGCGGATCAGAAACAGAACCTGACCTCTTTCTACCTTCAGGATGAGTACCGGCCAATCCCCGAGCTGAGCCTGCTGGCCGGCTGCCGGGTGGACCATCACCCCCTGACCAAGACCAATGTCAGCCCGCGTTTCAGCCTGATCTGCGCACCGGACCGGGTGAACACCCTGCGCATTTCGGTGGCCAGAGCCTACCGCAACCCGAGCTTCCAGAACTCGGAACTGGACTACAAACGCAGCTACCGTCTCCATGTGCTTGGAAACCGGGAGCTGAAAGCCGAGAAAGTCACCTCGACCGAGTTAGGCTACACCTTTTTCCCGGGTGAGGTGATGAAATTCAAGACCGACCTGTTTTTCCTGCGTTTCCACGACAATATTTTCCTGGAGCAGGCACGCCAGGAGGGTGATTTCCTGGTTCTGACATTCAACAACCGCGACAAGGCCAGGAGTATCTGGGGCTTCGAGTCCTCGCTCGATTTCATTCCCATCCCTTACCTGAAATTCAACCTGAACTACAGCTTCCAGCGGCTGGGGAACGGCTATTTCGTGGGGGCGCAGCAGTCGCCGCCGCGGGACAAGGCGAACTGCAAGGTGTCCCTGTCTCCTGTCAAAGGGATGGAAATGAGCCTGAGTATCGGACACACCAGCAGCTCCAAGTGGATCGTGGTGGGTCAGGACGGGGAATTCGAGTTGTACGGAGTACCGGCCCACAGCACCGTGGATACTCGTCTGGGCTACAGCGCCGGTGACAGCGGCCTCGAGCTGTTTGTAGCCGGCTACAACCTGTTAGACAACAAAGTGCGCGAATACCCGGTGGCCGAACAAATTCGCCGGAGGGTGACAGTCGGTGCCTACTGGACTTACTGAAAGAGCCGCGCCCCGAAGGTTCCGGGGTCTGGCCTGGCTGCTCCTGACGCTGCTCCTGTGCGTCTGGTCCGGGGCTGCCGGAGAATCTCCGGCTGTCCTGACCGGCCAGGGACGGGTGCTGGTGCTGGTCAGCCCGGGACGGGCCGAGTACGAACTGGCCGCGCGCGGGTTTCTCGACCGGATCACCGGCCTGCGGCTCGATCTGTCCACCGAGAAACGCTACCTTCCCGAGGACCTGGAGCAGGAAAAAGCTTTCTGGAAGAGCCTGGAGCAGGACCGCCCCCGCTTGATCGTCACATTCGGCAGCCCGGCCTCACTGTCGGCCATGCGCAGCGGCGATGGCATACCGCTGGTCTGCAGCATGCTGCTCGACCTTCCTGCTCCGTCCTCATCCGGCGCCCCGGGTCGCGAAATGGCGGCCCTTCTTTTGCGTCCGACACTGACCAGCCAGCTCGGGATGATCCGTGAGGCCCTGCCCGCGGTGCGTCATGTGGGCATGCTGTATTCACCCGGTTCATTCCCGGACGGCGACCCTGAGAACGCAGTCAGCGGGCTCGGACTACGCGTGATCAAGGCCCCGGTCTCCAGCGACCGTCAAGTGCCGGAAGCCCTGCGGAGCATAATCGAACAGATCGACATCCTCTGGCTGCCGCCTGACAGCCGGGTCTACAACCGGGACGCCCTGCGATTCATTCTGGAGGAATGCCACAGGCGCAGCATGCCGGTGGTGGCTTTCACCCGCCGTCTGGCCGAGGCCGGGGCGGCCCTGAGCCTGGATTTCGACTACGAGGACCTGGGGGCGCAGACCGCCGATCTGGCCTTGAGCCGTCTGGCCGCGGGCGCGCCCGCCGGAAAGATTGCCGAGACGCCGCGCCGCCTGAAACTCTACATCAACGAGGCCGTGGCATTCGGGCTGGGCCTGCATATTGAGCCGCATGTCCTGGGCGAGGCGACCCTGGTGGGACGGGAAAGGGGGCGACGGTGAACATGCCCAAAGCCGCCCGTTTCCGGGCCAGCCTGGGACTCAAGGCGAGCCTGGCCGTGATCACCCTGATCTGTCTGATCTCGGCGCTGTTCACTACTTTCTTCATCCTGTACCAGAAAAGCTCCTCACTGAGTGAGCTGCGCAAACGGGCCCTGTCCCTGGCCGAGACCCTGGCCTACAACAGCCGCTATGCCGTTTATGCCGGTGACATCCAGACCCTGAGCCGTCTGATCGAAGGCTCGCGGCGCGACAGCGACATCCTGCGTGCCGCCCTGACCGATCTGGAGGGGCGGACCATCGTTTCCTCGGGGTTCCCGGCGCGCTGCGTGGACAGCCTGCTCAGCCTGGGTCGGCGCGACAGTCTGGCCGACTGGTTCCCGCTGGATGAGGGGAAAGTCTACCGTGCCCGGGTCCCGATTCCGGGCGAACGGGTCCGTGGCGGGAGCGACGAGTCGTACCTGTTCGAACCGCTGAGCGAGGCAAAGGGTGATTCGGTGGAAGCGGTTTCGAGAGAGGCAGTTGCCGGGTACGCCGTGCTGGACATCTCGCTCGAGAGCATGTACCGCGGCCTGACCGCAGCGGCGCGCTGGGCCGGGCTTTTAACCCTGGTCCTGATTCTCGTTTCCATCGTTGCGGTGGTGCTGATCGTGCGGCGGCTGGTCAACCCGATTTACAGTCTGGCCGAAGCGACCCAGGAGGTGGCGCGCGGCGGATTCGGCCTGCGGGTGGAACTGGAACGCAAGGATGAGTTGGGCGTGCTGGCCGAGTCGTTCAACCAGATGAGCACCCGGCTCAAGACCTCACGCGATGAGTTCGACACCCTGAATCAGGAACTGGAGAAGCGGGTCAGCGAGAGCACCTCAGAACTGGTGGCACGCTACGGCGAGTTGCAGAGCACCCTGGACCGTATGCGAAACCTGAACGCGGCCAAGGATGATTTCATCTCGCTGGTGTCGCACGAGCTGCGAACACCGCTCAGCTCGATCCAGCTTTTCTCGGAGACATTGCTCCACGGGTTGAGTAAGGAGGAGACCCGGCGCGCCGATGTCCTGAGCACAATAATCCGCAACTGCCGCCGTCTGTCGCGCCTGATCAACGACGTGCTCGACCTGTCGCGCATGGAGGCCGGGCGGATCAAGTTGAACCTGAGCCGTTTCGACCTGGTGGAGCTCACCGCCGCGACACTCGACTCGCTGGAGCCTAATTTCACGGACCGCTCCCTGGTTTGCGCACGCCAGTTCCCGGGCGATGGGCTTCCTCTGACCAGCGACCCGGACAAGGTGATCCAGGTGGTGACCAACGTGGTGGGCAACGCGATAAAGTTCTCGCCCGCCGGCTCACGGGTGGAGGTGGGGATCGAGAGGCTGGACGGTGACGCCCTGGTCCGGGTGCGCGACCACGGCCCCGGCATCGCCGAGGTGGATATCCCCAAGGTGTTCGACAAGTTTCACCAACTGGAGAACATCAACCTGACCGTGGAGGGAAGCGGCCTGGGCATGTCGATCTCGCAGAAACTGGTCGAGGCCCTGGGCGGGGAAATCTGGATCGAGAGCCGGATCGGGGACGGAACCTGCGTGTTCATCCGCCTGCCGGGCAAGACGCCCTCCAGGCTGGCTCCAAAGGTGCGTCCGGAATGAAAGCTGAATGAACAAGGCAGCGCATCGCGCCCTGCTTAAAGTTGTAGACCTTTGGCGGCTAATATACCGGGAAACGGACCGCCTCCCCATTTGAAAAAGTGGGAGTGAGGGGGATTTAATTCCAAAAAATCGGGCACGGCATGCCGTGCCCCTACATCCGATCTGCCGGAATGCGGTGTTGGTTTTTTTACGGACAGGCAAGATTGTGCTGATCGATATCAGTTTTACTAAATAGGGAGTGGACCCGGCAGGCGGATTTTAACTCAGCGCAGGGAGCGCAGGAAAGAGGACACCCCGGCCAGGGCGGCTTTCTCATCCGCGCCCTGGTTGTAGAGGTCGATCACCCGGCTGCCGAGCACCGAGATGTCGAACAGGGGTTTGACCTCCTCCACGTGCGCACGGCTGGAAAGGCCGAAACCCAGGGCCAGCGGGACCTTGACCCGCGGCCGCAGCCGTGCGGCGAACGATTCGAGTCCGGCCAGACGGCTGCCATCGCGCGCGCCGGTGATACCCACCCGCGCCGTGGCGTAGAGGAACCCGGTGGCCCGCGCGCCAATCATCTCGATACGGCTGTCGGTGCAGGAGGGGCTGAGCACGTAGATAGGGTGCAGGCCGTGGTTCAGGCATTGGCCGTGGTAATCCTCGGCCGTCTCCTCGGGCGGGATGTCGGGCACGATCAGCCCGGCCAGGCCGGCCGCGTTGCTGTCACGGCAGAACGCCTCCACGCCGTAGTTGAACGGGATGTTGATGTAGGTCATAAAAAGCAGGGGCACGTTTGTCAGTTTTTTCGCCATGCGCTCGGCAAAGGCGAAACAGTCGCGCACCCGGATGCCGTTCTTGAGGGAGGCCAGATTGGCCTTGAGAATCGTGGGGCCATCCGCCACCGGGTCGGTGAACGGAATCTGAAGCTCGATCAGGTCGGCGCCGGAGTCGGCGATGGTGGACAGCAGACGCTCCGAGGCGGCCAGGTCAGGGTAGCCCACCACAATATGGGCCATCAGACCGTGGGCGCCGTAAGCCCGCAGCGAGTCCAGCTTGTTGTCTATCGCGTTACGCATCGTAGCCCGCCTTAGCCTTACGCTCCAGGAATTCAAGCCAGGCTTTGTCTTTCAGCGCCTCGGCCACAATGAAAATGTCCTTGTCCCCACGTCCCGACAGATTCACCACCATTATGCAGTCCTTGGGCAGGCCTGGGGCGCGGCGCACAGCCTCGGCCACGGCGTGCGAGCTTTCGAGCGCCGGGATTATCCCCTCGGTCTTCATCATGAGTTTCAGCGCCGCGAGCACCTCGGCATCCGTAGCGCTAACATACTCAACCCGTCCCAGGTCGTGCAGAAGGGCGTGCTCCGGACCCACCCCGGCGTAATCCAGGCCCGCGGCCACGCTGTGCGTGGTCAGGGTCTGGCCGTCCTCATTCTGCAGGAAATAAGACTTGTAACCCTCTATTATCCCGTGCTTGCCGCCCTTGAAACGCGCCGAGTGCAGGCCGCTTTCCAGGCCCAGGCCCCCGGCCTCGACTCCCACCAGGCGGACCGATTTCTCATCCAGGAACGGGTGGAACAGGCCGATTGAGTTGCTCCCGCCGCCCACGCAGGCCACCAGCACATCCGGCAGACGGCCCTCGGCCTCTTGGATCTGCTGGCGCACCTCGCGGCCGATCACGCTCTGGAAATCGCGCACCATGCTGGGGTAGGGGTGCGAGCTGAGCGCGGAGCCCACCAGAAGATAGGTGTTCTCCAGGTTCTCGATCCAGTTCTTGAAAGAAGCGTTGACCGCCTCTTTCAGCGTGCGGCTGCCGTAGGGCACCGGAGTGACCCTGGCCCCGAGCTGTTCCATCCAGAACACGTTGGGCCGCTGACGGGCCATGTCCAGCTCGCCCATGAAAATCTCGCACTCGAACCCGAACCGCGCCGCCACGCTGGCCGTGGCCAGACCGTGCTGTCCGGCGCCGGTCTCGGCGATCAGGCGGGTCTTGCCCATGCGGCGGGCCAGAAGAGCCTGGCCGATGCAGTTGTTCACCTTGTGGCTGCCGGTCTGGCCCAGGCCCTCCTGCTTGAGGTAAATCCTGGCCCCACCCAAATGGGCGCTGAGGTTCCCGGCGAAATACAGAGGGGTGGGACGGCCGCTCCAGGTTCGCAGCAGGCGGTCAAGTTCGACCTGGAACGCGCTGTCGGCGCGCGCCTCGAGATAGGACCGCTCCAAAGCCTCCAGGGCGCTCACCAGCATTTCCGGCACGTACCGTCCGCCATACGGCCCGAAATGGCCGTGCGTGCCGAAACTGTCCACTTTGAAGCTGTCCATCCGCTGAGCCCCGGTTTGAAGGTGAAATAAAGTTGAAATATAGGTCGGCGAGCGGCGCCGTGTCAAGGCGGAAGAGCCCGATCCGGCCCGGAGCGGGCGGAAATGCAGACAAGCCGGAGAAGGCGCGCCGCAGGCATAAAAATTAAACCGACCGGCCCGGGCGGCCGATTAATGAAAGTGAGGATATGTATCACCCGAGGCAGCCCGAGAGGGATCGAGGGCACAACGGCAAGGAGGCCGCAATGTTTGGGGAACTGCTTTATTATCTGTCGGAACCGGTCTTTTTCACCGGTTTCAGCCTTGTGATCGGCGTCGCCTACATCTATGTCTGGGTAACCTCCCTGCGTGACCTGTCACGTCAGGAGGGCAGTTTCTACAGCCTGGACCAGGATGCCGCCGCAGGCAGCGCGGATCGCGCGCGGCCACTGCTCAAGTACAGCGGACGGCGCATCTCGGTGCGTTCCAAGGCCGTGCGGGAGGAGGAGCCGGGCACCGGCATCCGTCGCCGGGCCAGGATCACCCGGGCCGCCTGAGGCCATTTTGCAGCCATATCGCATGCAAGCCCGCTCCGGTTATCCGGGCGGGCTTTTTAATATTGACAATATCGTACAGAAAGTGCATCGTTCTGATGAGAAATCGATCAGGATGAACCTGGGGAGGCAGTCATGCATAAGATCAGTCTGCAGACCAGTCGCCGCACCGAATTCATCGACATCACCGACCGGGTGGAGCAGGCCCTGGCCGGGGCGGGAGCGAGCGAGGGCGTGTGCACTGTGTTCACCCCGCACACCACCGCCGCGGTGACAATAAACGAGAACGCCGATCCCACTGTCCCTCGTGACATCCTCGAAATAGTCGACTCCGTGATTCCGTTCGATTCACCCCGCTACCGTCACTCCGAGGGCAACAGCGCCGCCCATATCAAGAGCAGCCTGTTCGGCTGCAGCCTGCAGGTGATTGTCGAGGAGGGACGCCTTCAGCTCGGCACCTGGCAGGGGATATATTTCGTGGAGTTCGACGGGCCGCGCAGCCGCAAGGTCTGGGTCAGTTTCACGCGCTGAAGCGTTTCTTCGGCTGTTTTTCAGGTGGGAATGCCTGTAGGGGCAGTTCATGAATTGCCCCTACAGTTTTTTGGTCCCAAAAACCCAACGGCCGCCTGGCGGCCGTTGGTGTTTACTCCGGGAAGTGAATCAGACTCACTCAACCTCTTCCACGCTCAGCCCAGGCTGACGCGGGTCGAGGTGCAGCACCCGCGGGTCGCCCTCGCGGCGGAACGCCGCTACAAGTTTCTCCGGTTCGGGGTGCAGGGCGATTATCGTTCCCCCGCCGCCTGCTCCGGCCAGTTTGGCTCCCAGGGCGCCGTTGTCCAAGGCCAGGGCGATGAACTTGTCGTTCGCCTTGCCGCTCGCCCCAAGCTCCTGCTGGATAGTGTGGTTGCGGTTCATCAGACGTCCCAGCTCCGCCCAATCCTTCCTCAGGATGGCTTTCTTGCCCAGACGGGCCAGTTCGGCGATCTCACGGTAGCCTCCCACCACGGCCGGGTCGCCCTCCAGCCAGCGCTCACGGATAGGTTTGAGTATATTGCCCGAGATGCGCTGTACGCCCGTGTGCACCACCACCATCGGCAACTGGTCCACGAACCGCGCCAACGGTTCCACGGTGGCGTAGACCTCGCCATCCAGGTCGCGGTAGACCTCCTTTGTCCGGAAATCCAGGTAGTTCATGCCACCGAACACGGTCATGTACTGGTCCTGGTAGCCGCACTGGATGTCCATGTAGTTGAGTTCGATGTAGCGGATCGTCTCGGCGGTCTGGTAGGGGTTGATGTCTCGGCCGACAAATCGGCAGACCGCGCCGAACACCGCGGCCAGCATGGCTGTGGAGCCGGCCAGACCGCTGCGGAACGGCACATCGGACTCGCCCTCCAGGCGGAAAGCCTTCCCGGCCAGGCGCAGGTAACGGATCACGCTGCGGGCGATGTCGAACACCCCGCTGTCCATCTTGAGGTCTCGCTCGTCGCGGATCACAGTCTCCTGGCCGGCGAAACACAGCTCAAGCTGCTTGGCAGGGCTGATCCGCGCCGTGGCGCGGCAGCTCAGGGTACAGGAGACCAGGCTGCCGCCGTAGCCGTCCGTAGGATTTCCGATCACGCCGGCCCGGGCCGGGGCCGATGCTACGATCATACCAGCCTCGCCAGGTAGTTGCGCAGCATGTGGCCGTACTTCTCATCCTGCAGGGCGAAATCGACAAAGGCGCGGAAATAGCTTTCGAAATTGCCGATGTCGTATCGTTTTTCATTCTCGCCCATCAGCACGGCATAGACCGGCAGGCCTTTCTTAGCATGCCTATCGTACTTCCGACATCGAGGAACGCCTGCGTACCATGTTACTCTCCAAACTGCAGGACGTGCTCGGCGAGACAGGCGCGAAGAACTCGGTACCTGAAATGATCGGCCTGACCGAAGAGATCGGCGCCGCCGTGCGCGCCAAGGTGCAGGACGACTTCGAAGCCATCGGCCTCACGCTCAAGACCTTCTACGTCGGCAACATCAAGCCCAGCGACAAGTCGGCTCAGGAACTGC
>CAYLSM010000048.1:0-24187 GCA_964386505.1 uncultured Gemmatimonadales bacterium
GAACGACCACGGCCGCATCGTGGACCGGGATGTGGCGCGCCAGAAATTCGGCGTGATCGACATCGGTTTCCGCACCACCGATTACACCCTGACCGACCGCCTGCGCTATATCGAGCGCGGCAGCCGCACCACCGACACCGGCATCTCCAAGGCCTTCGCCCTGATCAGCCGGAAGATACTGGAGCAGACCGGGGTGAGCGTGGAGCTGTTCCGCCTGTTCGACCCGGTCCGCAAGGGGCAGATTCGCATCCGCGGCAAGGAAATGTCGCTGGTGGACCTTCGCGAACAGGTGCTGCGCCAGCTCGCCACCGCCATTGTGAGCGACATGGAGCGGCTCTGGGCCGAGGACTGGGACCTGGAATTCATCCTGCTGGCCGGCGGCGGCAGCGCCGACCTGGCCCCACTGCTTGAGGAACTGATCGAGGGCCGCTGCCGGATGGTCTCCACGGAGACCGACCAGCGCCTGGGCAACGTGATCGGCTATCTCAAGTATGCCAAATACATTGACCTGATGGAAAAGCGGCGCGAGATGGGGCCGCAGGCCGACTCCGCGGACAGCATTGCCGAGGAGGCCGGGGCCTGAGTCCGGCGCCGCCTGACACCAGGGACCATCCAGACGTAAGATTCAACCTGCCCGGGGAAAGCCCCGGTCACGGGAGAACCGTCCCTTGCTCAGTAAAGTTTTTTCCGGGTCGATCCTCGGGATCGAGGCCTATCTGGTGGAGGTCGAGACCGACATCGCCCCTGGACTGCCCACCTATACCCTGGTCGGCCTGCCGGACAACGCGGTCCGGGAAAGCCGCGAGCGTATCAGCTCCGCCCTCGCCAACACCGGTCTCAAGTTCCCGCTAAAGCGGGTGACGATCAACCTCGCCCCGGCCGATATCAAAAAAGAAGGCGCCTCGTTCGACCTGCCCATCGCAGTGGGCCTGCTGGCCGCCAGCGGCCAGATCGAGGCTGCCCGTCTGGCGGACCACCTGGTGCTGGGCGAACTGAGCCTGGACGGGGCGGTCAAGCCCGTGCGCGGCGCCCTGCCCATGGCCGCCAGTTGCAGCCGCCTGGGCCTTAAGGGCATTGTCCTGCCGGCCGAGAACGCCCAGGAGGCCGCGGTGGTGGAGGACCTGACCGTGATCGGCGTGCACAGCCTGGCCGAGGCGGCCGAGTACCTGTCTGGACAGAAAGACATTCCACCCACACGCGTGGACCGTGAGCGCCTGTTCGAGGACCACAGCCGCTACCCGGTGGATTTCGCCGAGGTCAAGGGCCAGGAGCACGCCAAGCGCGCCCTGGAGGTGGCTGCGGCCGGGGGGCACAACCTGATGCTGATCGGGCCGCCCGGCTCTGGCAAAACCATGCTCACCCGCCGCCTGGTCACGATCCTTCCCCGGATGAGCCTGGCCGAGGCGATCGAGACCACCCGCATCCACAGCGTGGCCGGCCTGACCGGGGCCTCGCAGTCACTGGTGGCCACCCGCCCGTTCCGTGCCCCGCACCACACGATCTCGGATGCCGGGCTGATCGGAGGCGGGCGCATCCCCAAGCCGGGCGAGGTCAGTCTGGCGCACAACGGGGTACTGTTCCTGGACGAGATGCCGGAGTTCCGGCGCAACGTGCTGGAGGTGCTGCGCCAGCCGCTTGAGGACGGCGAGGTCAACATCACCCGCTCGATGAGTTCGCTCACCTACCCGGCCCGCCTGATGCTGGTCTGCGCCATGAACCCCTGCCCCTGCGGCTACCGCACCGACCCCAACCACGCCTGCAAGTGCACCCCGCTGCAGGTGGAGCGCTACCTGGGCCATATCAGCGGCCCGCTGCTCGACCGGATCGATATCCACGTTGAGGTGCCGGCTGTGCCGTTCGAGCACCTGGCCGACAAGAAACCCGGTGAGCCAAGCGAGGTGATTCGCGCCCGGGTGGAGCGCTGCCGCGAGCTGCAACGGCGGCGCTACGAGGCCGATCACGGCGTCCACTGCAACGCCCACATGCGGCGCGCCCACCTGCGCCAGTTCTGCGAGCTGAGCCCCGAGTCCGAGGCGCTCCTGCGCCAGGCGATGAACCATTTCGGGCTTTCGGCCCGCGCCCACGACCGTATCCTCAAGGTCGCCCGCACCATCGCCGACCTGGACGGCAGCGAGTGTCTCGGCCCGGCCCACCTGGCCGAGGCGATCCAGTACCGCAGCCTCGACCGCACATTGCGGCGGTGATTAAAATTATCACTCCCTGAAGATTTAGTTCATATCAAGAGAAACAAAACCAGCTTGATGTTCCAAAGCAATTGCATGGGTTCAGCCACCTAAGTAAGCCACTCCTTCCTGCTCATTGACGATCTGCACAACTTCTGAGGCGTTTGCCGCGGCGAGAACCTTTCTGCGCCACTGATCGTCTCTCGCCATCCGGCTGATCTTTCCGAGCATCGCCACATGGGTGTTGGGATTATCGACGGGCGAAAGCAGCAGGATCATAATCCTGATGCTGCGGTCCGCATCACGGTCGAGGATATCCAGCTTCCCGACCCCGAGAGCCACTAAAGGTTTGGTAATATTGGCGATCCGGGCGTGGGGAATAGCCACGTCCTCACCCAAAAACGTTCCACCCTGTCTCTCGCGCTCAAGGAGTGCGTACCAGGCATTCTCACGGAGCTCGGTTGCACCTTTGCAGGCCGCCTCCAGCAGATCTTTCATGGCGGCTTCTTTTTCCATCGGCTGCTCCCAGATGATGACCTGAAGATTTGCGAGTGGAGATCTCTCTTCTTCCCGAACCTCATCATTCTCCCGTTCTTCATATCCTGTATGGTCATTTGGAGTCTTACCTGCTTCCGGGACCTCTACTTTTCCGGCAATCCGTGTATCGAGCAGGACTATGTTTATCCCCGAGCTTTCGGTGTACAGTCGCTCCACGATGCTCATTCTCCCGAGCCAACGGCTCCAGAAAGGCAGCTTCCTGCCGGGGGTGCCGATCACGATGTGTCCGACCCGGTACTCTTTCGCGAATTGAAGGATCGTTTTCACGACATCGTCGCCCCGGTAGGTGAAAACCGCCGCCCCCAACTGCTGGGCCAGGGTCATGGTATTGGCCAGTACCCGCTGGGTCCTGGCGTCCACCGCGGTGGGACTCTCGGATCGGGTCTGCACATAAACCGCATACCAGTTTCGGTTCAAGCGGCCAGCCAGACGGGAGGCGTAACGCAGGAGGGCCTCGGTGTTGGGGCCGCCGGAACTGATACAGACCATTACCTGATCCGGGCTGGAAGGTGTCTCATCGGCCAGCGGACCGCGCTGACGTGAATCAATCTGGGCCGCCAGCTCACGAAGAGTAAGCTCACGCAGTTGCTCCAGATTGGTTGACTTGAAAAAATGAGTCAGCGCCGTCTCGATCCGTTCTACCGTGTAGACTTTTCCTTCTTCGAGCCGACGGCGCAAGTCCTCGGTTGTGATGTCCACGTTGACCAGCTGATCGGCTTCAGCGACAACCCGATCGGGAATACGTTCCCTGACCCGGACTCCCGTCGCACGCTCGACTGTCTCGTACAGGCTTTCCAGGTGCTGAATATTCAATGTTGAGATCACATGAATACCCGCAGATAAAATCTCGTCCACATCCTGGTAGCGCTTGGCGTTTTTGCTGCCCGGCACGTTGTTGTGGGCGAGCTCGTCGACGAGCACCACACTCGGGCGGCGGGCGAGGATCGCAGCAAGATCCATCTCCTCGATCTCAATTCCCCGGTAGGTGATTCGCCTGCGCTGTATCTGTTCCAGACCCTTCAGCAGCGCCTCTGTCTCCGCTCTCCCGTGGCATTCGGCCAGGCCGATGGCGACGTCAATCCCATCCTCCTTGAGACGGCGGGCCTCAAGTAGCATCTGGTAAGTCTTCCCGACGCCGGCGGCATAACCCAGGTATATCTTCAGCCTGCCTCTCTGCGACCGGCGGATCAAGCGCAGGAAACTGTCAGCTCGACTGTTGTCCATAATTACCTTGACCTGTCCAGCTCCATGTTTACAAGCAGCACGTTTACCAGCCGCACAGGGATGAGCTTGCCTCCAGGCCGCTCAGCCATTTTATCAAGAGTTTCCAGTACGGCGGAGACAGGCAGATTGCGCGCCCGGGCGACTCTTGGCGCCTGGTGCCTGGCGGCTTCCAGGGTTATATCCGGATCAAGGCCGCTGCCTGAGGCAGTTACCAGGTCAGCCGGGATCGGGTTTTCTGCAGTGGCTCCCATTTTTCCAATAATTGCCTCCGCACTGGTGCGAAGTGCGGGATTCGCAGGTGAAAGGTTGCTTCCTCCCGCTGCGGCGGCGTTATAGTCTACTGCCGAGGGGCGGGGCCAGAAATATTCCGGCCGGGAAAAACCCTGGGCGATGAGCTCGCTGCCCACGATCTCGCCCTGGTCATTGCGAATGAGCGAACCAGTGGCGGTTTCGGGAGTGGCGATCTGCCCGAAAATTAATATCCCCAATGGATAAATAACACAACATATCGCTAATGTGGCCAGCGCCACACGCACAGAAGTCAGCAGGTGAACAAATGCTCCTTCTGTTTCTTCAGTGCTCTTCATGGTATTTGCACTCCTAAAAAAGTCCGGTTAATCCAAGAGCCATGTCGATGAGTTTGATGCCCAGAAAGGGTGCTATCACTCCTCCGAACCCGTAAACAAGAAGGTTTTTCCTCAAGAGTGCCGCCGCTCCCATTGGGCGATACTTCACACCTTTGATGGCGATGGGAATGAGGATCAGGATAATCACCGCATTGAATATCAGGGCGGAAAGAATCGAGCTCGCCGGGGTCGCCAGGCCCATTATATTTAGCGCCCGAAGCTGGGGCATGGCGAGCATGAACATGGCCGGGATGATAGCAAAATACTTGGCCACGTCGTTGGCGATAGAGAACGTGGTCAACGCCCCGCGGGTCATCAGAAGCTGTTTTCCGATCTCGATCACCTCGATGAGCTTGGTGGGGTTGCTGTCGAGGTCCACCATGTTGCCGGCTTCCTTGGCCGCCTGGGTTCCGGAGTTCATTGCTACCCCGATATCCGCCTGGGCCAGGGCCGGGGCGTCGTTGGTGCCGTCGCCCATCATTGCTATCAGCCTCCCGGTGCGCTGCTCCTTGCGGATGTACTCGAGCTTGTCCTCCGGTTTGGACTCGGCAATGAAATCATCCACTCCGGCCTGTTCGGCAATCGCTGCCGCGGTGAGAGGATTGTCGCCGGTCACCATGACTACACGCAGCCCCATGGCCCGCAGGCGCTCGAACCTGTCCCGAATTCCAGGCTTGAGAACATCGGAGAGAGCCACCACTCCCAGCACCTTTTGCCCCTCGGCCACGACTATGGGTGTGCTGCCTCCGCGGGCCACGCTGTCCACGAGTTCCTGAAGCGAAACGGGTATTGACCCGCCCTGTCCCCGGACATAAGCCTGGATAGCGTCGGCCGCCCCCTTGCGGTAACTGCGCCCATCCTTGCTGTCCAACCCGCTCAAGCGTGTATGCGCCGAGAATGCTATTATCTTTGCCTCCGGCATTTCCGGGGGGGCTTCACCTTTGAGAGTCTCCTCACCCAGCCGGACAATGGATTTGCCTTCCGGGGTCAAGTCGCCGAACGAGGCGCACATTGCCGCCTCTGCCAGGCGTTCCGGGCTGACACCGGGCAAAGGATGATACTCGGTGGCCTGTCGATTGCCTATGGTTATCGTACCGGTTTTATCCAGGAGCAGGGTGTCGATATCGCCGGCCAATTCGACGGCTTTACCGCTTTTGGCCAGGACATTTGCTGAAAGAGCCCGGTCCATGCCGGCCAGCCCGATAGCCGCCAGGAGTGCCCCGATAGTGGTCGGGATAAGGCAGACCAGCAGCGCGATAAGAGTGGGTATCGGCAGCTCTACGCCGAAATAGCGGCCTATCGGCCAGAGCGACCCGGTGACCAGTAGAAAAGCCAGAGTCAGCCCGGCCAGCGTTACGGTCAAGGCCAGTTCATTGGGGGTTTTCTGACGCACCGCTCCCTCGACCAGAGCGATCATCCGGTCCAGGAACGAGTCGCCTTCTCCCGCGGTTATCCGCACCTTGATCCAATCGGACAGCACGCGTGTCCCGCCGGTGACTCCGGAACGGTCTCCGCCGGCTTCCCGCACGACCGGAGCGGACTCACCGGTAATCGCGGACTCATCCACTGTCGCCGCACCATCGATCACTTCTCCGTCCCCCGGTATGATTTCTCCGGCGGTCACCCGCACGATGTCGCCCTCGCGTAGAAGGTTCGAGCCTACCAGCTCCTCCCCTCCATTTGTCAGCCTGCGGGCCAGTGTTTGACGCCGGGTGTGCTTGAGTGTTTCGGCCTGCGCCCTGCCGCGAGTCTCGGCCAGGGCCTCGGCGAAATTTGCGAATAACACTGTCAGCCAGAGAATAACGGCTACGGCCAGAGTGTACACCAGGTCAGGCGCGGCTTTGAATGCATCCAGAAGCAGAACGAGAGTGGTCAGGGCCGCGCCGATCTCAGTGACAAACATCACCGGGTTGCGAACCATGCTCCAGGGTTTCAGCATGATAAAAGCCTGTTTCACCGCTACCTGAACCATGGCCCGTTCAAAAAGGGCAGCCCGGCGGACTTTCCGCCTTTGCAGCTTGGCCTGTTCGATTCCATCTTCATAGTCAGTCATGGGTACATCCTCTCCAAAGTCAATTCTCAGCAGTTTTGTGTAAATCAGAGACCTGAAGCCGCCAGATGTTCAGCAATCGGCCCCAGCACCGCCACCGGCAGGAACAACAGCGCTCCGATCAGCACCACGCTGCCCAGGATGACCATCCCGAACAAAGGCGTATCCATGCGCAGCGATCCGGTCGTCTCCGGTGTCGCCTTCTTGGCCCCCAAAGACCCCGCTATAGCCAGAGGCAGTATGATAGGAATGAAACGCCCAAGCAGCATTACGATACCGGTGGCCACATTCCAGGGAATCGTGTTGTCGCCCAGACCCTCGAACCCGGAACCGTTATTGGCCGCGGCGGAGCTGAATTCGTACAGGATCTCGCTGAATCCATGCGCCCCGGTATTGTGCACCGTGGCCGCGCCCCACGGCGTCATGGCGAAAAGCGCCGTCCCTCCGAGAATGAGAAACGGATGGATCAGCAGCGCCAGCAGTGCCAACTTCATCTCTCCGGTTTCCACCTTGCGCGCCAGGTACTCGGGGGTGCGCCCAACCATCATCCCGCAGATAAAAACCCCGACAATAATAAACAGGAACATGTTGATCATGCCCACGCCCACACCGCCGAAAGTGACGTTCAGCCACATGCCGATCATGGGGATCAGGCCGGTCAGCGGATTGAGACTGTCGTGCATACAGTCCACCGAGCCGTTGCTGGTGCAGGTGGTCAGCGTGGCCCAGAGCGGACCCGCGGTGGGGCCGAAGCGCAGCTCCTTGCCTTCGAGGTTGTTAGAGGACTCGACTGGTAATCCGGCTAAGGCTGCGGGCGGGGCGCTCTCGAAATGCACCGCCAGGCCGACCTTGACCACAAGCATTATCGCCATGACTGCGAAAATAACTCCTGCATGGCGGAGGCGGCCTGTGATCCGGCCGAACATCCAGACCGAGGCCATCGGAACGAATATGATGCTGAAGCATTCGACCACATTCGTAAAGAAACCTGCATTCTCAAACGGGTGCGTCGAGTTGGGTCCGAAGAAACCGCCGCCGTTGGTACCCAGTTGCTTGATCGCCGTGAATGCCGCCACCGGCCCACGGGCGATGGTCTGCACCGCACCTTCGAGCGTTTTGGCAATCGCCGAGCCATCGAGTGTCATGGGCAGGCCGCCCAAAACAAGCAACAATGCCACCACTACAGCCAACGGCAGCAGGATAAGAATGGTCGCGGCCAGCAGGTCACGGTAGAAATTACCGAGCTTCGTGTTTCCCGCCAGTCCGCGCGCCAGGGCTGCCAGGGCGGCGATACCCGTGGCGGCCGAGACGAACTGCAACCACATCAGCCCGAACACCTGGGAGAAGTAACTCATCGATACTTCGCCCGAATAGTGCTGAAGGTTGGTATTCGTGGTGAAGGATGCCGTCGTGTTAAAGACAAGGCTCTGCTCCACCAGGCCCTTGCCGTCCGGGTTGAGCGGCAGGTATTGCTGCAGGGACAGGATTGCGTAAACGACGGCAAACATTACGGCGTTGAACACCATCAGCGCCAGGCAGTACTGTTTCCAGTCCTGCTCCTGCCCGAGCAACCGGCCGCCGAACCGGCGGAAAACGCTGTCAAAACGGTACCGCAGATCGTCCGTATCCCTGTGGGGATTCATGGCCCAGCTCATGTATTTTCCAAACGGCCAGGAAAGCAGGGCCGCTCCACCCAGGATAATCGTGATAAAAAGCACGGGCATGGTCATCTCCGTCAGAACCGTTCAGGATCGATAATTGCATAGACGAGGTACACAAGACAGAATATGAAAGCCAAAGTCGTAATTAAAAGCACTGGAACCTCCCATGTAAGAAATCCGCTCAGAGATTCATGTCGAGCTGAAAAGTGAAAGTCGGTACATGTAACCTGTCATTGTTGTAAAAGTCGTAACCGATGGAGAAGCTTGTCTTCTCTGTAAGATAGTACGCTCCACCAATGTTAATTGCGCCATAGGAGCTTTGGCCGCTCATGAAGTCCACGGCGGCCCAGAATTTACCGCCGAATGTACGGTCCCAGGAGGCGAGCAGGCCGGTGTTCGCCTTACGGCCGGTCTCGTCGACCAGGACTTTCCGGCTGCCGGAATAGTATCCGAGGCTGAACCGTCCGATATCGCTGAAATTTTTCGACGCGAGACCGTAAACAATATTGGCCGCGGTGACCTCTCTCCTGCCGCCCAGATCGAACACTCCCACCACCAGAGCCGGCTGCCAGGGGCTGACCTTCCCCTCTTTCAGCCCGAATTTCGCGTTATAGAACCAGGGATTTTCCGTGTTGCCTCCGACATCCCGGTAGTCCACCCCGAACTCGGCTCCAATAAGTCTATCATCCGGGATAGCACCAACTGTGATCCCGTAATTGATGGTTGCCACAGTCCTCCCGGAGAACGACTTGCCCAGGCAGTTGTAGGTGTCCACTCCGAGATGCGGTACGCCGAATGCCTGGATGTCGGTGGAGGGAACCCAGATCTGGCTTGAATAAGTGGCCCGGGCGAGGCCTGTCCATGCGAACAAAGCCGCGCAAACAAGTACGATATATAGTTTTACTGCCATGCCTTCCTCCGATTCGAAGTCAAATGAATATCAATTTGACCCTGTTTGTCCTTCACTCACCGGCAGAGTGAAATGGAAGGTTGAACCCACCCCCACCTCACTCTCTACCCCGACCTGGCCGCCATGCGACTGGACTATTTCTTTCACAATGGCCAACCCCAACCCCACACCTGATTTCTCGTCCTGCCCCGGCTCCTGGTAGAATTGCTCGAACAGGTGATCCAGGTGTTCGGGCGGGATGCCCTTGCCCGTGTCCTGAACCGAGAACCTGACATATCCAGGCTCTTCCACCGCCTGAACTGTAATTGTGCCGCCGGCGCCTGTGAACCGAAGGGCATTCGACAGAAGGTTGGCGAAAACGTGACGAATCCTGGTCGAGTCCACCCTCACGTCAGGGAGATCATCCGCAACTGTCGTGGAGAGCTTGATTCCTTTATCTTTCGCTTCGACCATAAACGGTTCGAGGGCCCCGTGTAAAAGCGCCTGTGGCGAGGCTTCAACGAGGTTCAAGGGTGACTTGCCGGACCCTATCCGGTTGAGGTCGAGGAGGGTTACCAGGATTTCCATCAGCCGGTCACTGTCATCCCTGGCGGACATCAACAGATCGAGCTGCTTTTCGTTGAGACTCCCGACTTTCTCTTCGAGAAGGAGATGGATAGACATTCGAAGCGAAGTCAGGGGAGTTTTGAGCTGGTGCGAGACGGTGGAGATCACTCCGCCTTTCAGCTCCTCCTGTTCGCGGACCAGGGTCACATCTTTGATTATGATCGCGAACCCGACCGGCTCGCCGTAGTTTCGGTCGGATGGTATCTTTTTCACCGTGGGCTGGAAGAAATATTCTCTGCCGTCAATGAATTGCTGGACATATTCGCCCACAGCCTCGTTACCAGCGAGCTGGTCCTCCTGCTCTATCCGGTGCAGGAGTTCATTTAGCCAGGTATAATGCAGATGCTGGGCGAACACACCGGCTTTCAGCCCGAAATGCCGGCTGGCTGTTTCAGTCGCAACATCGACCCGGCCTTGAAGGTCGATAATCGCCACGGCTGAGGGCAGGACCCTGAAGATATCCTCCGTGGCCCGCTGAATCCTCAGAAGGTTGATACGATCATGCTTGCGCACCTGGCGTAACGCCTCGGTCATATCATTGAAAGCCACAGACAACTGGCCGATCTCGTCCCGCGATCCGGGTTCCAGCACGAGGTCGAGGTTGCCCCGGCGGATTTCATTGATGGATTCTATCAGCCGATCAATCGGTTTCAGAATCCAGCGGCGAATCAGAAAGATAAACAGAATCGCAATCAGCGCGCAGGCGACAATGGCAATCAGCATGCTGCGGTGTGCCAGACCGGCCTGACGGCGGGCGGCATCGTTCTCCTCGCTCATGCTGGTCTGGTTCATGGCCAGGACAGCCTGGGCGAGTGTTTTTATCTCCTGGAATATCGGAAAAAGTGTCGAGAAATACGCTTCCCGGCGCACCTCAATCGGAATGGATTTATCAGTAACCCGAGTTATCGCTCTCTCATATTCGCCGAATAGAGTCCTGATACTGTCCGCTTTTTCATATTCTCCGGAAAGAGTAATGTTGCCAAGCTCGACGTTGAGAGCATTCTGAAAGAGGGGCGTGTTCTCCTCGATAAGGTTGCGGCCTTCGTTATCCATTCCGATGAAAGTAAACAGAACACCGCTGTCCATCCGCTCGAGGGCTTCTTTCATATCCTGACAGGCCACCACGCTCCGGTAATTTTCCTGCAAAATGATATCTATCGCCCGTCCCAGGTTATCGATTTTAACAATGGTCAGCACACCGATAACGGCAACGATAGCGAGCAGTCCGCCGAACCCCAGCATGAGTTTTTGTCTTATGCCTATCATGGTTTCTCCTCCATGCCGCAGGGTTACACAAAGTATGCCACAAATCTAAAGATTGATATTGTATATAGATATGAGTCAATTGCAAAATCAACTGCTTGCGATTGACAAGGATGGAAATAAAAAGGCCTTGCAATATGCAAGGCCGCTTTGGAGAGATCACTCAGATACCGTATTGCCTTCGTTTTCGCCAGAGGGTGGCTTGATCGATGCCCAGGAGATCAGCCGCTTCCTGGAAGGACTTCGCTGAAGCAATAATTCGTCGTATGTGCTGCTCCTCGATTACCTCGAGTGTGACCGGATCACCCAGGCGGACAGCGGGGCTTTTTCGGGCAATGGAATTAGGCAGCAGATCAAGACCGATCATCTCGCCTGAACACAGGATGACAGCCCGTTCGATCACGTTGCGTAGTTCCCGTATGTTCCCGGGCCAGACGTATTCACGCAATGCAGAAAGAGTTTCGGCGTCAAATCCTCTTATTATTTTATGATTCTGTGCTCCGAAAAAGGCCAGCATCTGGATTGCAAGTTCTTCTACATCATCAGGACGCTCGGCGAGTGGCGGCAGATCGATCTGGATCACATTCAAACGGTAGAAAAGATCTTCACGGAACCGTCCCGCCTGAACCGCCTTCTCCAGATCAGAGTTTGTCGCTGTGACAATACGGACATCGGCTTTTCGTGTCGTCTGATCACCTACCCGCTCGTACTCGCGGTCTTGAATAAAACGCAGGAGTTTCGGTTGTATCGACAGCGGCAAGTCTCCGATCTCATCGAGGAACAGCGTGCCGCCCTCACAGGCGGTGATCCGGCCCGGATTTTCTCGCAATGCTCCGGTAAAAGCACCCTTTACGTGGCCGAAAAGTTCGCTTTCAAGCAGAGCCTCACTAAGGCTTGGGCACGATATGGCGCCGAACGGCTTCTCCATTCTTCGGCTCCAACTATGTATGGCCCGGGCCAGGACAGTTTTACCTGTCCCGCTTGGACCTCTCAACAATACAACTGCTTCGGAAGGTGCGACCTGGCGGGCCAACTCGATGGCGCGCTGCATACCAGGATGATTTGAAATGAAGGAAACCTCGGGATGCAGACGCGTCAGGTCTTCTTTCAGCGTGGTTATCCGTTGTTCCATGCTCCGGATCAGCGCCACGCGTTTGGTAACCAGATCCACCTGATCAGGCGTGAAAGGTTTGGGGATGTAATCCGCCGCGCCGCGCCGCATGGCTTCCACCGCGGTGTCGATTGTCGCATAAGCGGTTATGACTACTATCTTTAGCCACGGACATACGCTGATAAGTGCAGGAATCAGATCGAGTCCATTCTCTGTTCCCAGACGCAAATCGACAAAAGCAAGGTCGAAGACCTGCCGGTCCGCTTCCACTTTTGCATCGTGAACGTTGCTGACGGAAGTAACCTGATGGCCGCGGGATTCCAGGCAGACTGTCAGGGTCTTGCGGATGTTGAGCTCATCGTCCACAATAAGGACGCTGAGGGAAGGCGATGAGTGCGGTTTGTTCGTCATCAACGCCTCCTTCCTGTTTTCAACGGTTTATTGTCGTTCGGCTCAGACTGTGGCAATGAACTACATCGACCAGGTCTGCACCCTGGATGCCAGTGGTGCGCTCCAGGTCGGTGATGGTGCGGAAGACTGGTGTAAATTATCTACTACCCTTGTTTGAACTATCCGCCAGTCTCACAGTATATCGTTTCTGTTGTTGCTCACTCGTGGATTCACCTCCTATAAAAATAGTTGGAGATTTAAAGGTGTCCACTATTTCAAAGCTGTATAAAACACGCATTGATTCCGGAATTCACAGTATCGATCTCCTTGCTTACTCTGCCACCAACAGTGATATAAGGCGCATAACCGAGAAAGTCGATGATTTTCGGCAGATAAATCAACACCGGACTGGTACGATTATTCTCCCAGTTCCATATTGTAGCTTCATGGACCTGAATAATCCGGGCGACCTCTCGTTGAAGAAATCCAAGATCAAGACGTCTTTTTCTGAGGTGGTCATCCCAGGTAACTAATTGGCGGGGATAATCTTCTGGCAGTGGTCGTGTCGCTTTCAGGGCAATTTTGCAGATTGGCAACGCGACCCTGTCCCTGCGGCTACCGCACCGACCCCAACCACGCCTGCAAGTGCACCCCGCTGCAGGTGGAGCGCTACCTGGGCCATATCAGCGGCCCGCTGCTCGACCGGATCGATATCCACGTTGAGGTGCCGGCTGTGCCGTTCGAGCACCTGGCCGACAAGAAACCCGGTGAGCCAAGCGAGGTGATTCGCGCCCGGGTGGAGCGCTGCCGCGAGCTGCAACGGCGGCGCTACGAGGCCGATCACGGCGTCCACTGCAACGCCCACATGCGGCGCGCCCACCTGCGCCAGTTCTGCGAGCTGAGCCCCGAGTCCGAGGCGCTCCTGCGCCAGGCGATGAACCATTTCGGGCTTTCGGCCCGCGCCCACGACCGTATCCTCAAGGTCGCCCGCACCATCGCCGACCTGGACGGCAGCGAGTGTCTCGGCCCGGCCCACCTGGCCGAGGCGATCCAGTACCGCAGCCTCGACCGCAGTCTGGGCCGCTGAGCCGCCCCCGCTGACAGAAAGAAGCCCCTCCGGCCCGTGGATATTATGGCCGGAGGGGCTTTGTCGTGTCCATTCTGTTCCGCAAGCGCGGAACGGGGCAGGCTCAGAACCCCAAGCTGATTGTGAAATAGTTGTCCGCCGTGAGCCGTCCCTTGTTCTGGTAGGCGTAGTCGAACTTGACCACCCGGCCGCCCATGTTCCGCTGGAAGCCGCCGCCGAAACTCAGGCCCCGGAATGTCGGGTCGTCCCCCAGGTACTCGTAACCGAACTGGTCCCGGTCCCCGGTGAACTCATCGGTCTGGATTTTCCAGCCCAAGCGGAGCGCCCCGGAATAGAAGGGGTTGAAATTGTAGTTGAACTCTGTGCCGGCGGCATAGCTGATCGGGATGTTGCTGTTGCGCCAGATTTCGCCAGAGGCAAGCCAGTTGGCCTTCTCCGTGGTGTACAGGTTGTAAGCCAGGGCCAGCTTGACCACCGTGGGCAGACGGTAGGTGTGGGTCTTGAAATACATCTGGCGGGTCCCTCGGCGGGCCATGGCGTTCTTATCGGTGGTGTAGTCGCCGTAACCGTCCGGGATCAGCCCATCGCGGGTCTCCGGCCCCACCTCGTAGAGCAGGTTCGGGCCCTGCATCGTGATATTGGTCCCCAGATTCTGCACCGAAAACGCGAACCGCACTTCCCTATCCATGAACTCCGTGTAATAGATCGCTCCGGCGTCGATTGCGAAAGCGTCACCGCCGATATTGCTGAAAACATCCTGGTGCACGTATTTCAGGTTGAGCCCGCCGACAAAGCGGTCGGAGAAATTGTAGGCCAGCGAGCCGCCCATCTGGAAATCGAAAGCGTCGAAATTATGTCCCGTGCCCTCGGGATTGACCACGGTGGTGATCTCCATGTCCGGGATGTTCAGGTAGCCGAAGAACCCTCCGACCACCACTTTCCCGTCAGCCACCGGCGTGGCGAAAGCGGCGAAGCTGTAAGTGATGTCGAGGGTGTAGTCCACCACTGTCGCCATCACCTCCCTGTTCTTCAGGAAACCCAGGCCGGCGGGGTTCCACCAGACCGCGCTGATATCATCGGCCAGGGCCGAGTAGGCCTCGCCCAGGCCGATACCCCGCGCCCCGACCGGGATGGTCAGGAACTCGGCGGCCCGCACTCCCACGAAGGAGAAATCGGACGGCCGTCCCTGGCCGATGTACTTGTCCAGGCCGGAGTATTCCTGACGCGAGACTCCCTGGCCCAGCAATGGCAGCGCGGCCGCCAGCAGCAGCACGAAGGCTGTGGACCAGATTCTGAATGCAGTTTTACGTAACATGTCGGACCTCCATATATTCACGAAGTAAGGACAGCAGGCGCGTTTTGTCTGTGCCGGAAAGTCGGACCGGGCTCATTCAATTATGTAGAACTTACCCGTCTGTGACTTGCCCCGGCTGTCGGTCACGTGAAAGATATAGAGCCCGCTGGCCACGGTGGCGCCGAAACGGTTCCGAAGGTTCCAGGGTTCGGTCCCCCCGTGGTTGTCCCATCCGGTGAACTGGCGGGGCTGGCTGTCGCTCAGCCGGTCCCAATCCGTGTAGTTACCCCAGCCGTTGCGGTTGGCGCCGATGTGGTTCAGCACATTGACCAGGTTGCCGCTGAGCGTGTAGATACGGATAGTACAGCGGTCCGGAAGGTTGACAAACTCGATCCGGCGCGAGCTGGGCGACAGATCGAGGAACGAGCTGGCCAGGTACGGATTGGGCACCACCTTGATCTTGCCCAGATCGGCATCGTTCGGGTCGAGGGACATCGCCTTGATCTGGATCTGCCACTTGTCGCCCACAGAGGGCGGGTCGGGGTACTGGGTGAATTCGGTCAACGCCTCATTCCATTCGCCGTAAGCGTTGTCCAGGGTCCAGACTGTACCGGCCGCGGGCATCGTGATTCCGTGCTCGCTGCTGACCAGCCAGGCCTGGCCGTTCACCCAGAGGGCGAACTGCTCGGTGTTGTCAGCCGGCAGGTTCTGCTCCATCCTGGATGTGCGCTCCGCCAGTGGGACATTATCATGCCATTCGGCCCAGTAGTTGCCATTATTCCCGTTGAACAGATCCATCCGGTCGCCGTAGCCCGCCACGGTCCAGAACCCCCAGCCGCGGTCCGGGTCGCCGGGGAAAGGTGCGTACGGCACGCTAAGGTTGCGTGTCAGGTCCTGCACCTCCACGGTCAGGGAACCGCCGCCAGCGTCCTTCCAGGTGATCCTGAACCGTCCGCTCTGCATGTAGGCCAGGTTGTTGGGAGCGTAGGCCGGCTCGCGGAAACCGCAGCCGCCCTCGATTTCCATCACCGTGCCGCCGGTGTAGCCGCCCAGGTCCAGCGAGTTGAACCGGGTGAGGTCGTTGAGGACCTTGGACATGTTCTCGAACGTCATCCGAAGAGTGTAAACCATCCCGTCATCCGCCATGGGTCCCGGCACATCAATGACCTGAAGGTCATCGCCGAAAGCCTTGAGCGCCGGTGATTCAACGCCCTGACGAATGGTGGATTCGGAGACCTGGAAATACCGCGAGGCCTGGTTGCGGCAGCCCCAGTCCTGGCCGGCCCGGGAGCAGAGCAGGGTCAGGTTCAGGTCGCTGGTCATCCGCTCGTTGTTCACCGGGATAAGGGTGATCTCGCGCAGCAGCGGCATCAGGTACTTTGGCGCCTCCAGCAGCTTGCCATTGCCATCCCCGGCCAGCTTGACCGAGGAGACCGGCAGACCGTCCACCGCAGTGGCCGGGCCGTGGGTGTAGGTGACGCTGTTGATCGAGGCGGGCTTGAAATTGCTGGCCTCGGTGCGCGGGATAACACTGAACAAGCCCTCACCGGGGCGGTTCCAGACTTTACCGCTGCCTGGCCCGGGCAGGCTGAACTCGTCGCCGGTGGCCGGGTCGAAATTGCGGTCGTAGGGGACCAGGGCGTACCAGACCCGCGCCCCGTTGCGCATGCGGTAGAGGCCGGTGTCGTCATCCATCCGGTCGACAAAATAGAAATGCAGGTTGCCGGCCGACATGCTGCACTCGTCGATCAGCTCGGAGTGGGAATCCGAGGGTCCCACGAAGCTGCGGTAGAGCCTGTAGCCCTCCAGGTCGTACTCGCGATACATATGGCTGGGGTCGAGTTCAGGATGGTTCTGGAGGAAGTAGAAATAGGCATCCGGGGTCTGGACGTTCACGTCGGTCCAGGTGATGGTGACCTGACGGTCGCCGGGGACGATGGTCAGCGGGGGTGCGATCGGTGTCTCCGGAAGGATATACCCGCCCTCGAACACCGTCTGGGCTATATCGGCGTAATCCTCCACGATCTTCAGGTGATCCTGAATCCCGGGGTCGTAGATATTGGCGATGTCGGTCGGCTTGAGCTGGTACGACTTCCCGGACGGGATCGGAATGAACATGAGCGCGAAGTCCATGCTCAGGCTGTCACGCGGGGCGATGCCGTGGAGCGCGCCGTAACAGGTGGTGTTGTAGTTGCAATTTGCCCCCCAGAGCCATTTGTGGTACAGGTCGTTGGGGTCTTCCGGTACGATCCGTCCCGGCCAGCCGTAGAGCTGCTTGCCGGTCCAGGGGCTGATCTTTCCGGGATAGAGGTCGGTGGCGTAAGGTTCGCCGAGCTGTCCGCGGAAAGCCACGCCCACGGGGAACCCTTTCTCCATCATGTCCCGGGTCCCGTCGAAACCGTAGGCCGAGCCACCGTAGTGCATGTTGGTGTTCAGCAGCTCCATGGTTTCGCCGTTGAACGAAAGCTGGCGCAGGATTTTCTGGGCGATGATCGGGGCCTCCGAGGGCGTGAAGCTGCTCACCAGCCCGTCCGCGTCGATCCCTCCGGTGATCTCCTTGGCCGGATGGTAAATCCAGCCCATCAGCTCATCCCCGAGCATCAGGGTGTGGGTCTGGTAGACCATGGTCATCGTCTCCCAGGTCTGGCCGTCGGGAGTGGCGCTGACCATGTTGCTGAAAGCGGGCAGGGAGTTCCACTTGATGTACTCGGACATGTTGCGGACAAAGAGGTGGCCGAAGATCATGTTGTTGCTTTCGGCGAAGTCCAGGAAATGCAGGCGGTATTCGATCGAAGCGCCGCAGGGTTTGGGAATCCAGGTTTCCCAACTGTCCGAGGCCCGCACGGCGATGGTTTCCGCACCGTGAAGGATCGGGGCCCCGTCCGCACTCCGGCCCTCGCGGAACTCCACGGGCCAGTCGGCCAGGTCGTCCTCATCCAGGGAAGTCCAGACACGGTTGACCTCCACCCGGTTGGCGGCGATCTGCATGTTTTCCCCGGTGTGATAGAGTGCCTCGAGCACGTCGTAGGCTTCCAGGCTTCCCACGGCGGTGCGGAAACACATGCCGCGCTGGGTGTTCTGGGTCGTGTCCTCGGCGATCCCGTCGTTGTTCAGGTCGCGGGTCACCGAGGGACCGTAGCTGATGCCGTAGGTGAAGATGTTGTTGCCCGAGCCCTTGGGGAACTGATGGAAAGTCCCGTCGTAGGCGGCCATGGGGTTCCGGCCGTAGCCGAAAATCAGCCCCACGTTGTTTCCCTGGGAGGTCTTGACTGTCTTCTTCTCGGCCAGGGCCGGATCGACCTGGACCAGGAAAAGGAAAGCCAGGGCCGGTATGAGCAGGATGAATCGAGTTTTCAGCATGATCGTCTCCTGAAAAACCTATTGTAGCCCGACGCGGCGAGCTTTCGGTTCAAGCCCTCAGAAATTGAATTCCGCCCCGAGACGGACCTGACGGGCGGTGCCCCAGATTTCCTTGTCCATCGTGTCGAGCATGAAATTCTTGGCGATCTCGCCCTTGGTGGCTTCCATCACGCTCAGCATGCCGTCCTGGTTGAAATCGGCGTTGAACCGGATCCGGTCGTCGCCGGTCAGGTTGGGATCGTTCCAGTACAAGTCCACGCCGCCGGTGATATGGCTGTTGGTCTCGTAGGAGTAGGCATCGCCCTTGGGGTACGGAGTGTTAAGCTTCCTGTTGAGCAGGTTGAACACCTCGCAGAAAACGCTCACGCGCCGTTTCACTCCCAGGGAGAAAGCTTTGTTCATGCGCAGGTCGAGGTTCTGTGTCCAGCGGCCGCGGAAATAGTTCAGGCCGCCGATCGGCTTGCCGTCCCGCCGCGTGAACCAGGTATAGTCCTCGTTGGCCGAGGCATAGCCGCCGATGCGGTCCCAGAGCGCTGCGCCGCTCTGAAGGGAGTAGACCGCGTAAATCCCGGTGTTGCGGAGCAGTGTGCCGGTGAAACGGCCGGTCTGGAAATCTTCGGGGAACAGATAGTTGAAGAAGAACGACATCTTGTGGGTCACATCACCGGTGATCGGGGTCAGCTCATCCGGCGGAGTGAAATGCTCGCCAGTGGCAGCGTCAACAAACTGCGACATGTTGACCGAGGACAGGAAATCGCTGCCCGTGGTCCGGGAGAACTGCAGGGTGTACATGGCGTTGAGGGCGAAATTCCGGGAGAAGGTCTTCCGGAACGTCAGATCCATCCCCTTGATGTTGCCGTGATCGCGGTTGGTGTACCCGGTCTGGTACTGGCGGACACGCTTCTCGCTGTGCGACTGCCAGTAATCAACGAAATACTCCTTGCGGGCCACGTTGCCCTCGACATCCCTGTAGTAGGCCACCATGTCGACCACATAGGTGTCGGAAAGCATGCGGGTCAGGCCGACCTCGAACGCGTCGGTGCGGCTGAATTCGAGCCCGCCTGCATTGGTCAGGCTGTAGATGTAGCTCATCGGTGGGAGCTGGGTGAACACGCCATAGGCGAAACGGAGCTGCGACTGGTCGGTGACCGGGAACGCCACGTCGAAGCGGGGCGAAAACTCGCTCATTTTCTTGACGAAATGGTCCTCACCCCAGGGGTCGGGCGAATTCTCGAAGAACTCCGTCCCGTAGACCGTGTTGCCCCAGTTGGTCTTGGGGTCGAACCAGTCCCAGCGCAATCCGTAGTCGAAAACCAGGTCGCCCAGATCAGTGCGGTTCTGAATGTAGGCGGCGAACATCCTGGGTTTGAAAGCGAACTCGTTGCTCAGACTGCGTGTCCGGTAATCGTTGCATATCCAGAACTTGCGATTATTGAAGAAAGTGGACTGCAATCCGAGCTTGACGCGGTTGGTGCGGTTGACCTGGAAATCGAGATCGGCTTTCCAGTTGTACTGGTTCTCGAACATGTGCATATAATTGAGCCAGTAGAGCCAGTCCTCCCGCCCGCTGCGCACCACGGCGAAGGGGGTCTCGTACGGGTCCTCGCGGTACCACCAGGTCGTACCGTCCGGAAGGTAATGATAATCCAGCGGATCACTCGGCAATTCCTGGTTCGGGTAGGCCTCTATCTCGAACGGGATATCGTGCGGGGTCCAGCTCATGAACGTGTTGTCATGCTTGTAGTTGGTCCGCAGGCTCGAACCGTTGATGTCCTGGTTGCGCAGGTTGTTGAATCGGATCGCCAGCGAGGCGTTGCGCTGCGAGGTCTGCAGGAACGACCAGTCGGCGCCGAACAGCAGGTTACTTGTGCGTGTCCGCGTGCCATAGGCCTGCGGGATATAGATCGTGGTGTCGCTGTCCTGCGACCAGTCCCGGTTCGGAAACTCCGACTTGGTGATTATACCGGTGCGGAAATAGTTCCCTGTGTCACGCCAGGGATAGGAGTGCTGGTTGCGGGTGAAATTGCTGCTGCCCAGCAGCTTGAGCCCCTTTATCGGGGAGTAGGTCAGCTTGCCCGAGGCCAGTGTGCGGTCTCCCCAGTTGCCGGGCTGGCGCACCGGGTTGCCGGGGCTCCACAGGGCGGCGCTGGTGCCGGTCTTGCCGGCGTAGAACTCGTGGCCCTTGCGGAAATCCTCCAGGCTGAACGGCGAAGTCTGCAACCCGAGCACAGGGTCGTTGCGCACGGCGTTGTTGAGCCGGTCGACGAAGTCCTGATTGATACCGCGGAACCCCTCATCCGCGTGGGTCGGGGTGCGGTCGGCGGCGCCCTGGATTTCGGCCGAGCCCTGGAAGAACAGGTTATTGACCAGCGGCACCGGGCCGCCAATCGTGGTCTGGAGCTGGTTGTAGCCGTAGTCCGCGGTGCGAGGGTTCATCTCGTCGGTGGTCATGCGCACGCTGCCGCGCAAGTCCGGGCCGCCTTCCTTGGTCACGATGTTGATGATACCGGACTGGGCGTTGCCGAACTCTGCCTGGAAACCACCGGTGATTATATCGACCTGCTCGACCGCGTTGGTGGAGAACTCGAGCGGTGAGGAGTCGCCGCCCATGGAGCCCAGTTCCTGCTCGTAGACCCAGCCATCCCCGGAGCGGAACGGATCGACCGTGTAGTTGCGCACTGTCACGCCGTCCACCACCACGGCCTCCTCGCCCAGGCGGCCGCCGCGGATACGGACCCCGCGCGACATCCCGCCCTCGCCGCCTATCTGCACACCGGCCTCGAGTACCAGCAGGTCATCCAGCTTGGTGGTGGGTGATTCGGCGATTTTCTCGGCGGTCATGCGCTGCTTGGTCACCGTGTTGTCGCGGGGGACCAGGATTTCGGACTCGCCCTCCACAGTGATCCCGCTCATCTCGACCACGGTCGAGCTGAGGTAGGCGTCCAATGTCGTGGTCTGGCCGGCAAGAATAAGCTGTTCGGCGATGGTGACTTTCTGGTAGCCGGTGTAGGAGAAGGTGATCGAACGGCGGCCCGGGGAAATGTCGAGCACGAAATAGTAACCGTCCGCGTTGGTCACGTTGCCAAGGCGCGTGCCCTCCACGACGACCTGCACCCCGCTCAGGGGCTGGCCGGTCTCCTTATCGCGCACTATTCCTTCCACCTTGGCGGTCGAAAGCTGGGAAAGAAGGCTTGCCGGCGCCAACAGCACAAAGCAGGCACAGGCCACCGCCCAGAAACGTCTGACTGGTTTTCGCTGCATATCTTCCTCCAAAAAGGAATCAAGAAACCCCAAACAGCGACAGACAGGATAGTGGCGCATTAACCTCCCTTCGTTAAGCGGGTTCGTCCGGTGGCCCCAGCCGGTGCTGGACAGAGGATCCGGGTCGGTGCGGTTCCTGCCCCTGCCTCAGCTTCAGCCGCCCGGCGATATCGGTCAAAACGTTCAACAGCTTCTTGGTATCGAGAGGTTTACCGAAAAGATCGTAGGCCCCGCCGGCCAGGGCCGACTTGCGGTTGTCCGGATCGTCGAAAGCGGTGATCACCAGGACATAGGCCGCGGGATCGTGCACAAGTATCGCTTTGAGCAGCTCGATCCCGCTCAGGCGCGGCATCTTCAGGTCAGTGAGCACAACATCGAACCCTCCGTCCAGGAAAGCCCGCAGCGCCTGCCTGGAGTCGGCGAAGGTAGTGGTGTTGAATCCGTTGTTTCGCAGCAGGTTGTCCAAGTCCTCCAGCCCGTCCTGATCGTCGTCCACCAGTAGTATCTTCATAATAGTCCCACTTGGAATGGCAGGTGGAATCACGTCTCCGACCCAATCCTGTAATATGTTTAAAGGCTGCCCCGATCCGTTGGCTCAGGATGAAAGGCCATCCATCCGCACCGGTATAGACAAGAATGGTGCCAGGCCGGCCGGGGTAGCCTTTAGCAGCGTTATGCACTGCAAATTATTGTTATACGGGATGTGCCAAAGGACTTGACCGCCGGCAGGTTTTTGAGCGGCGACAAGAAACTGAGCGCTCAAATCCTGCGCAGCAAGCTCAGTGCAGAAGAAAAGAAGAGGTGATGACTTCAGCCTCGCCGGACCGGATCAACCCTTGTCGAGCCGGCTGCGGATGGAATTGCGGGCCATGCCCAGATAGATCGCGGCCTGGGTCTTGTTGCCTCCGAACATGGACATGACCTTGTGGATGACCCGCATCTCGATCTCTTTCAGCTCCAGCCCCTCCGGGGGGAAAGAGATGGTGAGACTGTCCAGTTCCTCGCGGCAGAACGCCGCCGGTTGCTCCTCCCCGTCGGCCGCAGACAGGAAAGCCAGGTGCCCGGGACGGACCTGCTCCTCGTCGTGCAGCAGCACGACCCGCTCCACGGCGTTCTGAAGCTGGCGCACGTTGCCGGGCCAGTCGTAGTTCTGCAGTATCTCGAGCGCCTCGGTCTGAAACGACGTGAAACGACGCTTTTTCTGTCCGGCATACTGCTCCAGGAACATCTGGGCCAGGGGCGCGATATCCTGCCGTCTCTCACGCAGCGGCGGGATGTAAATCCGGCCAGTGTTCAGGCGGAAAAACAGGTCTTGGCGGAAGCCGCCTTCCCGGACAAGACGGGCCAGGTTGCGGTTGGTGACACAGATTATCCGCACGTCGAGGCTGATTTTTCTCAAGCCACCGACACGGTAGAACTCGCGCTCCTGGACCACCCGCAGCAGCTTGGGCTGCATCTCCAGCGGCAGATCGCCGATTTCGTCCAGCAGCAGGGTGCCGCCCTGGGCCAGCTCCAGCTTGCCCATCTGTCCCATCCGCTTGGCCCCGGAAAAGGCTCCGCCCTCGTAGCCGAAAAGCTCGCTCTCGAACAGGTTGGGAGCGATGGCCGAACAGTTGATGGAGACAAATGGCGTGGTGGCAGCCTCCCGGCCATAGTGCACGAACCTGGCCGCCAGTTCCTTGCCGGTGCCGGTCTCGCCCTCGATCAGCACCGGGACTGAGCGGTCCTCGTGCAGCCGCTCGGCCAGGGACATCACCTCGCGCATCTGCCCGGAGCAGATACACATCCGGCCGATACCCAGCACCTCGGCGTAGGCTTTGCGCAGCTCCTCGAACCGCGACTGCGTATCCGAGGTGGCCTCGGCCAACCGGCACTCGAAATGATGGGTCAGCTCGTCGTTGTTCCGCAGCAGGGCCTGGTGCTCGGCGATCCGCTGCACCACCGCCTCCAGCTCGATCAGGTTCACCGGCTTGAGCAGGTAATCGTAAGCCCCGGCGCGCAGGGCCTGGATGGCCGTATCCATGTTCCCGTAACCGGTCAGCAGCACGGCATCCGCGGTCCTGCCCGCCTCCAGGGCCTTGAGGCCCTGCAGAAGGGCGATCCCGCTCATCCTTGGCATGCGTATGTCGCTCAGGACCATGGGGAAGGGTTCCTTCCGGAACAGTTCCAAGGCCTGACGGCCATCGGCGCAGGGAGTCACCTGATGTCCCAGCCGGTTTTCCAGGTGCTCGGTCAACAGCTCCCGGGCCTCTGCATCGTCATCGACCAGAAGAATACGCATCCGCAATCTCCTCTACTGCCCTGTGTAAACGGGTAGTTCGACAATGAATTCGGCTCCGCCCTTTTTCCTGTTCCGGGCCGTCACCGTGCCGCCCATGCCCTCAACGAAACGGTTCACGATAGCCAGGCCCAGCCCCATGCCCTCTCCCGGCCGGCGCGTTGAATAGAAAGGATCGAACACGTTCTCCTCCTCGCCCTCCGGGAAGCCGCCGCCATTATCCTCCACCCGGATTATGGCCCGCCCCGCCCGGCTGCAGGTCAGCACCCCGAGCATGCTTTCATCGCCGCCACGCTCGTTCATCCCCGCCATTGAATTGACGCAC
>CAYLSM010000049.1:0-24122 GCA_964386505.1 uncultured Gemmatimonadales bacterium
GCTGATGAGCGCTCGCGCCTGGGCATGTTCCTGGCGTTCCAATACCCGGTGGAGGTGGCGGGAGTCTCTCTGCTCAATTTCCTGCGCACCACGCTCAACGCGCACCGCCAGAAAGATATCCCGATCCGCGAGTTCCGGGCCCTGGTGGATGAAAAGCTGAAGCTCCTGGGCATGGATGCGGCTTTCACCAAGCGCAACCTGAACGAGGGGTTCAGCGGGGGCGAGAAAAAGCGTAACGAGGTGCTCCAGATGGCCCTGCTCCGTCCTGAGCTGGCGATCCTGGACGAGACCGATTCCGGACTGGACATCGACGCAGTGCGGGTGGTCTCCGGAGCGGTCAACGCCCTTCGCGGGCCCGAGACCAGCTCGCTCGTCATCACGCACTACATGCGCATCCTCAACTACCTGGACCCGGATGTGGTACATATCATGCTGCAGGGCCGGATAGTAAAGTCCGGCGGCCCTGACCTGGCCCACGAGCTGGAGGAAAAGGGCTACAATTCGATCCGGGCCGAGTTCGGCCTGGAAGCGGAGTCGGAATCGGAAAGCGAAACCGAGAAAGCGCTGGTCTGATGAACGAGCAACTGACAATCCCCGGGCAGGAGAAACGGACACTGGATGTAGAGGCGCTGCGACGTGAGTTCCCGATCCTGGATCGCGAGGTGAACGGACATCGTCTGGTCTACCTCGACTCGGCGGCTACTTCTCAGAAACCGCACCGGGTGCTCGATGCCCTTCAGCGGTTCTACGCTGAGCACAACGCCAACCCGCATCGTGGTGTGCACACCCTGGCCGAGGAGGCCACCGCGGCCTACGAGGGGGCGCGCGCCCGGGTGGCGGCGTTCGTGAACGCGCCAGGTCCCGATGCGCTGGTGTTCACCCGTAACGCCACCGAGGCGCTCAATCTGGTAGCTTTCTCCTGGGCCGAGGCCAACCTTCGCGCCGGGGATGAGATCCTGGTAACCGGCCTGGAGCACCATTCCAACCTGCTGCCCTGGCAGCGGGCAGCCGAACGCAGCGGGGCGCTCCTGCGGGTCCTGCCGGTGGATGACAGCGGCGGGTTGATCATGGAAGAACTGGAGGACATGGTCACCGGACGCACGCGGCTTATCGCATTCAGCGGCATGTCGAACGTGCTGGGCACGATAGTGGACCCGGCTCCGTTGGTAGCCGCGGCGCGACAGGTGGGAGCGGTCACGGTCATGGACGGTGCGCAGTCCGTGCCGCACCTGCGGACCGATTTCCAGGCCCTGGGGGTGGATTTCCTGGCCTTCTCCGGTCACAAGATGCTTGGGCCGACCGGGATCGGCGCCCTGGTGGCGCGCCCTGAACTGCTGGAATCCATGCCGCCGTTCCTTCTGGGTGGCGGGATGGTGCTGGATGTCACCGAGCAGAGCGCCAAGTGGATCGAGGCCCCGGGGAAATTCGAGGCCGGCACTCCGGCCGTAGCCGAGGCCGTGGCCCTGGGCGAGGCGGTGGCATTTATCGAGGAACTGGGCTGGGAACGGTTGCAGGCCCACGAGGAATCGCTGGTGCGCTACGCGCTGGACTCGTTTGCCCGGATGGAGGGCCTGAGACTTCTGGGGCCTACCGAGCCGGAGCGCCGCGGAGCGGTGTTCTCGTTCGAACTGCTGGATCGCGACGGTGGAATTGTCCACCCGCACTATGTCGCCGGATACCTTGACCACCTGGGTGGGGCGATCCGCGCCGGGCATCACTGCGCCAAGCCCCTGGTGCGGCGTTTCGGGGCGGTGGCGCTCTGCCGGGCTTCGTTCTACCTGTACAACACCGAGCGTGAGGTGGACCTCCTGATCGAGGCCCTGCTGCGGACACGCAAATTTTTCACCGGAGCCTGAAAGTGAGTTACGAGGACCTGTACCAGGAAATCTTGCTCGACCATTACCGCAACCCACGCCACCGCTGCACGGGTGAGATGGCCGGGGCGATGGTCAAGCACGAGAACCCGCTCTGCGGGGATGAGCTTTCCCTGGCCCTGGAGGTAGACCCATCCACGGACCGGATAAGCGGTATCTGTTTCCAGGGCCACGGCTGCTCTATCTCACAGGCCTCGGCCTCGCTGATGACCGAGGCGGTGGAGGGTCTTACCCGCGCCGAGGCCTCCGAGCTGATCGAGCGGGTGCGCCGGATGCTGCGCGGCGAGCAGGACGGGGAGGGGCTGGGGGACATCCAGGCCCTGGAGGGGGTGGCGCGTTTCCCGGTGCGGATCAAGTGCGCCCTGCTGGGCTGGATGGCCCTGAAAGAAGCTCTCGAAAACGCAGCCCGGACAGCGGAGGCGGCCCATGAGCACTGTTGAGATCGACCGTCAGAAAGTGATCGAGTTCTTAAAGACTGTCGAGGATCCCGAGTTCGCCATCGACATCTATAATCTTGGGCTGGTCTACGATGTGAAGGTGGAGGGTCACAATGTGACCCTGCTCATGACCCTCACCTCGCTGGGCTGCCCGACCGCACCGCTCATCGAGGATGCGGCCGTGTCGGCGGTGAAGCTGGTGAACGGGGTGGAGAAAGTCAGCGTGGAGTGGACTTTCGACCCGCCCTGGGACCCGGACATGATCAGCGATGCGGGCAAGGAAATCCTGGAATCCTACGGGTATTGAGGCGTTTCGGGATTCCATTCCTCCTGCAGCCTTCAGGCCGCCGCAGCGGTTTTGGAGGGCTGTGCAGGAAAGAGCTTTCATCACAATCTGAAAATCGAGTGTAGGGGCACGGCATGCCGTGCCCTGTTTATATCATTAAATCCCCTCAATCCCCCTTTGTCAAAGGGGGAGGTTATCTGGCCCAGCCTTTGTCATTCAACCCTCCGTCTCAATAATCTTGTCCTTCCGTCCGGAAAGACCGATCTTTAACCTCACTGATTTTTAACCCGCGTGAGGGAGCTTGCCCGGTGCTCTATTTCTGGTCCATCCTGGCCTATCTGTTCCTGCTGATCCTGGTCGGCGCGCTGCGCAGCGGCAAGGTGGAGAGCGGGGATGATTTTATCGTGGCTGGCCGCAGCCTGAGCGCCCCGGTGCTGGTGGGCACGCTGCTCGCCACCTGGATCGGCTCGGGCTCGCTGTTCGGCGGGGCTGGCCTGGCCTACGAGAAAGGCTGGCCCGCGCTCTGGTTCGACGCCGGGGTGTGGGTGGCGATAGTGGTGCTCTATTTCCTGGCCGGACGGGCTCGGGCGCTGGCCCTTTACACGGTGCCCGATATTCTGGAGCTGCGCTACAACCGCTGGGCGCGCCTGTTGGGGGCGCTGGTCACGGTGGTGGCCTACACGGCGATTGTGAGCTACCAGTTCCGCGCCGGGGGGCTGGTGCTTCAGTTCGTGGCCGGGGTGCCGCTGGAGCGGGGGATAGCCCTGACCGCGGCGTTCGTGATCGGCTATACGGTGCTGGCCGGGATGCTCTCGGTGGCCTACACGGATGTGGTGAACGGCATAGTCATGCTGGCCGGGTTCCTGATCGCCCTGCCCCTGCTCTGGGGTGAGATCGGCGGCTGGCAAGGGTTGCACGCGGCCCTGCCGGCGGAGCGTTTTCAGGTGTTCGGCGAGCTTCACCCGCTCCAGGCGCTGGGCTACTCTTTCTCCACTCTGCTTCTTCTGCTGGGTGAGGCCGGGATGTACCAGCGCTTTTTCTCGGCCCGGGATGAGCGCACGGCCCGCAACGCGGTGCTGGGCTGGGTCGGCACGACCATCTTTATCGAGAGCCTGATCGTGGCCCTGGCCGTTGCGGCGAGCGCCCTGTTTACCGGGATTGACCCGGAGAAAGCGATCCTGTACGTGGTGCGCGACGGCCTGCCGGTCTGGGCTGGCTGTGTCTGTCTGGCCGCGGTGGTGGCGGTGATTGTCTCCACCGCCGACTCGTTCCTTCTGGTGCCGTCCACCAGCCTGATGCGGGATGTCTACCAGCGCTTCATCGACCCGCAGGTGGGACGGCGTCGGTTCCTTCTGTACTCGCGTCTGGCCGTGGTGGGCCTTGGCCTTGTCGCCTGGGTGCAGGTGCGCTATTTTGAGCGTGTTCTGGAAATGGCGATCTACGCCTACACCATGTACGGCGCAGGCCTGACCCCGGCGCTCATGGCCGCGTTCCTCTGGCGGCGGGCCACTGCCGCCGGCGGGGTGGGCTCTATCGCCGCCGGAATGACAGTGACCGCGGTCTGGGAGATCGCCGGTCATCCCTGGGGCGTGCCCACAGTCTACCCGGCCCTGGCCGCCTCGCTGGCCTGCCTGGTCGGATTGAGTTTGTGCACGCGGGGCCGGGCCACCGGGAAAAGCCTGGATGAGCTGATCGTGGAACACCGTCAACGGAGCAAGCCATGAGTTCTGCGCAATCGGAGAAAGCCGAAATCACCCGACGTCTGTGCGACGCCATCTCGCAGACCGTGCGTCAGTACGCCGAACAGCACCCGGGGACTCAGCTCGGGCTGGAGGATATCCGGGAGATACTGGTCAAGATCATCGACTACCTGGATATCACCGATATCACCGGGTTCTCGCACTGGCAGTAGGGGAGACGGCAGGAATAGCTTGTCGCTGCGGTGTTTTGGCGTTATTTTGTGCCTGCCGGTATGTATGATCCGGCCGTTGGCAGGCAATGACGAAAACCGAGCGCCCTCTTAGCTCAGCGGGATAGAGCAACTGCCTTCTAAGCAGTAGGTCGCGCGTTCGAGCCGCGCAGAGGGCGCCATTTGATATGCAGGCCGGGCTGGAAAGCCCGGCCCTTGTTATTTATAATGAAAGCGGCTTTGATTTATCCGCAGCCAGGCATAGTATGTTTCATCGGCTAAGCATACAGTCTCACTTTTTCCGAGCAAGGCGGGCTTATGACCAGATTCATCCGTGCCGCAGGCCTGTGCTCTTTGATCCTGCTGGCTGCATGCACGCATCTGCCGGCCGCTGGATTAAAGATTGAAAATGTTGAGGTCTACCCGACGTTCGAATGCCTGGGCATTATTGTGAAGTGCAGCAGCGAGGCAGATTCGGCCGCCGGTGTCGCGGTGGATTACCGGATGCGGAAAGAAACCCTCTGGCGCCCGGCACAGCCGCTGAACCGTATAAAAGGCGGACGCTTTGCCGGGAGTGTTTTTTTTCTGCAGCCCGGAACAGGGTACGAGCTGAGACTCAAAGCAACCGGTTCAGGAGAAGGGGACGGCCCCGAGCGGATTGTCCGGGCCACCACCCGTTCGGAGAGGTTCCCCACCGGAGTGAACAGGGAGTACTATGTCGGACCCCAGGGAGATGATTCATGGCCCGGGACCATCGAGCATCCTTTCCGGAATATCCAGAAAGGGGCCGACCTGGCCCGGACGGGTGATGTTGTCTGGATTTTACCCGGAGTCTACCGTGAGTCGGTGCTGCTCAGGAATTCCGGCCGCTCCGATGCGTATATCTCGCTGCGCGCCCGCGGCAAGGGGGTGATCCTCTCCGGTGCAGATCAGAAATACGAGAATATCGAGACCACGGGGAGATGGCAGGACGAGGGCGGAGGGGTTTATTCCACCCTGCCCGGATACAGCACCCGCTACGTGGCTGCCGACGGGCAGCGCCTGTACCACTATGTGACCCGGGAGGAATTCGATGAGTTTATCTGCGGCGCGCCGGGGGGCTGGCATCAGGACAAGGACAGCGGAAAGCTGTTCGTGCGTCTCAGCAAGCCGCAGGACCCGAACAAGCTGATGATCCAGCTTGCCAATCTGGACACCGGCATCCATGTCCGGAACGCCGATTACGTGCTGCTCGAAGGCCTGGAGGTACGGGATTACGGCCAGGCCACGGCCGGCGTGGGTGTGCACCTGGACAGCGCGGCTTTCTGCGTGGTCAGGCACTGCTCGCTTCACGGGATGAATTCCGAGGTTTTGATCAGCGGCGGCCGCTCGGAGGGCAACCTGATCGAGCAATGCGAAATCTGGGACACCTCGCTTCCCAACTGGCCCTGGGAAAAGACAATCCGCAACGATGAGGGCGGAGCTGGGGTCAGCTCTACCGACGGCGGACGGGGTACGGTGATCCGCGGCTGCAGGCTGCACGGGCTGTTCGATGGGGTTTCGGCCTCCTATTGGGACAGTCTCTGGGCCGAACCGTACAACTGCGACTGGGATGTCTACGACAACGAGATATCCGATCTTCGGGATGACGTGATCGAGAGCGAGGGGCCCTCGGTCAATTTCCGTTTCTGGAACAACTTCTGCCACAATCTTTTCACCGGAGTTTCGCTCGCTCCGATAAATGTCGGGCCGATGTATGTGCTGTATAACGTGTTCTACGATGAAAACTGGCAGAGCCTCAAGTACGGGAGTTTCGATCCCGGGATGGGGCAGGGGCCGTGTCTGCTTTACCACAACACAATCTACAGCCGTCAGCCGGCGGTCAACACCGTGGTGGTAAGCCGTCCGCTGGCCGGGCAGGTGTTCCGTAACAACATTTTCTACGCCACAGCCTATGCATTCTGGACCTCCAAGCAGCCCCTGCCGACCAACGATATCGACTACAACGACTGGTACACCTCTGACACGGCCTGGCATACTATCTGGACAGGTGCGCCCCACAAGAGGTTTTTTCACATCAAGGACAAGGATTTATATTCCATCGAGGAACTGCGCGCTTACAAAGGCTGGGAGATGCATGGGATGTTCGATGATCCTGGGTTCGTGGCGCCGGACAGCGGAGACCTTCGTCTTGCACCCGGCAGCCTCTGCATTGACCGGGGCAAAGTGCTGCCAAATATCAACGACGGCTATGTGGGCGAGGCGCCGGACATGGGGGCGTTTGAGAGCGGCGCCGGACATCGCAGCCGGTTCCCTCTTGGCAGCGGGTTGGGACGGTAGACAGCGAAGCGTCTGCCTTGGCCGGATGGATGCGGATTCATTGACCTTTATTGATTTGGAGCATGGCAATGCCGGAAACGACATTTTTCCAGGGCCGCGCCCTGGAGCTTTGGCTGCACGGGATCACCCCGGAGCAGAGCGAGTCCGAGGCGGATTTTCTGGCCGAGGAACTTCAGGTGTCGCCGGGCGCGCACCTTCTTGACGCCCCTTGCGGCAGCGGCCGTCACGCCGCCGTGTTCGCCGCGCGCGGATTCCGGGTGACCGGGGTGGACCATTCTCCCGAAATACTGGCCCTGGCGCGTCAGTCACTGTCTCCGTACTCTGGGTTATGCGAGGTTGTCGAGGCCGATCTGCGGGACATTCCGGGGGAGGCCTGTTACGACGGGGCCTATGCGTTCGGAAACAGTTTCGGCTATTACGACCGGGATGGTATGGCCGCCTATCTGGGCGCTCTTGCGCGAGCCCTTAAACCCGGGGCGCGTTTTGTGGCCGACACCGCCCTGGCCGCCGAATCGATCCTTCCCGCCCTGACTGACCACGAGTGGTACGAGGCGGGCGATTTCACCGTGCTAATCGACAACACCTACCATGTTATGGACAACCGACTCGAAATGGAGTACCGGATCTACCGCAAGGGCTCGGCTGCGGCGGAACTCTGCACGCTCTGCCAGTGGGTATACAGCCTGGGCGAGATTGGTCAGATGCTTAAGAGTGCCGGCTTGGAGCTGATCGAGGCCTACGGTTCCACCTCCCGCGAGCCGTTCCGGGTCGGGGCCGGCTGGCTGGTTTTTACCGCCAGGAAAATAGCCTGAATTCATCCCTCCGCTTACCACGGTAATATTTTTCTTTCCGATTGATTCTATGACACAGGCCGTCCAGTGCCATTCCAGCTCTTTTTTTTATTTTTCTGCCTCGCAATGCCCCGGCACTGCTGCCTTTCATGTGGCATTCCACGCGCGAATAATCAGGCGCCAAGGTTCTCAATCCGGAGATAAGCATAAGGGACAAGGCTTTAGATGCTGGAAGCAGCGATGTCGTCTGGTTTGATGAATTGAATTAATGATAAACTGGATTGACGCCGTCTGCCGTTTGGGGTATAATCCCGTAACTATTGATATGTTTCGATGGTTATGAAGACGGACGAAAGCGTGGAATTGATTTTCATTGTAAAGGTGTTGGTTGTAATAATTGAAACGAAAATTGAGATTGGATTGAATATCGCCTGGCGAGCAAAGCAGTCAGAGATAAATTAATATATTGTCTGAATGTCTTGAGATGCTTGGATAAAATCGGTATTGTCAATATTAGGGTTGAAAGACTGGTGAAAGTGGTTGATGAGTTGGCGGAATGAGGTCGTAAGTATGAGCGTAATATAGAAAAACGACGAATAATTCTCCTGGGAGCTGTTGAAATGGCTAAAATATTTCTGTAATTGGCGAGAGTGGACTATTTGACAAATGAAACTACATAACAACAAACAATGAATAAATGCATTGAACATAATTCGAGAGAGCGCGGCGGGTGTGAGATTACGCGGTCAAAATAAGGCGGCCAACGGCGAGGCGTTGGAGGACGGAGCCAAAGGAAAAAGCTCGGAACAGGGTTTGATCCGGCAGTATTTCCAGAACAGCTCCGAAGCTTGTCTCGTTCTGGATTCCAGGGGCCGGGTCCGTATCGCTAACTTCCAGGCTCAAGCGATGTGCCGGCACGCCAGCGGTCTTGTCGGACATGAATGGACTGCTCTTTTTATCCCGCGTGGTGAGCGCGTTCGGATCAAGGCGGAATTTAAGCGCTTTCTGGCTGCAGGGACAGGCAAATATGAAGTCGGGTCTCGTCTCCAGGGAACCCCGCATGGCGAGGTGGAAATTATCTGGAGTCATATCGCCTGCCGGGATGAGCAGAGCAGGGAGACAATCATTCTTTCAACGGGCCGGGATATCACGGCAAGCCTGAAAGAGCGCGACGAACGTCAGGTTCTGCTGGCTGCGTCCTCGGCATCGTACGGGCGGAGCTTTTTCGATAACCTGGTCAAGTCGGTGGCGCTCTGGCTCGGGGCGGATGGGGTGTTGGTCGGAAGATTGGTCGATAATGGCCGGAGCGTGGAGTCCATCTCTTACTATCTTGACCGGAAATTTTCACGTCGTATCCTCTACACTGTAGAGGGTACTCCCTGCGACGACAGCCTGAAGAAAGGATTCCTATATTATTCCGAGGGCATCCGTCGGGATTATCCGAATGCATATCATCTTAACCATCAGAAAGTGGAGGGCTATGTCGGCCTGCCGCTTAAGGCCCCCCAGGGAGAAGTAATCGGCATACTTTTAGCGGTTTCCCGCCGGAAGCTCGAGTTGCCTTCCCTGGCCCGTGAGACCCTGCCCCTGATCGCGGCCCGCCTGGCCTCGGACCTCCTTAGCAGCGATGCCCGCGAGGATTTGATCCGTAGCGAAAGACGGTTCCGCGAGCTTTTCTTCAACGCACCCATTGCCTACCAGTCACTGGATGTCCGGGGACGGATTATCAACATAAACCAGGCCTGGCTCGACATGCTGGGTTACGCCCGCGAAGAGGTGGTTGGCCGGCCATATGTCGATTTTCTGCCACAGAACAAGCGCGCCCAGTTTCCCTGTTCGTTCAGGCGTATGAAACAGAATGGCGGTATGCGGGGGGCCGAACTGGAACTGCAGCATAAGAGCGGACTGAGGCTGCTGGTTTCGGTGGACGGTAACGTGGTCGCGGATGCGCAGGGAAGGTTCAACCGAACCTACTGCATGCTGACCGATATAACCAAGCGGCGTAAGGCTGAGAAAGCCCTGGAGGATGAAAGGAAAAAGCTGTCCCTGAGCCTGGAGTACGAGAAAATAATCTCCGGCTCGGCCTCTCAGCTCAATTCCTCCGAGTCGTTCCAGAACACGATCGATGAAATCCTGTTGGTGTTGGGAGAGAAGCTGCGGCTCGACAGCGCCGGTTTCTACCGTTTCGATTATCCGGCCGGTTCGGCGGTGCGGCTCAGCCTGTGGATACGGGTCGAGACCGCCATGAAAAAGATTCTGCCCGATACGATCCATCTGAGCCGTCACGAGGGCCTTTTCGGACGGATTCGCGACGGTCGGGATCTGATTGTCGATAACCTCGCGAACGTCACCCCCAAAATCCGTCAGGACCTGGCCGTTTTCGGCGGAGCGGCCACGTATATCTGCCCGCTGGTGATCGCGGGTCTGGCCAAAGGATTTCTCGTGTTCCTGCGCCGCAGTCAGGTGCGTTGGGCCAAGGAGGAAATCGGCGCCCTGCGGTTGATCTCGGACCTCATCGTGGGGGCCTGGGAACGGCATTCTCATTTTCAAGCCTTGCTCGAATCCGAGCGCAGGCGGGGAGAGGCGGTAAGGCTGGCAGAGGAATCGGCGCGTCTGGCCTCGATCGGCGTGCTGGCCGCTGGAATTACCCATGAGATCAACCAGCCGTTGAACGCGATCAAAATCACCACCGACAGCATATTGCTCTGGAACCAGATGAACCAGGGGATCCTGCCCGAGGAATTCGGCGACTGGCTGCAGCTCATCCCGAGCCATGTCAACCGGATCGTGGATATCATCCAGCAGATGCGTTCATACTGGGTGCCGACAGAAAAAGCCGAGGTGCGCGAACTGAATCTCAACGAATCGATCCGCAAAGCCTTGTCGCTGGTCGACACTCAGTTGTACAATCATGGAATCCATCTGGATGTCCTCCTGGCTCCGGGAGAGCTTATTCTACCGGGCAACGCGATTCACCTTGAGCAGGTGCTGATCAACCTGGTGGTAAACGCCATGCAGGCGCTTGACACCGAACAGCGCCGGGACAAATGGATTCGTGTCAGCACCCGCCGCCGCGTTCAGAACATCATCCTCAAGGTCGAGGACAACGGCCCTGGGTTCAAGATTCCGAACGTGGAAAAAATATTCGATCCGTTCTACAGCACGAAACGCCAGGGCACGGGAAGCGGCCTTGGCCTGGCGATAGTCAAGCGTTTCGTGACCGAGCATGGCGGGAGCATTACTGCGGCCAACGGGAAAGAGGCCGGAGCGGTGTTCACGATCAGCCTCCCTGCACGGGGAAATGAGGGCTCAACCGGATGAACATTCTTCTTGTCGATGATACGGCCCTGGACCGGAAGATTCTTTCGGATTATCTGGTCAACCAACTGGGACACACAGTTATCGCCTGTGAGGACGGGATTCAGGCCTGCGAGTGTTTCTCCAAAACCCCCACCTCCATGGTGATCAGCGATTTCCGGATGCCGGGCTGCAACGGGATCGAGCTGCTGAAACGGATCAAGTCCACACCGGCCGGAGAGTTGACCGATGTCGTGCTGGTCACCGGTCACGGGGACCTGGAAACCGCAATCGCCGCGCTGAGGGGCGGGGCCTACGACTACCTGCGCAAGCCGATCAACCTTCTGGAGTTCACCGCGGTGGTGCAGCGCGTGCTGGAACACCAGCGCCTTCTGCGCGACAACATAGAACTGACCAGCCGTTTTGAGGCCCGTCTGGCCGAGGCCACCCGTGAGACCGAGGAGCGTCTGGAGCGTATCCGCAGCGCCTATGCAGGGGCTGTGGGGATCGGCCGGATCGGCATCTTTTCCGAGAGCATGCGCGAGGTGGTCGACATGGCGCAGCGGCTTCACCAGGACCGTTCGGTCCCGGTGCTGATCGAGGGCGAGACAGGCACCGGCAAAGAGATAATCGCCCGGCTGGTGCATTTCGGCTCGGCTGAGACCGCGGCGCCGTTTGTCACGATCAACTGCTCGGCGATAGCGCCCACCCTGTTCGAGAGTGAACTGTTCGGGTACGAGGCGGGGGCTTTCACCGGGGCCAAGAAATCCGGCCAGATGGGCAAGCTGGAACTGGCCGCGGGGGGATCGCTGTTTCTGGACGAGATCGGCGACATGCCGCTGGAGCTTCAGCCCAAGCTGTTGCGGGTGCTTCAGGAAAGAGAATTCTACCGGGTGGGCGGACTGAAGCATATCCGTCTGGATGTGCGGATTATCTGCGCTACCAACCGGGACCTCGAACAGATGGTCGAAAGCGGCGATTTCAGACGGGACCTGTTTTACCGGCTGAATGTGGGGATGATCAAGCTGCCGCCGCTCCGTCAGCGCCCGGAGGACATAATGCCGCTGGCCGAGATGTTCCTGCGGCGTCTGTCAGAGCAGAAAAAGCGCCATTTCAAGGATATCGACCCCGCGGCAGCCAATCTGCTCATGGAGCACGAATGGCCCGGCAATGTCAGAGAGCTGCAGAATGCCATAGAGCGGGTCGTGCTTCTTCATGATGATGTTCAGGTTCATCCGGAGCACCTGCGTTTCCTGCGCCCGCAGGACATCCCTGAGCATATCTGCGGGGCACGAAGTCAGAGAGCCTTTCTGGAAATAGCATTTCCAGAGGAAAGCTGTAAACTCGTTGATTTGGAAAAAAAGATCACGCAGCATGTATTGGACATGTTTGATGGCAATAAAACCTTGGCAGCTAAATATTTGGACATAACACGCAATACTTTGAGGAGCAAACTGGGCGATCCCTGAGTGGTTATTATTCAACCGGTTAAAAATTAACCAATGGTTATTAAATGATCAGCCCGTGGAGACTCTCCACGGGCTTTCTTTTTGTTATATCCATAGCGCACTGGCTGTTCTGAATAGATAAAGTGATAGTACTTAACTGGCATCATTCTTGTATATCCAGAATACAGAGCACAAATAGACGAGGAGGAAGATCAAATGGCAATGCAAACTCAAATAATAACCGCCAAGAAGGTAGAAAAAATGAAGCACGGCTTGAGCATCATGCTGATAGACGATGATGAAGGCTGCCTGAAAGTGATGAGCCGGGCGCTCGATCTGTTTAAATTCAACAACCGCCAGTTCAGCAGTCCCGGCCGCGCGATCGAGGCATTCCGTAAAGGTGGCTACAATCTGGTGGTTACGGATTTCAAAATGGGTGAAATGGACGGTCTGGAGGTCATCCGGGAGATAAAGAAAATTAACCCTCAGACCAGGGTGATAATGCTGACCGGACTGACCGGTATCAACAGTCAGTCCAGGGCTGAGGACTGTGGAGTATACGCCTTTTTCCCGAAACCGCTCGACATGAAGACCTTTCTGGGCACCATATCCCGTCTGGAGGAAGAGCTGATAGCTGGTTGCGCTGAGAGTTATCTGGAGTGAATCATGGCAGTGGACCTGTATAGGACGATGCTTACCAACGGTCGGAAGAAAGCAAAAGCGGGAGTCATCGGAGGATTTCATGAACCTCAACAAACGGCTCGGGACAAAAATCTGTGGCGGTTTCGGAGCGCTGGTTCTGGTAGCGATTCTTCTCGGAACGATGGCTGTCTGGAACATGAATCGTGTGGGGCGAGAGTCGAGGATCCTCAATCGTGAATTCATGCCGGAGGTGACTCTGGCCAATTCGCTGGAGCGCAACTGGCAGAGCGCCATGCTCGGAATGCGAAGTTTTGCGCTTTCAAATGACCAGAAATATCTGAATGAGAGCCGGGCCGGACTGGCCGAGGTCAATAAACTTCTCCAGCAGGCGGATGAACTCGGAAAGAATTCGAGGCACCTGGGAGATTTCGCGCAGTCCAGTGCAGCGATACAGAAAAGTATAAATGAATATGAAGGCTTGGCCGACCAGTCGATAAGCAAGCTGCAGGAGGTGGACAAGGTGCGAGTCAGGCTGAAAGCGGCTGCTGCGCTGTACGTGGAAAACTGCACCCAGTTCCTGAAGGATCAGGAGCGGATGCTGCGAGAGGAAATGGATAAGGGGTTGGGCGCAGCCAAGCTGAAAGAGCGCCTGCACAAGCTCAATCTTGTCAATGAGGTCGATGAGTTGGGCGCAGACATTCGGACAGCAGTCCTCGAGGCCGAGGTGCTGCGCGATGAGGCTCCTGTGCTGGCTGCCGCCGCGAAATTCGACCAGATCAACCAGGATTTGAATGAGCTGCAGGGGATCACGCGTCAACAGGTTAACCTGGATCAGATTCGGATCATCCGGACCTCACTGGCCGATTACCGCAGGGACACCAAGGAACTGGCCGATAGCTGGGCCGAGCTCTCCCGTCTGACCCAGGCACGCACGGTTGCGGCCAACAAGGTGCTGGAGGATGTCCAGGCCCAGGCCCGGCAGGGACTGGAAAATACGGTCAAGGTGGCTGATCTGGCCGACACTTCACTTCATTCATCCTCCTTCATAATGATAATCGGACTGGTCGTGGCCCTGGTAGTGGGGCTGGTGCTGGCCTGGAAACTCACCTGTATGATCACCCGGCCGGTGGGCGAACTCACCCGTATCGCCGGCTCGATCGCAGAGGGCGACCTGAGCGAAAAAATCGCCATCCAGCGTCAGGATGAGGTGGGAATGCTGGCTGATTCGTTCCGCAAGATGCAGCAGGCACTGAGCGAGAAGGCCCAGGCCTCGGAGCATATCGCCAACGGCGACCTTTCGGTCGAGGTGCAGGTCACCTCGGAGCGGGATGTCCTGGGCAAAGCGATGGTGCGGATGGTGGAGAGTCTTAAATCGATGAACAGCGAGGTCTCGGGGTTGACCCGGGCAGCGCTGGACGGCAACCTGGAGGCCAGGGCCGAAGCCGGCCATCACCAGGGCGAATACGCCAGCATCATCAAGGGCATCAACAACCTGCTCGAGGCCATTGTAAACCCGATCCGCGAGGCGGCTGCGGTGCTGGCGGCTGCCTCCGACAAGGACCTGACCAACCGGGTAAACGGGACATTCAGCGGCCAGCTCGAGGAATTCAAGGACAACATTAACTCGACTATCGAATCACTTGAGGAAGCCCTGATGCAGGTGTCCGAGGCGGTGGAGCAGGTTAATTCCGCCAGCACCCAGATATCCTCCGGCAGCCAGAGTCTGGCGCAGGGAGCGAACGAGCAGGCCAGCGCGTTGGAGGAGATTTCGGCCAGTCTCGAACAGATGTCCTCCATGACCCGTCAGAACTCGGACAACGCGAATCAGGCCAAAGAGTTGTCGCTCGAATCCCGGATTTCGGCCGAGGAGGGTCAGAGAGCGATGAACAAAATGGTCGAGGCTATCGACCGTATTAAGACCTCGTCCGATGAGACCGCCAAAATAGTGAAGACCATCGACGAGATCGCGTTCCAGACCAACCTTCTGGCCCTGAACGCAGCGGTTGAGGCGGCCCGGGCCGGGGACGCGGGCAAGGGCTTCGCCGTGGTGGCCGAGGAGGTGCGCTCTCTGGCGCAGCGCAGCGCCGAGGCGGCCAAGAACACAGCCCAGATGATCGAGGGTGCGGTCAGGAACGCCGAGAATGGCGTGCTCATCACTTCCGAGGTCGCCTCGGCTCTGGGTAAAATCGCCGCCAGCGCCTCGAAGACCAACGAGTTGATCTCCGAAATAGCAAATGCCGCCAGGGAGCAATCCCAGGGTATCGAGCAGGTCAACACCGCGGTCTCCAGGCTGGACGAGGTCACACAGAGCAACGCCTCAAATTCAGAGGAAAGCGCCAGTGCAGCCGAGGAACTGAACAGCCAGTCGGAGGAACTCCATCACATGCTGGCTGAGTTCAGGCTGGATTGGAACGGAAATGCGAACAGGCGTCCGGCTGCCTCGCCGCAGCGGCATGCCAAAGCGGTTGCGGCGAAAGATAGGCGTATGGCAGTCAGCAGCCGGGCAGCCGAGCCTGCGGGAATGGTTCTGGCCAGTACGATACATGATGGGAACGGTTATCATCGGAAAGGTGCAAACGGTGGAGCAAAAAACGGTAACGGGAACGGGAAAAACAGCAGGAGCCTTGCTAAATCAGCAGCACAGGCACTGATCCCGCTGGACGAAGAGGATTTCAAGGAGTTCTGATACACGGCTCGAAAGACCGCATTGGAATTCAGTCTGACCGGAAGGCAACTGTCAGTTAGGCCGGTCGAGAACGAACAACACTGCGGCAGGGAAGAATCGTTTAGGAAATTGCCAATCGAACTCGGCCCTGGCTATAAAGTGTGAAGAGTATGCATCTATCAGCTCTACAAAGCAGTATGAACCGCACATACGGGGTGTCGATGGAGTAACTGTCGGCGCCCCGTTGTTATTTTATTCATGATTAATGTCGTTAATGCGATATCGGCAGTGGCCTGATGACATTAATTAGTAGGTTTTATAGCTTCATTCAGGAGAAGTTTGGCCGATATTGTTTATGGGTATCCTTTACAGTGAAACTGTCAAATTATAAATTAAAAAATGTTACTCCTTCCTGTTTCGGCACTGACCGTTTCCCGCTTCCGCAAACAGGCTGCAGCCGTTGCAGCTTGTGAGTGAAGCAATTAAGAGGCGTTACCGGTCATTGTGCCCATTTCCGCCGTATGTCGAGGGCTGAAACATGGCAGAAAAGCCAGAACCTCAAGAATGTCACGGAAAAAACCAGGCGGCCCTTCTGGCACGGCTGAAACGGACGGAGCAAGAGCTGGACTCGCTCCAGGCACGCTACAAAAGCTCGATCGAAGAGCGAGAGAAGACCAACAGGGCCCTTCAAACCATCCGCGCGGCGATACGGATGCCCGAAATACAGTTTGACCGGCAGTTGAGAATCGTCAATTACAGCGGCGATATGTTTCTGGTCGATGAAGAGGTGGAGAAACTGGCTGCAGCTAAAGCCCCGCTGTCCGATCTGATCGGTAATTCAGCCGCCGAGCTTGTCAAATCCTACCTGGAGAGAATCAGCCGCCAGTACGCCCGTCAGTCCTGCCCGGATGAGGGTTGGGTCCTGCGCTACCGCGGACCGGGCTCGCCCGCCGAACTTGGCACTTTCTGGCGTCCTCAAATGACAAGGGGCTGCCAAGGCTGGGAGATCAAGCCCTTTGACGGACAGCTCGCCATTTCGCACCCCCAGCACCTGGAATCGGAACACGACTGCTATCTGATGACAGAGCAGGAATTCGGCGGAGCGACAGAGGATGTGAAATTGGTTTATACGATCCGCACTCCCGAGAACCCGGCTTTAATCCGCGATCTGTCGGCGGTGATCTCGGGTTCGGCGGCCGGACGGCACACTCCGCCCGACCGGGTCGGATACTGTTTCTGCTGCGGCTCGGTGGACAACCGGATATTCAGCATCCAAAGGCAATCAGTAGACACTGTCCGGCGTGAGGCGTCCCTGGAGCCTGGGCGTGAATACGAGGTGACCGCCGAAAGAGTGGGAGGCTGGCTGCGGCTGCGGGTGACAGAAAACCCCGGCGGACGCGAGCTGGTGGAATTGAAGACCATGGATTATGATGCGATCTATGAGAAGCACAACCATGTCGGGTTCACCACGTTTTCGGGGCAGGCCGAATTCAGGGCCGTAAGGATCTACACCCGGCCCTCCGCATTCCCGATCTTGGATTTCCAGATACCGTTCGATTGCATGGTGGAACTGGGTCCACGCCAGGCGCCGCGATATTTCCGCCTGCGGATCCGGCAGGACATCCTGTTGCCTAATGTTGTCCTGATGTTCGAGAATATAACCGAAAGAATGACCGCGGAACGCAGGTTGATCCGCGAGCGGGAGCAGTTGACCTCAATCTTCGACAGTATCAACGAGCCGATCTATGCCATCGATATCAACACCTTCGAAGTGCTGTTCGTCAACCGTTACCTGAGGGACATCCTGGGTTACGATCCGGTGGGAAAGTTCTGTTACAATGTACTGCAGAGCTTCTCGGCGCCTTGCGGTTTCTGTAATAACGAGCAGGTCAAAAAACTGGCCGGCATCCCGTTGAAATGGGAGCAGTACAACCGTAAGCTGCGCCGTCATTTCCTGATCACCGACCGCCTGATAAGCTGGCCGGATGGACGGGAGGCCCGTCTCGAACTGGCCATCGACACGACCCAGCAGAAAAAAGCGGAAAAGTCGCTGCGGGATAGCGAAAGAAGACATAAAACAATCTATGAGAAAACGCTGAACCCAATAATTTTAATGGATAGGAATGGAGTGTTATCCGATTGTAATCTGGCCGCATCGGCATTTTTGGAATCGTCCCGGGAGAAGCTGAAAAAGAACAGTATTTTCTCTTTTCTGAGTAACGGTGATGAGCTGGCGTCTGTTATCGGACAGCCGTCCCGTCTCTGGAAAAACGGCCGGGTGGTCGAGGCGGTTTTCCAGGTGAACGGCAAACGTAAACTGCTCGATCTGGCGGTGGCTCCGGCCAGTATCGGCAGGCGGATGCTGATTTTCGGAGTGGGACGAGATATCACGGCCCGTAAAGAGGCAGAGCAGGCCCTGGCGGCGGAAAAAGAACGTCTGTCAGTGACTCTGAGCAGTATCGGGGACGCCGTGATCGCCACCAACCGCGAGGGGTTAATCTCGTTGTTGAACCCGGTGGCCGAGAGCCTGACCGGCTGGAAACAGGCGGAGGCAACCGGCCGTCCGTTGGAGGAGGTATTCAGGATAATCAACGAGAATACGCGCCAGTCTGTAGAAAACCCGGTGTCGAGAGTGTTGCGCGAGAACCGTGTGATCGGTCTGGCCAACCACACTATCCTGTGTTCCAGGGATGGCCGGGAGTATGCTATTGCCGACAGCGGGGCCCCGATTTGCGATGCCGATGATAACATTGTCGGAGTGGTCCTGGTTTTCCGGGATGTCACCCGACAGAGAAGGCTGGAGGAGGAAATACAGAAAGCCGCCCGGATCGAGTCATTGGGCACACTGGCCGGCGGGATAGCCCACGATTTCAACAACATTCTCACCTCGATCATCGGGAATATCTCACTGGCGCGGATAATGGTTGATGGCCAACCGCGCCTGCTTGACATTCTGCAGGAGGCCGAAAAGGCCGGCTTCCGGGCGCGTGACCTCACTCAGCAGTTGCTGACTTTCGCCCGTGGCGGATCCCCGGTGAAGGAAAAGACCTCTCTGGCCCGGCTGCTGCACGAAACCGTCGATTTTTCCATCCGGGGGACCAACGTCAAAGCCGTCTATATGATTCCAGATGACCTCTGGCCGGTGGAGGCGGATACTGGACAGATCAGCCAGGTGCTGAACAACCTGGTTATCAACGCGGTGCAGGCCATGCCCAAAGGCGGGCGGGTATATATCTCGGCCAGGAATGTCAGGCTGGAGGAGGAACAGCCGCCGCTTGGAGCCGGTTGTTTTCTCCTGGTCGAGGTGCGCGATGAGGGGATAGGTATATCGCCAGAGCACCAGGAACGGGTATTCGACCCATATTTCACCACCAAGCAGATGGGCAGCGGCCTGGGCTTGGCCACCTGCTACTCCATAATCAAGAAGCACGGCGGGAAGATCGAGGTCCATTCCCGGATCGGTCATGGTGCGTCTTTCCGTTTCTGGCTTCCGGCGCTGAGTGCGTGGCTGGAAAAGACCTCGCTGGTAAACCAAATCGACAAGACGGAAATATTGCTGTTCAGCGGAAAGCGGGCTTTGGTGATGGACGATGAGAGCGGGGTCCGCAAGGTGGCCCGTGGGATGCTCGAACTGATGGGGCTGGAGGTAGAGGAGGCCGCGGATGGCCTGGAGGCTCAACGCCTGTACTCTGCGGCTCTCAAGACCGGCCGACCCTTCGATCTTGTCATCCTGGACCTGACTGTCCCGGCGGGAGTGGGCGGACTCGAGGCGCTGAAGAGTCTTAAATCGATCCAGCCCCAGGTGCGCGCTTTGGTGTCGAGCGGCTACTCCAATGATCCGGTGATTTCGGATTACATTGCCCATGGTTTCGCCGGAAGGCTGAAGAAACCCTACGAATACGAAAGCATGCAACAGGTGATAGGCCGCGTGCTGTCCGGCGGCTGAGAACCTTTGTCCCGCATGAGATCCCGCCAGTGTTACAAACTCCTGCCTCTGCGCGTTAATCTGAATAGCGGCCAGGCTCTTGTCCCTCCGGCCCTGTGGACGTAAATTGACATATAAGTCGAGTACGCAGTCTCACACTTGCCAGGGCATAAGCTTGAGGACTGAAAGCGGGTTGACCGATGCGTTCGGACGGGTGCACGATTACCTGCGCCTGTCGGTGACCGAGCGCTGCAATCTGGGCTGCTTTTATTGCCGCCCGACAGGTGGCTTCCGGCCGAAAAGCGGCCGTGAGCTGCTTTCCGACCCGGAATTACTCCGTCTGGCCCGCATTTTCGCCGGTCTGGGAGTGACCAAGATCCGTCTCACCGGGGGCGAGCCCCTGCTGCACCCGGCGTTGCCGGCCCTGATCAACTCTCTGCGTGCTATCGAGGGAGTGCACACCCTGGGCCTGACCACCAACGGCACCAACCTGGCCGGTTGCGCGGGCGAACTGCGCCGAGCCGGCCTGGACCTGGTCAATGTCAGCCTGGACAGTCTGCGCCCGGAGCGTTTTATCCGGATCACCGGCCGCAACGTCGGGCATGGTGCGGTGCTGGAGGGAATCCGGGCGGCCCTGGAGGCGGGTTTCGACAGCGTGAAGCTCAACATGGTGGTAATCCGGGGGGTGAATGACGACGAGGTGCTGGATTTCGCCGCGCTGGCTCACCGTCTGCCACTCACAGTGCGATTTATCGAATATATGCCTTTTACGGCCAACCCCTGGAAAACGGATGGTTTCGTGCCGGGAGAAGAAACGCGACAGCGAATCGAAAGCAAATTCAATCTGACAGCCCTGGAGGCCGAAGCGCCGGGCGGAGTGGTCAGCCGCTACTGGCGGGTGGGGGATGGCCCCGGACGGTTGGGTTTCATATCGGCCCTTTCAGGACATTTCTGCGACAATTGCTCACGGTTGCGCCTGACCGCGGACGGGGCGCTGAAGCTTTGCCTGTTCTCTCCCGCCGTGGCCGATTTTCGCCGTCCCCTGCGCGAGGGCGCCTCGGATGAGCGGATCGCCGGGATGATCCGCGACGCTATGCACCTGAAGCCACAGGCGCACCCTCCGGCCGAGCAGCTCGCCGGCCTGGAGGGCCGGGCGATGACACAGATCGGCGGTTGAGAAACAAGATTAGACAGAGGTTATTAAATATTGAAATCAAAAGAAGATGTGCGGAATGACGGGCAAGTGGTTGCGGTTTGCACCAGCCCGCGCCGCGGGATGGCTAAAAGCGAAGTGACGAGCGCACTTTTTATCGTCGGCTCCGGTATCGAGGGAGATGCCCATGCCGGGCCGGGAGAACGTCAGGTCAGCCTTCTGGCCGAGGAGAGCATCGAGTCCATGCGTGCCCGGAGCGGCCTGCCCCTTGAGCCGGGAGCGTTCGGCGAAAACCTGGTCACCCGCGGGGTCGATCTGACCGCGCTGCAACCTGGCGACTGTCTGACTGCCGGAGAGGTGCGGCTCCGCATCACCCGGATCGGGAAGGAATGCCACAGCCGTTGCGCGATCTACTACAGTGCCGGCGATTGTATCATGCCGCGCGAGGGTGTGTTCGCCGCCGTGATACAGGGTGGGTGGGTGGCTCCGGGTGACAGGCTGACCCGGCTCGATCGCGCCGAATGAGCGCCACTTCACTTGACAGTTCTTTTCAGAGGTTTTATATTTTTGTACCATTCGACTACATGGTGGGCGTAGCTCAGTCGGTAGAGCACATGGTTGTGGCCCATGTGGCCGTGGGTTCAAGTCCCATCGCTCACCCCATTGTTGCAGTCCGGCCGGGGAGTTGCTCCTTATAGGCCGTAACTGCGGTAAGATAAGAATCTCCCGGCAGTGTTCGACTGCCGGGAGATTCTTTTTGTGGGCGCGCGCGCAAGGAAAGAGTTGTCCCCGCGGCGGTGAGTTGTTATTTATGCTTTGCGGCGCGGCAGGCGGACTGCGAGGCGCCGGAGACAGCAGTTCATCCGGGGACGATAACCGTAAGGAGAGCCGGAAGATGAAAGACCAGCCCGTGGTTGTGCTGGCAGTGATCAGCGTGAAGAAAGGCAAGGAGGCTGAGGCCGAAGCCCTGATGCGGGCCTTGATCCCGCCCACCCGTGCCGAGGCCGCCTGTATCAACTACAACCTGCACCGTCTGTGCGAGGACGGCAGCGTGTTCATGTTCCACGAGACCTGGGCCAGCCGCGCCAAGCTGGACGAGCACCTGGCCACTCCGCACCTGACCGGGTTCCTCGGCAAGGTGGGGCCTCTGCTGGAAAGGCCGGCCGAGGTTAAGGTCTACGAGAAGATCGATTGATCCGGCAGTTTGACAGAACTGTCTTAAAAAAGAAGGGGACAGCCCGCAGTCCGGGATGTCCCCTTTAGTTTCCCTGTACCTGCATCTCTAAGCCGCCTTTGCGGCCTTATTTCTGGTGCGTGAACACCACCTTATGGCATTCCACACCCTCGATCCCGTCGAGCTGTGCGGCCAACTGGTCGAACTTCGCCTCGTCACCCACCATTTCGAGGATGATCACGCCGGCCTTGGAATTGAGTGTCTCGCTCACCTCGTGCAGGCCCAGGCGGGTCTTGATGTTGTTGCCGTAGCTGGTGAAAAGCTGCTGCACTTCCTGGGCTTTCTGGACCCGGTTGGTGATATGAACGCAGAGGATAAGGTGCTTGTCCATGTTCGTTTCCTTTCGGTACGGTACGCTTGAGCTTTGGCACTGCCCGCAACTGCCGTCATTCTGAAATATAATCTTCTTTAAGCCTCTGGCAAGGCTGCACAGGGGAGAGAACGCTCTGAAATAATGCTGGCGCGGAGCGTGCGGATGGATAAATTATTATACGTAGATTTGATGGAAACCGCACAGAGCGGATGACTCCTCAGATACGGAGGCGCATATCAGACGCAGAGAAATGCTCGTGCGATCGGCTGCGGCCGGGCTGGGGGCGCTGAGCCTCGGGGCCTGCGGCCGCGGCGACGGCACGTTGGCGCTGAACAGGCCGGACCCAGAGACCGCGTTCAAGTACCGGGTCTCGGTGGGTTGGTTGCGTGACCTGGCCTCAGAGCCGACCCCGAACGACTCCTGGCCATGTATCCGCTGGGATGAGACGCTGCTGCGTGACCAGCTTGCATTCCTGGCCACCGAGGCGGAGTGGGGCCTGAACCATGATTGTGTCTGGGGGTTGTTCCGTTCGCGTGACTGGCCGGTGCCGTTCGAGAACGTGATCGACCCGGCGCGGGCCGGGATGCTGAAAACTTACGTGGAGGCGGCCCACGGCCACGGCGTTAAAATAATGGCCGGGCTCGGGGTCTACAGCTGGGGCTTCGAGGAGGTGATCCGCAAGGTGCCCGAGGTCACAGCCGGCGGGAACAACCCGCAGGCGATGTGCCTTCAGAGCACCGCTGCCTGGGACTGGATGCGCCGGGTGATCGATTTCCACCTCGACCCGGTCTGGGGCCTGGATGGGGTGAGTCTGCAGTCCGCCGACCAGGGGCGCTGCGAATGCGAAAAATGCAAACGGCTGTCCCCGGCCGAGTATCACGCCGAGATCCTGGTCCGCACCGCCGACTACATCCGCGCCGCCCGCCCGGAGTGGACAATCGGCCAGGCCTCCTGGGGGTTGCGTGTGGATGATCCGCAGGAGTTCGAGCACCTTAAACGGATCGCCGCCGCGGTGGACTACATGGTGGAGGTGAAAGAGCTTTCGGCCAGCCGCGGACGGCGCTCGGAGATAATCCATCAGTTGGGCTGCGCGTTCGGCTCACTGGGCGGTGTACTGATGGAGCCCCCACAGCACTGGGACCGTCTGCGCTGGTTCGTACCTTGCGGCCTGGGCTCGGCCGGGGCCCTGGGCCGTCTGGCCGCCGAGGGTGGCTCTGCCTGCGAGTATTTTTACCGCCCCTTTGCCAACCCCTCCGAAGAGGTGGCCTGGCGTACCGGGGCGAGGGTGCTGAGCGCGCCGAGGATCAGTCCGGAAAAGGCCCTGGCCGACTCGGTGGCCGCGGTGTACCAGGCTGAGGGAGTCTGCCTGGCGAGCCTGTGCGATCTGTACACGCGGGGCGAAAACGCCTATTTCTCGCGCGTGGAGTTCAAGCCCGGCGACGGGGACATCATGCTGGAGCCGTTGATCTGGAAAGAGAACCCGGCCGCTCCGGGGCCACCGGTCTACCTGGAGCGCATGAGCGCCTCATCGCGCGCCGAGTATGCGGTCGAGCTGCGCGGACTCCGTCAGGAGTTCAGTCTTCTCAAGCCCGGCCGCAGCGACCGTCTGGCCCAGACCTTGGTGTGTATCGACGGCACCCTGGCCGATATCGCCGGCCTGGGCTGAATCGTTAGATAATTACGTCTTCTACCGTGATCACGTAAATTTTAGGAAAGCCTGCCCAGTCCACTGTATTTCACCTGAAAGGAGCGATCATGTACGCGAAAAAAACCGCCGCCCTTCTGTCTGTTCTCGGCCTGTTGAGCCTGCCTGCCTTGATCCTGTCCCA
>CAYLSM010000050.1:0-23721 GCA_964386505.1 uncultured Gemmatimonadales bacterium
GACGCGGCGGGGAAAGTTCCGCCCCCGCCCGCGGCCGCCTGCCTGACAACCCCTCGCCGGTTGACCTCTTGCATAGCCTGCCTCCTGTCTTTGAGCTGTCGATGAGCCGGCCTAAACATCAGACTGTTTCTCCGGTCGCAGAATCCACCCAGTGGAGTGAATATCCAATTATTCAGAAAAGTCAAACCTAAAAGCAACTGGCAGAATATAAACCGGCTCCTCTGTCACTGGAAGTACTTCCGGCTTATCACCCTTAACCGCCACTGCGGCGCAGCCTTGAAAAGGAGGGTTATTGACCATCCGCTCTACAGGATGGAATTATTTTGCAGATTCGCCGTACTGCTGATATAATCCGGCACACTGTTCGTCCGTTTGCTGTTGCGGGTGATGTAGCTCTGTCGTTCCCGGGTCGTTGGTCTATTACATCTCACTTTTTGGAGACTGTCATGTTCACGCTCCGGTTCCGGCATGTTGTCAGTGTTTTCCTGTCGGCTTTTCTGTTTTCGTTAAGCGGTCAAGCTTTTGGCGAGCTGTCGGAGCAGCAGAAGTCGGAGTGCCAGAAAAAGCTGGAAAGCATCCTGATGAACAAAAAGCTGGTCGCCAAGGTAGTGTTCCCGGCCTATAAGGACGGGATCGACCTGAACGCGGACGGGACCTGGAGCAACAAGGCGGTTACCCGGGAGATCAAGGACCACGGGATCGGGATCGCGGTGGATGAGGCCGCAGTGGTGACCACGGTGAAGCTCAAGGGCAAGCACATGGAAATCCATCTCAACGGCGGCGGTTACGGCACACTGGGCGACAACCTGATATCCGGCCTGACCAAAAGCGAATTCCAGCGTCAGCTCGAGGAAAGCAACAAAAGTTCGAACAGCCACGCCCCTGGCGGCTCCCGGGTCAACCTGCGTTTCAGCCGCGACATCGTGGAAGCGGACATCAACGTGGACAGCCTGTCGCGGTTCCTGTCGCCGCTGCTCGACGTGTCGGCGCTGAAACAGGACATAGCCCAGAACAGGATCCCGGAGGAGTTCAAGGCCGCGGCTCAGAACGGCCAGATCGTGGCCGGCATGGACCGTCAGACTGTCTTCGCGATCAAGGGTGAGCCGAAAACCAAGAAAGTGGACCTCGACCAGACTCCACCTGTCGAGAAATGGCAGTACGAGGGAGCGGACATGAAGATTCTGATAATCACCTTTGATCAAGGCAAAGTCAGCCGGGTGGATGAGTTCTGAGCGGAAGTCAGGCCGAGGAATGAAGAAAGGGGAGAGAACCGCTCTCGGGTTCCCTCCCCTTCTGTTTTGTAAACCTGATTCGCATTCAGTGCTGCCGCGTAGCGGCAGTCAGCGCCTCGGCCCGCCGGGGGCTACAGGCTTGGCGGCGCCGGCCTTGGCGGCACCGGGCTTGGCAGCCGCAGGGGCGGCGATGGGGGCGGCGGCGCCGGACTGCAGCACTTTCAGAACGTCATCCGTGGCGTCCGTCCCGTCCGCGGCGTACAGCAGGACATCCGCATTCAGGATAATGGTGTACTTGTCGCGCGCGCCCACGGTCTCAATCGCCTTGTTGACCTTGTCGTTGATTGGCGCCATCAGCGAGTTCTTACGCTTTTCAGCCACGCCGTCCGGCCCGAAGATATCCTGCTGGTATTTCTGGGCTTCCTGGTTTTTCTGCATCATTTCGGCCTGCATCTCACGCTGCTTCTCGGGGCTGACGAGCGAGGCTTTCTGCCGGTAATTCTCCTGCATGGCCGAAATATCCTTCTTGTACTTTTCCAGCTCGGCCTGCCATTTCTGCGCCTCTGTCTGTAAAGTCACCTGAGCATTGTTGAAATCGGAGAATTCATTCAGCAGCATGTCCACTTTCACGTAACCAATTTTAACCGTCTGCGCCGAAGACACCGTGATGAAAGCCATTATCGCCGCCAGAGCCAGAATGAAAGCACGCAAGGCAATACCTCCTGAAGAGCATTGACCGGAAAATCGTGAAGGGTGAAATTTCAGCCAGCAAACTTACATTACAAAGCTTGCACTATCAAGGCTTCATCCCTTCCACGTCGATTTCGAACTTTTTAATCCTGTACTGCAAGGTCTTGTAGCTGATCCCAAGAAGCCGCGCCGCGCCCACCAGACGGCCGCCGGACTGCTCCAGGGCCTGCAGCAGAAGGCTCTTTTCCACCTCCTCCATTTTCACCCCGCCGGCGGGAAGACGGAAGCCGGCAGCCTCCTCACGGGACTCGGTCCGTTGGACCGCGCGCGGTGGCTGTTCTGCTGGCATTGATTGGCCGGACTGCGCCTCATACTGCATCCCGGGCAGGCTTTCTCCCTCGCCGAAAACATATCCCGGCAACTGTTCCAACGTGATCCTGGGCTCATCGGCCAGCACCACCAGCTGCTCGATCAGGTTCTCCAGCTCACGCACGTTGCCGGGCCAGTCGTATCCGGCCAGCGCCTCCACCGCATCCACGCTGACAGAGAGGCCCTCGCGCTCGTACTGCCGGGCGTACTTGTCCAGGAACGAACGCACCAGCAGCGGAATATCGGCCTTGCGCGCACGCAGGGGAGGAAGGTTGATGTTGACCACGTTCAGCCGGTGGAACAGGTCGGGACGGAACCGCCCCTCGGCGGCGAGCTGGCGCAGATCCTGGTTGGTGGCGGTGATTATGCGCACGTCCACCTTGAGGGTCTGGTCGCCACCCACGCGCGCGAACTCGCGCTCCTGCAGCACCCGCAGGAACTTGGCCTGAAGGTCGTACTGCAGGGTGGAAATCTCGTCCAGGAACAGCGTGCCGCCATCGGCCGCCTCGAACTTGCCGATCCGCCTGCCGGTGGCCCCGGAGAACGAGCCTTTCTCGTGGCCGAACAGCTCGCTCTCGATCAGGTTCTCCGGGATCGCCCCGCAGTTGACAGCCACGAAAGGGCCGCCGCGCCGCGCGCCGTTGTAGTGGATCGCCCGGGCGACCAGCTCCTTGCCAGTGCCGCTCTCGCCGCTCACCAGCACGGTGGAGTTGTTGTCCAGCACCTTGCCGATCAGCCGGTAGACCTCGTTCATCGCGGGCGAGGCCCCGATGATGCGGTCGAAACGGTAGCGGCTCTCCAGCTCGCGGTGCAGGCTGATATTTTCCTGGGCCAGGTGACTGTTCTTCAGTGCTTTCTCAAGGACGATCAAAAGCTCATCCTTATTCAACGGCTTGGTCAGATAGTCTGTGGCCCCGGCTTTCATCGCCCGGACCGCGGTTTCCACCGTGCCGTAAGCAGTCATCAGCACCACCAGAGTCGACTCGTCCGCCTCGGTCGCCGCGCGCAGCACCTCCAGCCCGTCCTTGCCCGGCATCTTGAGGTCGGTAATCACCACCTGGAATTTCTCCTTGCCCAGCCTGGCCACCGCCTCCTCGCCCCCGGCGGCCTGCTCCACGCTGTAGCCCTCGTCGCTCAGGATCTGGGCCAGGATGTCGCGCTGGCTGAAATCATCCTCTACAATCAGGATCCGCACCGCGGCTTTGTTTATTCTGACATTCATTCCGGCTTACCTCAGGGTAGGGTTACCGTAAACTCGCTGCCCGTGCCCAGGCTGCTCTTGACCTTGATCTCGCCCCCGTGGTCGAGCACGATGTTGTTCACGATGGGCAGGCCCAGACCGGAGCCGTTCTCCTTGGAGGAGTAGAAAAGGTCGAAGATACGCTCCAGGTTCTCCGGGGCGATCCCGCAGCCGGTGTCGGCCACGGTGATCCGGGCCGGGGCGCCGGGGCCGCCCACCGTGTGTACTGTCAGCCGTCCGCCCGAGGGCATGGCCTGGATCGCGTTGATCACCAGGTTGAGCAGCACGGTCTTGATCTTTTCCGGGTCCACGTTCTTGATCAGGCTGCCTGCCGAAAATTCGGTCTCCACCCGCACTCCCCGGTCGGCGGCATCCCGGGCCAGCAGGGTCAGCACTTCCTCCACCAGGGCGTTCAGGTCCACCGGCGAGCGCTCCAGCTTGCTCATGCGCGAGAAATTCAGGAACGTGTCCACGATCTTGGTCAGGCGGGTGACCTCGCGCTGGATATTGGGGCTGTAGCGTTCCCAGAGGGCGCGGTCGCCCTCGGATTCCAGCTTGAGCTTGTCGCCCATGTGCTGAAGGGTCAAGCGGATGGCGTTGAGCGGGTTCTTGATCTCGTGGGCGATCCCGGCGGCCAGCTCGCCCAGCGAGCTCAGCCGCTCCTGCTGGAAAAGGGTTTTCTCCAGGTCCTTGTTCTGCTTGAGCCGCTCGACCATCCGGTTGAACCCGTCGACCAGCTGGCCGATCTCATCGCGCCTCCCCACCTCGATCCGGCAGTCCAGGTCGCCCTGCTCCACGCGGTTGAAACTGTCGCTCAGACGGCGTATCGGGCGGGTGAAATGGCCGGCGAACAGCACGGCGATGGTCAGGCCCACGCCCAGGACCGAGAGGGTCACCAGCAGGCTGGTCACCTGGAAACGGTGGAACTGCTCCAGGAAATCCGAGATTTCATACTGCATGTGCACGAAACGGACCTGGCCCTCCTCGATCACCGGGATACTGACCTGCAGGATGTTGTCCGGGGTCTGGATCGCCGGGTTGGAGCTGATCTCGTAGTGCCAGCGCGGGCTTTTGCGGCTCATCTCGTCCATCACGGAGAGGGTGACCGAGAAAAAGGACCAGCCCTCGGGGGCGGCCGTCTCGGCCTCGGCCAGATGGCGCAGGCGGGCCACGTGTTCGAGCATGGCCCGCTCCAGGTCCTGCCCGCTGAGCATGCGGCCGAAATTGTTGTTCACGAACTGGATGAAATTCTCCAGTTCCTGGCGGACAGCGGCCTGCTCGTTCACGCCAGGAACATTCTCCCCGGGCAGGGAATCGGCGGCGCGCATGGGGGCGGCCAGACGGCTGGCGCGCTGCTGAATCTGGCGGTCGATATCGCGTACGGTCTGGTTGATCTCGTGATTGAGAAGCACCAGGCGCGAGAGCACCTCCTGCTGCTGACGCCAGTTCAGGTAGAATTGGGTGGCGCTGGTCCCGGCCAGCAGGGCCGTGATCAGCAGCACCAGGCGCGAACGCACGCCGAATTTCACGCTTCGGGTGGTCATTCCAGGTTTACTTTCTCTCTAAGAACCCCGTATTGATTCAGGGCATTTCCAGGCCCACGAAATGCGTGGTCCCGCCGCGCAGCACCATGATCAGCGCTGCCGAGCCCGCGGGCAGGCCGTCCAGCAGGCCCTGGGCCTCGGACAGGCTGCCCACCGGCTTGCGGTTGATCCTCAGGATCACATCCCCGGCGTTGAGTCCGGCGCGCAGGGCCACACCGCCGTCGGAGACCTGCTCCACCAGCACGCCGCTGCGGTCATCCAGGCCCAGCTCGCGCACATCCCGCGCCGTGATGCCCCTGAGCTGAAGGCCCAGGCTGCTGTTATGCGGCGGCTGGGGGATGGAGTCGGCCGGCTCGGGACGGGCCGAGGCGATATCCTTGCTGCCCAGCTTGACACTGAATTCCAGGTTTTTACCCTCGCGAAACACCCTGACCCGCACGGTCTCGCCCGGACGGTGCTTGGCGATTGCCTCCTGGAGCTGGTGGCTGGCGCTCACCTCGCGCCCGTCCACCGCCAGCACCACATCCGCCCGCTCCAGGCCCGCGCTCTCGGCCGGCGAGCCGGTTCGCGGTGTGAAATCCTCAACCAGCACGCCCTGTGGGCTGGGAAGGCCCAGCGCTCTCGCCTGGGCCGGGTTCACTGTCTGGATCAGCACCCCCAGCACCGGGCGCACCACGCGCCCCAGGGAGATCAGGTCCTCCATCACCCGCCGGGCCAGGTTGATCGGGATGGCGAAACCGTAGCCCTGGTAGACACCCGTGCTGCTGGCTATGGCGGTGTTGATACCGATCAGCTCGCCCTTGAGGTTGACCAGCGCGCCGCCCGAGTTGCCGGGGTTGATCACGGCGTCGGTCTGGATGAAACTCTCGATCGACTGGTCCACGTTGCCCTGCACGTTCTGCGGGTTGTCGCTCAGGATATCTATCCGTCTGCTTTTGGCGCTAATTATCCCGGCGGTCACCGATATGCCCAGCTCCATCGGGTTGCCGATCGCCAGGACCCAGGCGCCGATCTTGCACGAGTCGCTGTCGCCGAAACGGATCACCGGCAGGTGCGAGCCGCTCTCCAGTTTCAGCAGCCGCAGCACCGCCAGGTCGGTGGTGTAGTCGGCGCCCACCACCTCGGCCTCATAGGTGCGTCCGCTGGAGACCAGCACCCGGATTTTCTCGGCCCCCTCGATCACATGATTGTTGGTCAGCACGTAGCCCGCGGCCGAGACTATCACCCCGCTGCCCAGGCTCTCGGCCTCGCCGCGGCGGGCGTTGCTGCGGGCCTCGGTGTGGTGGCTGGAGATGATGCTCACCACGGTCGGGGTGACCGACTCGCCCACCTGCATGAACGTGCGGTTCAGACGGTCGGCGGTCTGTTCACTCTCGCTCGGATGGACCTGGACCGCGGCCACCGCCCCGGCCGCTGTCAGGCAAAGGGCCAGCCCGACAGCCAGAAAGAACGCCCCTGCGGAGCGTCTGATGCCAGAAAACCATCGAATTGTCATGCGCACCTCAATTCGAAACCGTTGTCAGTTAAAAGGCAATTACCATACCTGTGCCGTTGCAGGCTGTCAAAAGCATGTCCGGTGAGGCTTTACGCCGGACAACCACCACCGGGGCGTTCCCGCCGGCGGTCAGACATAGCCGGAAAGGCACCTAAGTATACCTCAAATGGGGTTAATCGATCAACCTTCAATCGGGGTTGACCTGGCCGCGACTCGGGCGTAAAATATCTTGTTTCCCGTGCGGAGAGAGACTCCCTATTCCGACAACGCCCCCCGCTGCCGTTCGAGTTGCGGCCGTGCCGGACCCTGCAATATATGGGTTTCCGGCCGTCCCGGGCAGGTAAATCGTCCAAACGCGGCCGCTGTCAGCCAGCCGGCCGGCCCAGAGAGAGAGCCATGTTCCGAGCCTTTAGCCCTGCCGTATTCCTGTCCCTGTTCCTGAGCCTTGGCCTGTCAAACCCGCTCGCGGCCATTACGGAGGGAGCCAGTCCCTCGACCGCCGCCCTCGACAGCCTGCGCGCCGCCGCCGATTCACTCTCCCATGCCGCGGATTCACTTTCGCACGCCCTGGATTCCCTGTCCGCCCGGCCGGCTCCGGCACTGTCGCCGCCCAAGCCGGCTGCTCCGCCCACCCCCACTCCCCCCAAAAAACCCTGGGAAATGGGACTCGGCCTGGGTTACACCCTGAACCGCGGTAACAGCAGCCAGACCACGCTGGTCAGCAGCCTCAACCTGGCGCGAGCGGGCGAGCGCACACATTTCAAAACCGAGGCCACTTCGACCAACGCCTCGATCGAGGGCGGGAAGAAAACGCAGAAAGCGGCGCTGCGCTCGAAACTCGAACTGAAACATAACGCACGCTTCTTCTATTTCACCACTCTCGACCTGGACCACAACCGCGAGGCCGGCCTCGACCTGCGCGTGGCCCCCGGCCTGGGCGCCGGTATCGCGGTGCTCACGGCCAAGAAAGTAACGCTCAACCTCAACCTGGGCGCCAACCCGATAACCGAGTATTTCCGCGGCCAGTCCAGCACCACCCGCGGCCACTACCTGGCCATCCAGGAACTCAAGGTGCGTTTCAATTCGCGCTCGCGCCTGGAGCAGAGCCTCACCTACCAGCCGCGGGTGGACAAGATCGAATCCTACCTGATCAATTTCAACCTCTCGCTCAGCAATGAGCTGACCCAGTCGTTCAGCCTCAAGGTAAACCTGGAAGGCAAGTACAACAGCCGCCCCCCGGTGCACGTGCCGGCCTACAAGCGCCAGGACTTAATGATCTACACCGCGTTAAGCTACAGTATCTGGTGAGCGACTCCCCGGTGAGCCTTGCTGTTGACAAGCGCCGCGGCCAAGAACAATTTTCACTTAGATATATCGGCCCGAAGCCTGCGCAGGGCTGTCTCAGTAAACGGCTTCCGGCCAGCGTGCTTGTCAGAAGCGGAGGTCAGGATGAGTGACACCGGTCCCGAGTCCCGGGCGGCCTGGCTGCGCGATCAGCTCAGCCTCTACGACTACCATTACTACGTGCTGGATGATCCGCTGGTGGCGGATTACGAATACGACCAGCTCTACCACGAACTGGAGCGCCTGGAAGAGGCACACCCCGAGCTGGCAGTGCCCGAAAGCCCCACCCGACGCGTGGGCGGCCAGGCGCGTGAGGGATTCAGCCAGGTGAGCCACAGCGCCCCGATGCTCAGCCTGGACAACTCGTACAGCGAGGAGGACCTGCGCGAGTTCGACCGCCGGGTGGCCCGCGGTCTGGGTGAGGACACCCCGCGGGTCTATGTGGCCGAGCTGAAGCTGGACGGCCTCGGAGTGAGCCTTCGCTACGAGAAAGGTCGCTTCGTGCAGGGGGCCACGCGCGGGGACGGCCGCGTGGGGGAGGACGTGACCGCCAACCTCCGCACCGTGCGCAGCCTGCCCCTGGCCCTTCGCGCGCCCGACAGGGGTGCGATTCCGGATCTGATCGAGGTGCGCGGCGAGGTCTACATGACCCGCGCCGGCCTGGAGGCGGCCAATGCCCAGCGCCAGGAGGACGGCGAGCCGCCGTTCGCCAACCCGCGCAACGCCGCCGCCGGCAGCCTGCGCCTTCTGGACCCGAATCTAACCAGACTCCGCCCGCTCAAGGTATTCCTCTACCAGCTTGTCCTGAGAGGAGAGAGCGCCGGCCTGCCGCCTTTCGAGAGCCACAGCCAGGTGCTGGAGTACCTCAAGAGCCTGGGTCTGCCGGTGGACCCGCACTGGCGGCGCTGCGAGGGGATCGAGGCCGTGCTCGGCTACTGCCGCGAGTGGGACAGGCGGCGGGATGAGCTGAAATACAATATCGACGGGGTGGTGCTGAAACTGGATGACCTGGCCGCCCGCGAGGGCCTGGGCTTCACGGCCAAGCACCCGCGCTGGGCCATGGCCTACAAGTTCGCCCCGGAGCAGGCCCGCACCCGGCTCGTAGCAATAGATGTCCAGGTGGGGCGGACCGGAGCGCTCACCCCCACCGCGCGCCTGGAGCCGGTGTTCCTGGCCGGGACCACGGTCTCCAACGCCAGCCTGCACAACGAGGAGGAGGTGGCGCGCAAGGACATCCGGGTGGGCGACTGGGTCTGGATCGAGAAAGCCGGCGAGATTATCCCCCAGGTGGTGGCAGTGGACCTCAAGGCCCGCCCTGAGGGCAGCAAGCCCTGGCAGCACCTCGAAAACTGCCCGGTATGCGGCGCCTCGGCCGTGAGGCCCGAGGGCGAGGCCGTGCGGCGCTGCACCAACCTGTCCTGCCCGGCCCAGATACGCCAGCGAATCGAGCATTTCTGCAGCCGCGAGGCGCTGGACATCCAGGGTCTCGGGCCGGCCCTGGTGGAACAGCTCACGAACGCGGGCCTGGTGCGCGAGGTGGCCGACCTTTACAGCCTCAAGACCGAGGACCTGGCCACCCTGGAGCGCATGGGCGACAAGAGCGCGGCCAACGTGATCCGGGAGATAGAAACCTCGAAGGAGCGTCACCCGGCGCGGCTGCTTTTCGCCCTGGGGGTCCGTCACGTGGGAGCCACGGTGGCCGAGTTGCTGATCCGCCATTTCGGCTCGCTGGAGGCCCTGGAGGGCCGTCCGGCCGAGGAGCTGGCCGCGGTGGAGGGGATCGGCCCTGTGATCGCCGCGTCGCTGAGCGCCTTTTTCTCCGAGGAGAAAAACCGTCTTCAGCTACAGCGTCTGCGCGAGGCCGGTTGCCGCACCGCCCTGGACGAGGCGGAGAAAGCCCCGGCCGCCGGGCGCCTGGCCGGGAAAAAATTCGTCATCACCGGCACCCTCGGCTCGTTCTCGCGCAGCGAGGCGGAGGCCCGGATCAAGGCCCTGGGGGGCACGGTGAGCGGTTCGGTCAGCGCCAGGACCGACTACCTGGTGCTGGGGGCCGAACCCGGCTCCAAGCTCGAAAAGGCACGTAAACTGAACGTGGAGGTCCTGGACGAGGGCCAGTTCATTCGGCTTCTGGAGCAGGAATGAAAGGGGAGTGGAGCACATGCAGGACCTGATCGGCGTGGTGTTCGATTTCGATGACACCCTGGCCCCGGACAGCACCTGGGGCTTTCTGGAGGCCTGGGGCGTGGACCCACCGGAGTTCTGGCGCACCCGGGTCGATCCGCTGGTGGCCGAGGGCTGGGACCCGATTCCGGCCTATCTCTATGCGATGATCGAGGCCTCGAAAGAGCGCCCGGACGGCCAGAAAATAACCCGGGAGCGCCTGGCCGCCTATGGCCGCAGCGTGCGGATGTACGAGGGCGCCACCCGTATCTTCGACAAGCTGGCCGCCTACGCCCGGGCCGAGAACCCCGACATCCGGCTGGAATTCTACCTCATCTCCAGCGGCATCCGCGAAATCCTGGCGAGCACCCGGATCAGCCGCCATTTCACACGCATCTGGTCCTGCGATTTCCACTGCCACCCGGAAAGCGGCGAAATCCTGTTCCCCAGGAACATAATCAGCTTCACCGACAAGACCCGCTACCTGTTCCAGATATCGAAGGGCTTGGTGGGACCGGAGTTCGACAGCCAGCCCTTTGCGGTCAACCGAAGGTTCAGCCGCGAGGAGATGCGTATCCCGATGAGTCAGATGATCTACGTCGGGGACGGCTACACCGATATCCCCTGCTTCTCGCTCATCCGCAAGCAACAGGGCGTCGCGATCGGCGTGTACGACCCCGGGCGGGAGGAGAAATGGAGCCGCGCCTGGGGGTTCATCGCGGACAACCGGGTGAGTAACCTCGTACCGGCGGACTACTCGAAAAACTCGGCCCTGGAGATCAGCCTGCGCATGGCGATCCGCAGCATGGCCGGGGATATCGGCCTGCGGCGGCGCACTCACCGGGATTGAGGGGCCGTGGCAGTAGCGGTGTTGCTGTTGGATAAATCCCCCCCTTGCTAAAGGGGGGGATCCGCTCCCGAAAGTTTCCGGCATCGCCTCACCCTTTGAAAAAGGGGAAACGAGGGGGATGCTTTGGAATAATCGGGCGAGGCATGTTTCGCCCGCAGACACAACCGCAAACTTTCCGCGGCCCTCCAGGCCATCGCGGTCGCCTTTGGTCCTTTCGGGCAAAGCTTTTCGTTCTCTTGGTTACGGCCAAGAGAACCAGAAGCCATTGGGGGCCGTAAACTCGCGCGGGCATCGGAGATCTTTCAACCTTCGGTGTGCAGGAGGCTTCCGCACGCTGCCAGTGTGCTGGGCGACGCTGGCGCTGATTGCCCGCCCGTCGCCGGCTCTATTACTTGATCCGGTGTGCGCGTATCATCTGCTCCGCTCCCTGGGCGCGGCTCAGACATACGGCCCCCGGCGTCCCTGCGGGCCGCTAAGGGTCAAAACACACAGCAATAACTTTATCTGCAGCCCATCAGGCCGCCGCTTTCGCCGTTGGGGGGCCGCGCCTGTCTGAGCCTCCCGACGGGGCAGCGTGTAATTGAGGGTGAAACGGCTCGGTTAGATAGTGTGCCGCGGCTCGGCGGCGATTGCGCGGCAGCGCCGCCCCGCAACGCGCCAGCGCAATCGAGGCGCCGGGAACTCAAAAGGCGGAAGGGGCAGCGTTGTTCGGACGAGTTCGCGGCCCCCACGCCCTTTGGTCCTTTCGGGCAAGACCGAAAGGACGAAAAGAAGAATCCTTTCAATCCTTTACGACTTAAATGACCAACTTCTTCAGAGGCAGGAGGCCGTTCATGTCCGAAAAAAAACAGCCCCCCCTGAGCCGTAAGGCGTTCCTGGGCACGGCCGCCCTGGCTCTGGCCGGATCGGTCCAGGCGGAGGAGACAGCCAGGGAGGGTGGATTCGCCGACCACCCGCGGGTAAAGCGCAACTGGGACAAGGACGGTCGCAGCAAAAAAGTGGTGTTCCTGGCCCACTGCGCAATCAACCAGAACGCCCGTCATGAGAACTGCGCCGATTTCCCGGCCCAGATGGACGAGCTGGCCGACTGGCTGCAGGCGCAGCAAATAGGGATCGTGCAGCTCCCCTGCCCGGAGTTCATGGTCCTGGGCCTGGGCCGCGACCGGGATGAGCCGCCGGTGGACACTATCCGCGAGGCCCTCTCCGTGCCCGAGGGCCGTCGCCGCCTGGCCCGCCTGACCGAGCCGGTTATTTTCATGCTCCAGGAATACCGCTGGCAGGGGATACAGGTGCTGGGCATTCTGGGCAAGAACGGCAGCCCCTCCTGCGGGGTGGAGACCACGAGCAAAGAGGGCAAGTTCGGGCCGGGCGAGGGGGTGTTCTTCGAGGTGCTGCGCCAGGAGCTGGCCAGGCGTGGGATCGAGGTGCCGATCAAGGGCATCGATGACCACCGTCAGGCCGAGACCATCGAGTGGCTCAAGCAGCGGGTCTGAGGCAGGACCCTATTCAGCCTGAAATGAAAAAGGGGTGCGGCTTGCACCCCTTTCTATTCGTTATATGACTGCTGTCATTTCCCGGCCCGGAACTCGCTCATTTTCACCGTGCGGCCCTCGCGCACCGACTGGTAGGCGGCGAATGCCACCTCCATCGAGGCCAGGCCGTCCTCGCCCCGCACGCCGATCATCGGCTCGGTGTCATCCCGCACGCAGCCCACGAAATATTCTATCTCGGGTGGATAGCCCAACTGCCAGAGCTCATCCACCGCCGGGCGGGTCCAGCCGAGCTGGTTTTCGGCCTTTTCCACCGAGTACTTGTAGCCCACCCGGCTGAACACGTGGATCGGGCTGCCCAGGGTCAGGTCCACCTTGAGCGCACCCTTTGTCCCGTAGATTTCCACCGTGTCGTCCATCCCGCCCAGGGTGATGTAGTTGCCCTCGACAAAGCCCTGCGCGCCACCCTCGAACGTGAAAATCGCCACGCCCCAGTCCTCGCCCTCCACGTCCTTGTGCAGCATGTTCTTCGCCCCGCCGCCCGAGGTCTTGCCCACCACCTCGACCACTTCGCGCGCCATCAGGTGGCGGACCCAGTTGATCGGGTGGCAGCCGATGTGGAACAGGGCCCCTCCGCCGCAGTAGCGAATCTGTTTGGCGAACGGGCTGTGGCTGCCGGAGTGCGTCTCCTTGGCTTTCACGTACAGGATTTCGCCCAGGGCGCCCTCGGCCACCACTTCCTCGACCCGCTTGAGTATGGGGGCGAAACACCAGTCCTCGGCGTACATCAGGCGCACCCCGGCTTTCCTGGCCGCTGCGACCATGGCCCGGGCATCCTCCAGCGTGGTGGCGAGCGGCTTTTCGCAGATTATCTGCTTGCCCGCGGCCGCGGCTGCCTCGACCACCGGACGGTGCACGAACGTGGGGGTGCAGACAATCACCAGGTCCACCTCGGGGTCGTTGCACAGCGCCTTGAAATCGTCGGTGCGTTTGGCGACGCCCCACTTGTCGCAGAACGCGTCCAGGCCGTCGATCCCGCAGGCCATCACCAGCTTGGCGTCACGGCAGCGCGCCAGGGCATCCGCGTGCAGCTCGGCGGCAAAGCCGGTCCCCACGATACCTGTGCGGATGGGTGTTTTCATCGTTTCCCTCTTTCGGTTGTATCTGACAGTTTGGTTTCAATTCATAACCAATTGGGGATAATACTCCGCAGACAGAATAAAAAACATGTCTCCGCCGGTCAAGCCCGATACCGCTTTCCGCTCCCGAGCGACGCCCGCTGCTCAGGATTCTCTTGACAGGCGGCCTCCTCCGGCTTGATTCGCTGCGATCCAGGCCCGACAGCGCGTGGAGCGATTCCTCCCCTCCTCTCACCGACAGCGGGAGCGCCCTTGCCGCCCCGGCCTTGACAAGGCGGACTGTCCCGGGTATATAAGTCCCGTTCCGCAGGGGAAGACAAGCTGAGGGGATGAGCCAAGCAAGGAGGGAAAGATCGAAGACCGGTATTTCATCAAGATAGCGGCCGAGCTGGGGGTGAGGCCGCGCCAGGTGGAGGCCGTGGCCGGGCTGCTGGCCGAGGGAGCCACGGTGCCGTTCATCGCGCGCTACCGCAAGGAGGCCACCGGCGAGCTGGACGAGGTGCAGATAACCTCGGTGCGCGACCGTCTGGAGCAGCTCGAGGAGCTGGACAAGCGCCGCGCGGCGATCCTCAAGTCGCTGGAGGAGCGGGGCCTTCTGACCGATGAGCTCAAGGCGCGGATCGACGCGGCCGAGAGCATGACCGAGCTGGAGGACATCTACCTGCCGTTCCGGCCCAAGCGCCGCACCCGGGCCACCATCGCCCGCGAGCGCGGCCTGGAGCCGCTGGCCACTCTCATTTTCGAGCAGGGCGAGATCGACCCCGTGGCCGAGGCCGAGAAATTCGTGGACCCGGAGAAAGAGGTGCCGGATGCCGCAGCCGCCCTGGCCGGTGCGCGCGACATAATCGCCGAGTGGGTCAACGAGAGCGAGCCGGCCCGCCGCGCCATGCGCGAGCTGTTCCACAGCGAGGGCCTGTTCCGTTCGCGGGTGATCCCGGGCAAGGAGGCCGAGGGGGCCAAGTACCGCGACTATTTCGAGTGGGAGGAAAAGCTCGCCTCCGCTCCCAGCCACCGCGTGCTGGCCATGCGCCGAGGCGAGAAGGAGCTGTACCTCACCCTGCGCGTGGTGGCGCCCGAGGAGACTGCGCTCGATATCCTGTGCGGCCAGTTTGTCAAGGCGCACAACGTCGCCGCGGACCAGGTGCGCGAGGCCGTGCACGACTCGTTCAAGAGGCTTCTCGCCCCCTCGATGGAGACCGAAATCCGCCTGGAGACCAAGAAAATAGCAGACACCGAGGCGATCCGGGTGTTCGCCGCCAACCTGCGCGAGCTTCTTCTGGCCTCGCCCGCCGGGCAGAAAAGCGTGCTGGCCCTCGACCCGGGCTACCGCACCGGCTGCAAGCTGGTGCTGCTGGACCGTCAGGGGCGGCTTCTGCACAACGAGACTATCTACCCGCACACGGGCGAAGGCGCGGCCAAGGCCGCCGCGCAGACTGTGGTCAAGCTCTGCACAATGCACCACGTGGAGCTGATCGCCATAGGCAACGGCACCGCCGGGCGTGAGACCGAGGCGTTCTGCCGCGCGCTGGAGCTTCCCGGCAAACCCACGATCATCATGGTCAACGAGAGCGGGGCCTCGGTCTATTCGGCCTCCGAGGTGGCGCGGGAGGAGTTCCCGGAGCACGATGTCACGGTGCGCGGGGCGGTCTCGATCGGGCGGCGGCTGATGGACCCGCTGGCCGAACTGGTCAAGATCGATCCCAAGAGCATCGGCGTGGGCCAGTACCAGCACGACGTGGACCAGGGGGAGCTGAAAAAGGGTCTGGATGACGTGGTCGTAAGCTGCGTCAACAGCGTGGGCGTGGAACTCAACACCGCCAGCCGTCAGCTTCTGACCTATGTCTCCGGCCTGGGCCCCAAGCTCGCGGGCAATATCGTGGCCCACCGCGACTCCAACGGACCGTTCAAGAGCCGTGAGCAGTTGCTCAAAGTTCCCATGCTCGGGCCCAAGGCGTTCGAGCAGGCGGCCGGGTTCCTGCGGATCCTGGGCGGGGACAATCCATTGGATGCCAGCGCGGTTCACCCTGAAAGCTACCATATCGTGGACAACATGGCCGCCGACCTGGGCTGCTCGGTGCCCGACCTGCTCAAGAACGACGAGCTGCGGGCGCGTATCCGCCTGGACAAGTATGTCACGCCCGAGGTGGGCCTGCCCACCCTGAACGATATCGTGCAGGAGCTGCAGAAACCGGGGCGCGACCCGCGCAAGCAGTTCGAGGCGTTCAGTTTCGCTGAAGGGGTGGAGAAGCTGGAGGACCTGCGCGCCGGGATGCGGCTGCCGGGGATAGTGACCAATGTCACCGCGTTCGGGGCGTTCGTGGACGTGGGGGTGCACCAGGACGGCCTGGTGCACGTGAGCCAGATCGCCGACCGCTACGTGAAAGACCCGGCCGAGGTGGTGCGGGTGGGCCAGCGGGTGAACGTGACCGTGCTGGAGGTGGACCTGGCGCGCCACCGTATCGCCCTGAGCCTGAAAAAAGTCCAGGACAGCGCCGCGGCGTCCGTCGCCCCGGGGGCGCGGCCCCAGGCCGGTGAGAAACCCCGGCCGAAAGAGAAAAAGCCCGACATGCAGACCTCGCTGGAGGCCCTCAAGGCCAAGTGGGGCGGGCCGAGGAAGAGGTAGGGAGCTATCGGGAACTCGTTTTGCTCAAGGGACGGAGTTTTCAGCCGTCCCTTCTTTTTTCAGATATTTCCCGTAGTGCTTTTCCAGGCAATCCGGGCAGACCCCGTGCGAGAACACCGCCTCCGAGTGCTCGGCGACGTACATCTCCACGTGCTCCCAGTAGCCCTTGTCGTTGCGGATTTTCTTGCAGTGCATGCAGATAGGAAGAAGTCCCTGCAGGTGCTTGATCTCGGACAGGCTCTTTTCCAGGGCCGCGATCATTTGCTCCTTTTCCCGCTCGCGCTGCTTGAGCTCGGTGATGTTGCGCAGGATGTAGAGCTGTCCCGCCGGGCTGGAATCGCGCTGCTCCAGAGGCGAACTACTGATCTCGACCCATAATTCCTGCCCTTCCCGTGTAAGCTGCATCTCGGCGTTGGCCTCGCCGCAGCCTTCAAGCATACGCCTCTGGTCATCCGTAAGCTTGTCGCCAGGATGCAAACCTTGAAGATCGAAATATTTGAGGGCGGACCGGTTCGCCAGAACGTACCGGCCCTCGGAGTCGGTCACCAGCACTCCGCTGCGCAGAACTGAGAACAGCTTGTCGTAGGCGATGGGGGCAAGGTCCAGGAACCCCTGCCGCAGAAAGCTCCAGCCCACGACCAACCCCATCAGGCCGAAACTCAGGGGGGTCGTATCTATTCCCTTGACAGGCATGAGCTTGAACAGATAAATCAGGTTACTGACCCACGGAATAAGGGAGGCGAAGGCCAGAGTCCTGGCTTGTGTCACATAAATGGCCGCGGCTTTCCGGGACCAGAGCAGAAGCCAGACGGCGCAACAAGCCAGAATGGCATATGAATAGACCGCTATCACCCAGATCGCGGCGCCGTGATGATAGATGACCCGTGCGCCGTAAAGGTCAGTTATGAAATCCATGCTTGTCCAGACCGCTCCATGCCAGTTGGCTGGAGTGAGGAGAACAGCCGCAACTGGGAGCAGCCAGAGCAGGAGTGCCATGCGGGGACGAAGCCAGTTGTCTTTCCGGGTGTAGCTGGCCACGAAATACAACCAGAGCGGGGCGCACGCCACGACAAACGGGATGCCGGCCTTGGACCAGAACACTTTCATGGCGAATGAGCCGGACAGGTACTCCAGGGCGCTGGTCAAATCCCACCCCCCTAAAGCAAGCATCAGCAGGCCGAAATACCACCATCCCCGGCCCCGTTTCCTGTGCCAGACAAGCATGGCCAGGGTCAGGGTAAGCGCCGTCGCGGCGATCATCAAAGCGGTCGGAATGTGGACCAAAATCATTAAACAACTCGTTATTGAATTATGCAAGAGCGGTCAACAGCTATCAAAACGCAAGCCATCCCGTTAAAAATCGCACCTTTAGGCTAAAACTGTCAAGAAAAGAAACCGAGGGCGGCCTGACAAGACCGCCCTCGTGCAATAAACGGCTAATTCAAAACGCAATAACCCGATCCTACCGGCCGACGTTATCCAGCAGCAGCCCGGCCGCCGCCCGCGCCAGTCCGCGACCGTGGTCCAGCCAGATATCCTTGCCGGTGAAACGGTCCAGGTTGTCCAGATAGCCGGTTTTCATCTCCATGACCAGTGCCAGCGCTCCGGTCTGCGCCGCCACCACCGCCTCGGTGGCTGTGGAATCGGGCGCCTGGGTAAACGAGCCGCTGAACGTGGTCTCCCGGCGCAGGATGGCCTCCAGGCGGCGCGCCCGGCTCTCCTGTTCCGCCGGGGCGAACCGGATGTAGTCCCCGTCGTCGTTCCAGACCATGTCGTTGTTGTGGATGTTGATCCAGAGGTCCAGACGGTGCGAGGCGCGCCAGGCGGCCAGGGCTTTCTTGACCAGCGTGATTTCGGGCGCCCGCGCCGGATCATCCGAGAGGGGATCGGACGGGTGCCAGTGACGGTTGAGGTCCACGCCGCTGGCGTTGAACCGCGTGCCGCCGTTCTCCACCCCATCCGGATTGAGCATCGGCCAGACCCGGAACACCAGCCTGCGCCTGAGTTCTACCGCCTCAGGGCTGTCCGAGGCCAGAAAGCGCAGCAGGCCCTCCGCCGCCCAGGAGCCTCCGCTCTCGAAAGCGTGCTGACGGGCCGCGACACAGACCACGGGACGGCTGTCCCCGGGCCCGGGCGATGGCTCGGCCACGGTCACCAGGTACAGGGGACGCCCCTCGACCGAGCGGACCGGCGCCTCCACCCGCACCGCCGGACAGGCTTTCACCTGCTGAAGAAGAGCCTCCAGGCGCGACAGCGTGTAGGGGATCGTGTAGGCCACCCAGACCGTGTCGCGGCTGAAAACCTGCCGCATGCGGAACGTGCGCGCCAGGCTGTCGGCGCTGCAGCAGGTGAAACGCTGCCAGTTTTCCCGGTCGTAGGAAAACACGGGATAGGTGTTGCGCGCAAACGGCAGGAACGTGCCCCGGACTCCGTTGTAGACCGTGTAGTCCAGGCCGGTCGCTTCCAGGGTCACCTCGCGGTCGAGGACGTTGCTCAGGCAGCCGTAGAACCAGGTCACCGCGGTGTTGACGCTGTCCTGGTCCCAGTCCCGGCGCGGCGTGAACAGCACGTGCGTGTCGCTCTCCACGCGCCAGAGGCCGGGGCTGCCCGACTCGAAATCCGACCGCGCCACGACCGGTCCGGATGCATTGAGAGCGGCGGCAAGACAAAGTGCCAGGACCAGGCTCAGGGTTCCGCTCCGGCAGGCTTTAGCTGTATATGTCACAGTCTCCGGCTCCTGTCCGCCCTGCGGGCCTATTTTTCGAGCAGGCCCTGGGCCAGGGCTTTGGCCAGGGTGGTCTGGTCCCAGACAAAGTTCTGGTCCTTGGACAGGTCGACCCAGCCCAGCCAGTCATCACCCTTGCCGCCCAGGAGCTTGTCCCAGGCAATGGTGATCTTCTCACACCAGGGGTTCACATAGTAACCGCGCTCGATAGGGTTCCAGTACAGGTGCTCGTAGGCCCCGTCATGAATTCCGAAAGCCAGCTTGCCCGAGTCCTTGCGCATGAACATGTCCAGCGACCAGACCCCGTCGCCGGCCACCTTGTCCCCGTGGGTGCCGTCATCGTACATCAGCACCGGGATGTCGGCGTAGTATCCCTTGGACTCGAGAATGCCCCACTGGTACTGGGGCGAGTACGAGAAATTACCGCGCAGGCTGACCGGCGGTTTGAATCCCGGAACTGCGGCGGCCTCCACCTGGATATGAACCTTGACCAGGTTGCCCAGAAACGCGGTGGCCGGGACGAACTGCGACGGCTGCGGGGCCGGGGACTTGACCGGCTTGATAGCATAGACCTGGGCCACGGGCTTGTTCAGGGCGTGCTGCTCGGCGTAGGCCTCGGCCTCGGCCTTTTCCAGGGCCTCGGTGTTCACGCCGCTCTTGAACGGGGTGAAATCGCGCGGGCTGCCCACGCCCTCCAGCAGGACCCGGCGCCAGCGGGTGTAGAACGCGGCCATGCGCTTCTCGCCTGCCTCGAGCACTTTCATCGCCTGCAGCATCTGCGGCGCGTTCGGATAGCGGCTGAGGTTGACCCCGGCGGACAGGTCGGAGGCGGAAAGGATGTCGATCGGCTTGCCGTCGATCTCCAGGCTGTACCAGCCCGCGGCCAGGCCCTCCACCTTGAGCAGGTCGCTGTTCAGTTTGTCCGGCCATTCCAGGATGCGCATGGTCAGCGCGCGGGTGGAGGGATAGGCCGGAGCGGGCAGGCAGGCGGCCTTGCGGGTGAAAGTGACCCCGCCTGCGGCGGCCTTGACCGCCTCGACCGTGGCCCCCTCCTGGCTCTTCACAGTCCCGGCGGCGGCATCCAGCGTGGTGGCCGCCACCAGATCGGTCGCGCCCATGCCCTGAAGGATCACGCAGCCCATCTCGAACTCGCCGTCGATGTTGGGGTGCACGCCCTCGGCCGTGAGCACGAAACTGCCGTCCGCCAGCCCGATGTCCCGGTTATGGCGCATGAAAGCCGCGTTGAGATCCACGTAGCGGCAGCCCTCCAGGCCGGCCAGACGGCCCAGCTCCCAGGAGTAGCGCTGCAGAACCTCGGGATAGAACAGGGTGCCCAGGTCCTTGCGGTCCTCGACCCGGCCGCTGACCTGCTCCAGGCGCACGCGCAGGTCATAGGGCGTGGCCGAGATCAGCATGATCTGCGGGTTCGAGTTCTCGCGGAAAATGGCCAGCTCGGTCTTGAGGCTGTCCAGGTAGACGCTCAGGGTCTTGGGGTCGAACGGCTTGTACTCGCCGTCGTTCATGCCAAGCATGATGCAGACCTTGGTCGGCTTGCAGAGCTGGATGTCGCGGCGCAGACGGCCCACGTTCATGGTGCGGTCGCCGCCCCAGCCCAGGTTGAAGAACTTGACATTCCAGTCGGGGTGGCGTGTCACGACATAGTTCTCGATCATCCGCGGGTAGATGCCGTAGTCGGTGATGCTGTTGCCCCAGAAACAGACCACGTCCCCGTCCTGAATGAAAAACTCGGCCCGGGCGGTGCAGACAGTGAGGGCGGTAAGAAGAAGAACGGCCAGCCAGGTGTTGCGCATCGGGTGTCTCCTTGCTGTGGTTGAAAGGTGCGGTATGGGATTGAGTCTTGCCTGCGAGAAGAGCAGGGGAGGTTTTCCCCCGCGCGGATTGTTCGTCATTCAGCGAGCCGGTCCCAGGGCCAGGGCTTTTTCACAGGCCTCGAGCACCATCCGGGCCGTGATCTCCCGCATGCAGTGGAAATGGCCCAGCGGGCAGGTCTGCGGTCCGTGGGCCGAGCAGGGGCGGCACTCCAGAGCGCTCACCTCGACCACCAGGCAGCGTTCCGACAACGGGGCGAAACCCAGCGCGGGCGTTGTGGCGCCGAAAATGGCCACCGTGGGCTTGTCGAAAGCCCAGGCGATGTGCATCGGGGCGCTGTCGCCGCACACGACCAAATCGGCTTTGCGCACCAAGGCGGCCAGAAGGCGCAGATCGGTGCGTCCGACCAGGTCGTAGCAGGGCGCCTTAACCCGCGCCAGGACCTCATCGGCGGCCCCGCGGTCGGCCGGCCCGCCGGCCAGGAGCACCCGCGCGGCGCGGCTCTCGTACAGACCGTCGATCAGCTCGGCGAAACGCTCGGGAAGCCAGCGCTTGGTGCCCCAGACCGAGCCGGGGGCCATCAGGACCAGCGGGCCCGGGCCCTTGGGCAGGCCCACGCCCAGCATCCCGAACACATGGTTGGCCTCCTCGCCGGTCACGGGCAGGAACGGATGGGTGGAGAGTCCCTCCGGGTTTATCCCCAGCGGGGCCAGGAGTTCCAGGTTGCGTCGGGTCTCATGGCTGCCGCTGTCGCGGTGGGCCAGGCGCGTGTACAGCCAGCGACCCTGACTGCTGTCGAACCCCACCCGCTCGGGGATCCCGGCCAGGGCCAGAAGCATGGCGCTGCGGAAACTGCGGTGCGGGCAGAGCACCAGGTCGAATTTCTCGGTCCGCAGACGGAGCGCCGCGCGCAGGACCCCGGCCGGTCCTCGGTCGCGCGCGTGCTTTTCGAACAGCAGCAGACGGTCCAGGTAGCTGCTCCCGGACAGAAGGCGCGCCCCGGCGGAAGTGGTGCAGACCCCGATGTAGGCGCCGGGGAAGCTTTCGTAGACCGCACGCAACAGCGGCGTGGTCAGCACCAGGTCCCCGGGAAAGGCGGTGTTGAAAATCAGAATCCGGTCGAAGCTTTCCAGGGCGCGCCTCCGCAGGCCGGATCGGCTCCGGGTCAACGGGGAGTCATGATCGCCACCGGGAGGATCATCTCCTCGGGCGAAATCCCGCCGTGCAGGAAACTGCCGAAATAGCGGCTCTGGTATTCCCGCAGCTTGGTCGGGTAGACGAAATAGTAATCCTCGGTGGCGAACATGTAGTGCACGTTCATCCCGAGGTAGGGCAGCTTGGCCCGCTCGGCATCCCGCACCAGAAATGTGACCGGCTCCTCGCTGCTGATATTGTCGCCGAACTTGTAGCGCAGGTTGGTCGAGGCGTCCCGCTTGGCGAACACGGTGACCGGACGGGCGCAGTGCACGCTGCCGTGATCGGAGGTAAGCACCACGGTCACCCCCTGACGGGCGGCCTCCTGCAGCACCCCGTAGAGGCTGGAGTGACGGAACCAGCTGAGGATCAGCTCCTTGTAGGCCAGCTCGTTGGGTGCGATCTCCATCAGGATTTCGCTCTCCGAGCGGCCGTGGGTGAGGATATCGATGAAATTGAACACCAGGGCGGTCACCCCGCGCTGCATCAGGGAGGGGAGTTTCTTGACCAGCCGGGCCCCGTCCTCCTTGGTGAACACTTTCTCGTAACGCGGCGGCACGCGCGGATCGAGGCCCATTCTTTCGAGCTGGGCGGTGAACAGCTCCAGCTCGTACTGGTTCAGACTGCCCTCGTCATCCGAGCCCACCTGCCAGTATTGCGGGTAATGCTTGACAATCTCGAGCGGGAAATAGCCGCTGAAAATGGCGTTGCGCGCATAGGGCGTGGCTGTGGGCAGGATCGAGAAATAGTGCTTGAGCTGGACATCGAACAGCTCGTAGATCATCGGGGCCAGGTGGAACCACTGGTCCAGGCGCAGGCAGTCGACGATGATAAAAATAACCGGGTTGCCGGTGCGCGCCGGGGGCACGACAAATTCCTCGACCACGTCCACGCTGAGCAGCGGCCGCTTGTCGCGCGGGGCCCAGGGCCAGTCGAGATAGGAGCTGGTGACATAGCCCGAGAAATCACGCCGCCACTGGTGCTTGAGCTGGTCGAGCAGGCCGGCAAGGCCTTTCTCGCCGCTGTCGGCCAGACGGCCCTCCCAGGTGATCAGCTCGGAGTAGGTCTCGGCCCAGTCGAGCCAGGTGAACATCCCGGTGCGGCGCTCCTCCAGCTCACGGAACCGGGAGACAAAGTCCTGCGCCGTGCGCTGGTGACGGATACGGCTGCCCTCGAGAAGGCGCTTGCAGACCGAGAGCACCTGGTTCGGGTTGACCGGCTTGACGATATAGTCATCCACCTGCTGGCCGATCGCCAGATCCATCAGGTCCTCCTCCTCGCTCTTGGTCACCATGACCACCGGCGTGCCGGGGGCGATCTGACGGATCTCGCCCAGGGTCTCGATCCCGCGCTTGCCCGGCATCTGCTCATCGAGAAGGATCAGATCAACATTCACCGCTCGCAGCAACTCAAGAGCGTCCTCGCCGTTGGCTGCGGTCTCCACCTGGTAGCCGCGCTGCTGGAGGTATATTATCTGGCTGCGCAGCAGCTCCACCTCGTCATCCACCCAAAGTATCTTTTTGGATAATTCGTTTGACATCGAATTTGTCCCGGCTCTAAATTTCAGATTTAAGGCCCGGCCGATCGCTCCGTGCCAGAGTCAGTGTATGCTCGCGGTTCGACATTGAATCAGTGGCCGATACACACTCCCGGGTTGTCTTTGTCAGTTAATTTCAAACTTAGAGGCGGCGGGCGGACTTGTCAATGCATCTAACGGAACTTCAAGGGCCACAGGAGCGCGTGAAAAGTGTCCTTGTGCTGCGTTTCAGCTCGATGGGGGACATAATTCTCACCCC
>CAYLSM010000051.1:0-23144 GCA_964386505.1 uncultured Gemmatimonadales bacterium
GGTCCGGGTCGGCCGAAAGGTCGAACCCGGTCAGCTCGCGCAGGGTGGCGATCATGCGGGGCACGTACTCCGGGTGGGTGTTGAGGCCCGAGCCTGCGGCCGAGCCGCCGATCCCCAGCACTCCGGCCCGGTTGAACGCGCTTCGCAGGTGCTTCTCGGCCTTGAACAGGGTGTGGGCGTAACCGCCGAACTCCTGGCTCAGCTTGATCGGCACGGCATCCTGAAGGTGGGTGCGGCCGGTGGTCACGATGCCCTCGAAGGCTTTGGCCCGGCCCTCGAACGCCCGGGCCAGCGCGCCCACTGCGCCTACCAGCGGGGCCTCCATTTTCAGGCAGGCCAGACGGATCGAGGTGGGGACCACATCATTGGTGGACTGGCCCATGTTCACCTGGTCGTTGGGGCTGACCAGCTTGTACTGGCCGCGCTTGCCGCCCATGGACTCCTCGGCCAGGTTGGCGATCACCTCGTTGACATTCATGTGGTAGCTGGTGCCGGCCCCGGCCTGGTAGACATCCACCACGAAATGGCTGTCCAGCTCGCCGGTGAGCACCCGGTCCGCGGCGGCGGCAATCGCCCCGGCCACTTTCTTGTCCAGAAGCCCCAGGTCGGCGTGCACCTGGGCCGCGGCTTTCTTGATCGTGGTGGTGGCCCAGGTCATCTCGGGCGGAAGGGTCCGCCCACTGACCGGGAAATTCTCGACCGCGCGCCGGGTCTGCACGCCGTAGTACATTTCGGCCGGTACCTGCACCTCGCCCAGCGAGTCTTTTTCCACACGGTAGGACACTTGCGCCCCCTTATGCCTGTTCCCCCGTTAGAGTGAGAACGAAGGAATGTCGGGTTGTACGATACAGGTTTCCGTAGAGTCACGCCGGAGCGTGCCAAGAACTCGGTTTTATTGTCTTTGGTTACAGTCAGGATAACCAGAAGCCACTGGGGACGTAATTCCGTCCCGGCCTGTCGTAGGGGCGGACCCGTGTGTCCGCCCGGTCGCACACGCGGGTGCGACCCTACATAAAACCAAAACACAGCTCTTCCATTCCCCCTCATAAAAAGTTTTGGGAGGTGGGAGATGGTTCGGGAGGGTGTGGAGAACCTTTTTCAAAAGGTTACCGCCCTTCCCCGTAATCCTGTTACGCCGTCTTCGAGCGGGTTAGCGGCAGCAGCCCGCCGGCCAGGAGCACCTCGCGCTCGTAGTCGCTCAGCTTGCACAGGGCGCGGACAGTCTTGCCGCTCGTGCGGTCGGTGACAGTGATCTCCTCCCGCCCGGCCTCCAGGGCCGCTCGCACACCTTTTATCTCCAGCTCGTCCCCCTGCTTTATCGCGGCGTAGTCGTTCTCATCGGCGAAAGTCAGGGGAAGAATGCCGAAATTGATGAGGTTCGAGCGGTGGATGCGGGCGAAACTCTTGACCAGCACGGCCTTGAGGCCCAGGTACATCGGGGCCAGGGCGGCGTGCTCGCGGCTGGAGCCCTGGCCGTAGTTCTGTCCGCCCACCACGAAACCGCCGCCCGCGGCCTTGGCCCGCTCCGGGAAAGTCTCGTCCAGAGTGTTGAACACGTACTGGCTGATCTTGGGGATGTTCGAGCGCAGCGGCAGCACCTTGGCCCCACCGGGCAGGATATCGTCCGTGGTGATATTGTCCCCGGTCAGAAGCAGCACTGCCCCCTGGAGCGTGTCGGACAGGGGCGTGTTGACCGGGCAGGGCTGGATATTCGGTCCTCGGACAATCTCCACCGCGGCGCCCTGGGGCGCGGGCGGCTCGATCATGCGGTCATCGATGATGAACTCCGCGGGCGGGGCCACCTCCGGCGGCGTCCCGGAAGCGTCCGGGGCGGGCAGCTCTCCGGCCAGCGCGGCCAGGGCGCAGACCTCGGGGCTGGCCAGGATCACGCCCACGTCCTTGCTGCCGGCCCTTCCCTTGAAATTGCGGTTGAACGAGCGCACCGAGACCGAGCCGGTGGGAGGCACCTGGCCCATGCCGATACAAGGGCCGCAGGCGCTCTCCAGGATACGCGCGCCCGAGGCGATCAGGTCTTTCAGCCCGCCGCTGGAGGCAATCATCTCGAACACCTGACGGCTCCCCGGGGTGACAACCAGGCTCACCTCCGGGTGGACCCGCTTGCCGCGAAGGATCGCAGCCGCAGCCATCAGGTCGTGGTAGCTGCTGTTGGTGCAGGAGCCGATACAGACCTGCTGCACTTTCATCCCGGCTTTCTCCGACAGCTTCACCACCGCGTCCGGCGAGTGCGGCATGGCGAGCATCGGCTCGAGCGCGGACAGGTTGATCTCCATGTCCTCGTCATAGGCGGCGTCCGGGTCGGGCAGAACCTCGCGCCAGACTGTTTCGCGGCCCTGGGCTTTCAGGAACTCCAGGGTGCGGTGATCCGAGGGGAACACGCTGGTGGTGGCCCCCAGCTCGGCGCCCATGTTGGTGATCGTGGCGCGCTGGGTTACGTCCAGGCTCTCCACTCCGGGGCCGTAGTAGGCCACTATCCGTCCCACCCCGCCTTTCACGGTCAGGCGGCGCAGCATCTCGAGGATCACGTCCTTGGCCGAGGCCCAGCCCCTGAGCGCCCCGGTCAGCTTCACGCCCAGTATTTTCGGGCAGGTCAGGTGCAGCGGGCCGCCGCCCATCGCCACGGCTATATCCAGGCCGCCCACGCCGATAGCTATCATCCCGGCCCCGCCCGAGGTGGGGGTGTGGCTGTCCGAGCCAAGAAGCACCTGCCCCGGCGCGCAGAACCTTTCCAGGTGCACCTGGTGGCAGATTCCGTTGCCCGGACGGCTGAAATGCGCGCCCACCTTGCGCGCCACGCTCTGAAGGTAACGGTGGTCATCCGCGTTCTCGGTGCCGGTCTGGAGCATGTTGTGGTCCACGTAGCTGACCGAGAGCTTTGTCTTTACGCGCGGGATGCCGATGGCCTCGAACTGAAGGTAGGCCATGGTGCCGGTGGCGTCCTGGGTCAGGGTCTGGTCCACCCGGATCGCGATCTCGGAGCCGGGAGTGAGCTGGCCGGACACCAGGTGCTCGCTCAGGATTTTCTGCGGAACGTTGAGGCCCATGGGATTCTCCTTTATTCAAAGTTCGGGTGCTTCAGATGAACGTTGAGTGCTTAAGTTCGAAGGCCTGACACGGGTGGAACGTTTTTCCTCTCCTTTGCGAAAGAGGGGAAAAGCATGGCCCGGCCATAGTCTATATAATTATTTCCACATTCCGGGCTGAAGGTCAAGCCGGGCCTGGACAGGGAAGGCAATATAACGCAGAAAGCCGGGAAAGGCAAAAGGGGTGGGGGAAAGGCATGTTTTGCATTGCGGCCGGTTGGTGGTGCGGCTTAATATTGATCGGCCAGAGAAAAGAATATCAGCCGGTCAATGAATTCAATCAGGCCATGTGAGGGATATAATGTTTCAGTCGGACGCGGCAGCCGGATACCTGTGGGAACGGTTCAGGCAGAGAATTACCGGATTTTTCACCGGACGGACAGAGGCCCGCCTGGCGAGTCTGCGCGACTCCTGGGGCCGGCCGGCTGAGCGCGAGCGCGATTTTGGGCGGATCGATTCCTACTACCGGCTTGACCCGCCCGGACCGGACCAGTTCAGCCTGGACGAGCGCACCTGGCGAGACCTGGAACTGGATGCGGTGTATTCGGTTGTCGAGCGCTGCCAGGGCCGCCCGGGCCGTCAGTATCTCTACCGGATGCTGCGGGTCCCGGCCGGGGACAGCGACGCCCTGGCCGCGCGTTTCGAGCGCTACGGGATAATCACCCGGGAGACTGATCTTCGCGAGACGGTGCAGCTTATCCTTCAGCGGCTGGACCACCCGGCCTCGGAGGGTGTGGCGGCGCTTCTCTGGAGTGAGCTGCCCGCGGCGCCGAGATTCGCCTTCCTGTTCCACCTGGCCTCGGCCGCCGCGATGGCCAGCCTGGCCCTGGCTTTCCTCCATCCTCTTGTCTTGTTGACCGCCCTGGCCGCCTGCACGCTCAACAGCGTGATCAACGGGACCTATTTCCGGCGGCTGGATATCCATTCGGGCAGCCTGTCCGCCCTGAACGGCCTGCTGGCTGCGGCGGAAAAGCTCGGGAAACTGCCCGAGAGCCGCGGCCTGAGCCAGTTGGATTTCCTGCGGGGCAAGGCGGAGCTGGCAATCAGACTGCGCCGCAAAATCGGCTGGCTGGTGCGCGACAAAAGCAATACGGGTGAACTGCTGAGCCTTACCATTGAGTTTTTGAACATGATCGGCCTTTTCGACCTGCTGGCTTTCATCCGCTCGTTGAAACACCTGCGGACGCACCGCGAGGAGCTGCGCGAATTGTTCGACGCGGTGGGCTCGCTGGATGCCGAGATCGCGGTGGCCGACTGGCTGGCCGGGGCAGGGGTGCACTGCAAGCCGGAGTTCACGGACGGGCGCGGCCTGCTACTGAAAGACTGTGTCCACCCCCTGATCGGGCAGCCAGTGCCCAACAGCCTGGAGTTGCATGGTGAGTCCCTGCTTGTCACCGGTTCCAACATGGCGGGCAAGACCACTTTCATCAAGACTATCGGGCTGAACGTGATCCTGGGCCGCAGCCTGGGGGTCTGTCTGGCAGCCGAGGCCGCGCTGCCCGGGCTGAAAGTGCTTTCCAGCATCGAGCGCGATTCCGGGGTCGAGGACCGCCGAAGCCGCTACCTGGCCGAGATCGACCGTCTGAACGAGTTTATCCGTCTGGCCGGGCAGGACAGCAGCTACCTGTTCCTGGTGGATGAGATTTTCCACGGCACCAACACCCTGGAGCGGGTCTCGGCTGCCACCGCGGTGCTGCGGTTCCTGGGCCAGAGGGCCAGCCTGCTGGTCACAACCCACGACCTGGAGCTGGCCGACTTTCTGGCTGGAGCCTACCGGATGTGCCATTTCAGCGAGGTGGTGGAGGGGGAGCGCTTTTTCTTCGACTACCTCCTGAAGCCCGGACCCTGCAACACGCGTAACGCGATCCGCCTTCTGGAGCTGGAGGGCTACCCGCCGGAGGTGGTAGAGGCGGCGCGCGCCATCGCCGGGCGGATGTCCGGGCCTCGTGAAACGTCTTAACCGCCAACCCACTACAGCCCGAGGCGCAGCCCCAGCGAGAAATTGTAGAAATGCGCCCGGCTGTCCGGGACTATCCGGCCGAACATGTGCCCGCTCTCCCGGGTGGCAAAGTAGGTGTTCGTGGCCGGGTCCACGTGCCGGTACAGACGGTCGTAGTCCAGGGCCGCTGTCAGGCTGAGCCCGTCGCGCAGCTCGTGCTCCAGCCCCGCTCCCAGCCAGAAACCGTAGGACATCCCGGTCTGGGTCAGGGAGCGGTTCAGGCCGGGGAAATTGCCCCCCGTGGATACAGTGGTGAGCTCGCTGCGCAGGGCCAGCGCGCCCAGGTGAGTGAAACCTGAAAGCCAGCCGGTGAGCGACGCCTGGAACTGGACCCCGCTCCTGAACGTTACACCGCTCAGCTCGGCGGTTCCCTGCGGCTGGCCGTAATCCGGCCAATTTATATCCCAATAGAGGGCCTCCTGTCCGTAAGTCTGCACCAGTTTTTCGTAATACATTTCATGGGACCGGCGGATGCTTTGCCCAAGATAGCTGCTGAGCCGGTCGCTGGAGCTGAACCGCTGGAAACCAACCTCCAGGGGCAGCAGGGTGATATGCGGGGTCAGGTTATAGCCCAACCCGAGAGTATATGCCTGCGAGGACTCCAGCCCTTCGATAGAGAAAGGCCCCTCCGAGCCGCCGCCGCCGGCCGAAAATTCGGTGAACCACTTGCGCTCCGCGGCTCCGGCGTTCGGGACAACGGCTAACAGGGCCAGGAACATGCATGGCAACAAGATTGACTTGCGCATGGCAAGAACCTTTCCGGGGGGGAATAGATTCGAATGCAGTCGGACAAGCTTTGTCAGGCTTGCGTGCGGGAGGGGGGATTTCAAGATCTGTCGGATCTCTTGAGCCCGGCTAATGCCGGAAGTTGTGAAAAACGTTTGCAAGGGCCATTTATATTTAAATCTCCTGGCGGCAGGTTGTCAAGAACTGTGGCTGTCGAATGCATTTTGTTCCCACGGCACGCGATTTGCAATCCTCCTGGTGCAGAAAATAATTCCCCCTTTTTCTTCACCGGAGAACGTCATCTTGTCCAAAATTGTCCGCAAGCTCGGCTGGCTGCGAAAAGTGCGCTGGACCGCCTGGGCCTCGCTTGTCATCCTCGTCCTGGTGATTGGCCTGACCGGCGCGGCCCAGGCCCAGGCCCCGGCCGCCGCGCCAGCAGGCGGCGGCATGCTTTTCCCCAGCGTGAATATCGGCGTGGGCCAGAGCCAGAACCCCCAGGACCTGGCGATCACGCTCCAGATCCTTTTCCTGATGACCCTGCTCTCGCTCGCCCCCTCGATCCTGATCATGATGACCTGTTTCACCCGGATCGTGGTGGTGTTCCACTTTCTGCGCCAGGCCCTGGGCACCCAGGGCATGCCGCCCAACCAGCTCCTTATCGGCCTGGCCCTGTTCCTCACTTTCTACATCATGATGCCGGTCTGGACCGAGATCAACGACCGCGCGCTGCAGCCCTACCTTCGCCACGAGATCGTGCAGGCCGAGGCGTTCCAGCGCGGGCTCAAGCCCATACGGACGTTCATGCTCAAGCAGGTGCGCGAGAAGGACTTGTCGCTGTTCGTGTTCATGAGCAAGATGGAAAAGCCCAAGAGCGCGGATGACATCCCCACGCTGACCCTCATCCCGGCCTTCATTATCAGCGAGCTGCGTATCGCGTTCCAGATCGGGTTCCTGATCTATCTGCCCTTTATCATGATCGATATGATTGTCTCCAGCGTGCTGTTGTCCATGGGCATGATGATGCTGCCACCTGTGGTTATCTCGTTGCCGTTTAAGGTGTTGCTGTTTGTGATGGTGGACGGCTGGTACCTGCTGGTGAGCAGCTTGATGCGAAGTTTCAATTAGCGGAGGTGAAGCTTGACTCAGCAGTTCGTGATCCATCTGGGCCGTGAGGTGTTCATGACCTCGGTCCTGGTCGCCGCGCCCATGCTGCTGGCCGGCCTGGTGATCGGCGTGGCCATAAGTATAGTGCAGACAGCCACCTCGATCCAGGAGCAGACCCTGACTTTCATCCCCAAGATCCTGGCCGTGGCCGCGGCCCTGATCCTGTTTTTCCCCTGGATGATGAACACGCTGCTCACGTTCACGGCCGACCTGCTCACCAACATTCCCAACTATATCAAGTGAACGCGGCCGTACTGCCCGGCAAAAATGTCCGGCCCGCGGGCAGAGCCACGATTAAGAGTTTAACCGTCACAGGGTTGTAAAACAGTGCACAGGGCAACAGTTGCCGCCTGCCTTGCAGAGGCCGCGGCGCCTGGGCCCGGAAAGGACCTCCCGGCCGATGCTGCCGGTGGCCGAAATAACGCTGCGCCAGCTTGAAATCTACTCGATCATCTTTTTCCGGGTGAGCGGGGTGATTTTCATGTTGCCGTTTTTCGGCTCGGAGAACGTCCCGCGCCTGGTGCGTATCGGGCTGTCCCTGGTGATCACCATGGTGCTGGTGCCCACGATCGACATTTCGCGGATCACGTTTCCCGACGCTCTGGTGCCCTATGTGATAATGGTGGCGCGCGAGCTTTTCGTGGGCTTCGTGTTCGGTTACATCGCCACTCTTCTGTTCACTGGAATACAATTTGCGGGTGATCTGCTGGGGTTCCAGATGGGCCTGCGCATAGGCAACATCATCGACCCGATGAGCGAGGAGCAGATCTCGGTGATCGGCTCGATGCAGAACCTGCTGGCGATCCTGATCTACCTGAGCCTTTTCTGGGACCATTTCCTGTTCCGGGCGATGGCCGCCAGTTTCCACGTGATCCCGCTGGGGGGCGTGATGCTCAACCCGCGCCTGCCCGCCGAGCTGATCCGCATGAGCGGCGAGGTGTTCGTGATCGCGCTCAAGATGGGGGCGCCGGTGCTGGTGGCGATGCTGCTGGCGGATGTGGCCCTGGGCTTCATCGCCCGGACCGCGCCCCAGATCAACGTGTTCATTATAGGCTTTCCGGTAAAAGTCGGACTGGGTTTGATCCTGCTTGGGATCAGCCTGCCGTTTTTCGCGTTCGTGTTCGGGCGGCTGGTGGGACGGATGGAGAATGATTTCATGATCGCCCTGCGTCTGATGGGCATGGGATAAGAGGCGATGGCCGAGGAACAGAGCTTCCAGGAAAAGACAGAGGAACCCAGTCAGAAACGACTGGATGACGCCCGGGAGGAAGGCAACGTACCCCGATCGGCCGAGCTGTCGAGCGCGATGGTGCTGCTGGCCGGGATAACCTCGCTCTATTTTATCGGCTGGCGGATGTGGGAGGACATGGGACTGGCCAGCCGGTTCATTTTCATACACGCCCCCGAAATCGAGCTTACCAGCGACAGCCTGCCGACTTTGGCCAAGGAGTCGGTGCTGTTCTGCATCAAGCTGATGGCGCCCATTTTTGCCCTGGTCATGGTGGTGGGAGTGCTGACCGGGGTGGCGCAGTCCGGGGCGAATTTCACGTTCAAGCCCCTGGTGCCCAAGTTCAGCAAGATGAACCCGCTGGAGGGGATCAAGCGCGCCTTTTTCTCGGCCCGCACCATGATGGAGCTGGTCAAGAGCCTGCTCAAGGTGACAGTGGTGGCGGGCCTGGCCGCCTGGACGATCCGCGGGATGTTTGTCGACTACATCCCCCTGCTCGACCAGGAGGCGGGGCAGATATTCCTTTACCTTATGACCCAGATTTTCCGCCTCAGCCTGCGCATCGCTTTCCTGATACTGGCCATGGCCGTGCTCGACTACCTGTGGCAGAGATTCGAGCAGCGTCGCAAGCTGCGCATGAGCCGCCAGGAGGTCAAGGAGGAGCGCAAGCAGCAGGAAGGCGACCCGGCGGTCAAGAGCCGTATCCGCTCCATCCAGATGGAAATGGCGCGCAAGCGCATGATGGCGGATGTGAAAGAGGCCGACGTGGTGGTGACCAACCCGACCCACCTGGCTGTAGCGATCAAGTACGACGTGGCCACCATGCGCGCCCCGATAGTCCTGGCCAAGGGCGCCCGTCTGGTGGCCGAGAAGATAAAAGAGATCGCCCGGGCCAACGACATCCCGGTGATCGAAAACAAACCCCTGGCCCAGGCCCTGTTCAAGACCGTGGATGTTGGCCAGGAGGTCCCGGCCGACCTCTACAAGGCCGTGGCCCAGGTGCTGGCCTACGTGTACCGGCTGAAGAAAAAACGCATAGCCTGAGGCGGCGCATAGCGTCATCAAGCGTATGACATGCAGGGTCAGTTCATGAATTGTCCCTGCGCCCGGCAATGCCGGGAAGCAATGACCAACGGAGAATCCTGGTGGCAAACGCGATGAAAAAGGGCGGCGGTTTCAGTTTCTCGCACTACAGCGACATCCTGCTCGCCGTGGGCCTGGTGCTGATCCTGGTGGTGATGATTATCCCCATGCCGCCGTTTCTGATGGACCTGATGCTCACCCTGGATGTCTCTATCGGACTGCTGATCCTGGTGGTGGTGCTCTATACCACCGAGCCGCTGCAGTTTTCGGTGTTCCCGGGCCTGTTGCTGATGGTCACCCTGTTCCGGCTGTCGCTCAACGTGGCCTCAACGCGCCTGATCCTGAGCGAGGGCTACGCCGGCCGGGTGATCGAGGCGTTCGGCAATTTCGTGGTCGGCGGCAACTATGTGGTGGGGATTATCATCTTCGCCATCCTGGTCATTATCAACTTTGTCGTGCTGACCAAGGGTGCGGGCCGTATCGCCGAGGTGGCGGCGCGGTTTACCCTGGACAAGATGCCCGGCAAGCAGATGGCGATTGATGCCGATCTGAACAACGGCCTTATCGATGAGCGCCAGGCCAAGGCGCGGCGTGAGAAAATCGACCGCGAGGCCGAGTTCTACGGGGCCATGGACGGCGCGGCCAAGTTCGTGCGCGGCGATGCCATCGCGGCCCTTCTGATCACGTTCATCAACATCCTGGGCGGGTTCGTGATCGGCGTGGCCCAGCGCGGGATGAGCTTTACCGACGCGATCAAGACCTACACGCTGCTCACCGTGGGTGACGGCCTGGTCAGCCAGGTCCCGGCCCTGGTTATCTCCACCGCCGCTGGTGTGATCATCACCCGCGCCTCCAGCGAAAGCAACCTGGGTTTCGACATCCAGAGCCAGCTCATGGCCAAGCCGCGCGCGCTGTACATCACCGCCGTTGTGCTGATGTTCTTCGGTTTCACTCCCGGGCTGCCCACGTTCCCGTTCATGGTCATGGCTGCAATAGTCGGCCTGATGGGTATGGGGGCGCGCAAGCAGATGGAGGCCCGCGATAAAGCTCCGGTCGAGGAGGAGGAGCCGGCCAAGGACGATAAGAAGGATGTCAAGGCCCAGATCGAGGAATACCTTCAGGTCGACCCGCTGGAGCTTGAGATCGGCTACGGCCTGATTCCGCTGGTGGATGTGGAGCAGGGCGGCGACCTTCTGGCCCGCGTGACCGAAATCCGCAAACAGTGCGCCCTGGAGCTGGGCATGATCGTACCGCCGATCCGCATCCGCGACAACATTCAGCTCAAGAGCAACGAGTACGTGATCAAGATACGGGGCATCGAGACCGCGCGTGGCGAGGTTATGGTTGGCTCGTTCATGGCCCTCGACCCGGGCACCGTGGAAAAGCGCATCCCCGGCATCGACACCGTGGAACCGGCTTTCGGCCTGCCCGCGCTCTGGATCAACGAGCAGCAGAAAGAGCAGGCCGAACTCAACGGCTACACCGTGGTCGAATGCCCGGCCGTACTGGCCACGCACATGATGGAGATCCTGAAACGCCACGCGTTTGAGATCCTGAGCCGTCAGGACGTGCAGACCCTGGTCAACAACGTCAAGAAGGAGCACGCCACCCTGATCGACGAGCTGGTGCCCAACGTGCTCTCGGTCGGTTCGGTGCAGAAAGTGCTGCAGAACCTTCTGCGCGAACGCGTGCCGGTGCGCGACATGGTCACGATCCTGGAGGCGCTCTCCGACTACGCCAACCAGACCAAGGACCTCAACACCCTGACCGAATACGTGCGCCACGCGCTCAATCGCACTATTTTCAGCCTCTACCGTGACAGTGAGGGCAAGGTGACCGCGATCACTCTCAGCCCGGAGGTGGAGCGCACCATTATCGACACTATTCAGTCGAGCGTGGGGAAAGGCACGCCTCTTGCTATGCCTCCCAGGTATATCGAGAATCTCACCTCGAACCTGAAAAGGAAAGTCGAGGCCATGAGCAACGAGGGACTTCAGCCGCTGCTGATCTGCTCGCCCACGATCCGCCAGTATTTCAAGCGTCTGGTCGAGCCGGTGTTCCCTAACCTGGTGGTGATTTCGTACGCGGAACTGCCCCAGACAGCGGAAATTGTTTCCTACGGCACCATTGTGCCTGAAATGGCGGGGGCTGCCCGATGAAAGTGAAAAAGTACGTCGCTCCCACGATGAAAGAAGCCCTGGAAAAGATGAAGCGCGACCTCGGCGAAAGCGCGGTGATTCTGGGTTCACGCAAGATCAGCCGTGGTGGGATGCTCGATTTCCTGGGCCGCGAGATGGTGGAGCTTACCGCCACCAACGAGGAAAACGTGGCTGCACCCGTGGCTGCAAAAAGTGCCGGGCGGCGACCCCGTCCCTCGGCACGGGTTTCCTACACCGTGGGTGACACGGGCGCAGTGGCCGATCAGCCGGTGCCGGAGTTCCGTGATCTGCTCAAAGGCGCCGGCGCGGGGGAGACAACCACGGTGCTGCCGCTGGGCGGAGGCGCCGCCGCCGCTCCCGCTGCGCGCCCGGTGGGCGGTTCTGGCAACTGGGACGGCTCTCCGATGCGGCTGTTGCAGCGCCAGCTCGATGACATCAAGAACACCATGGGCGAGATGGCCGAGCAGATACGCTACCAGCGGATGCCGGCCCTGCCCGCCGCGCTCAAGGAAATCTACCGCCGCCTGGTGGACAGCGAGCTGGAGGAATCGATCGCGGTCAGCCTGATTCAGCGGCTCTACGGCCAGTTCAGCGAGCAGCAGTACTCCGACCGCGCTTTTGTCGAGAAATTCCTGGTCGATGAGCTGACCGCACTGATCAAGGTCGCCTCGCCCACGCCGGTGCGCCAGGGCAGCCCTCTGATCCTGGCCTTCGTCGGGCCGACCGGGGTGGGCAAGACCACCAGCCTGGCCAAGCTGGCCACTAACAAGCGGTTCTATGGCGACTGCCGTACGGCCCTGATCACCACCGACACCTATCGCGTGGCCGCGACCCAGCAGTTGGGCACGTTCAGCGAGATCGCCGATATACCGATGGAAATAGTCCACAGTCCGCGCGACATGTCCCGCGCCATCGCCAAGCACAAGGACAAAGAGGTGATCCTGGTCGACACCGCCGGGGCCAGCCAGTACAATGACCGTCTGATCGAGGACGCGCGCGCGTTCCTGGAGGCGGCCGACCCGGACGAGGTTCACCTGACCGTGGCGATCACCACCAAGCCGCGCGACCTTAAAGGCACGATCAAGCGTTTCCGGATGAAACAGCGCGAGCGCCTTCTGTTTACCAAATTCGATGAGACCCTCACTTTCGGCTCGATAATCTCGGTTGTGCAGAGCAGCGCACTGCCGCTCAGCTATGTCACATTCGGGCAGGAAGTGCCCGAGGACATCGAGCCGGCCGACGCGGGCAAGATCGCGCGCCTGGTGGTCAACAACATAGTCTGACCTTTTCCGGCCGGAGCCGGAGTGCTGCACGGAGCGGGAGTCGATGGAATTCAATATCCTCAAGCTGGCGTTTCTGCTTGGCTACCTGTCGCTGCTGGTCGGCGTGGTCAGCGGGATTCCGTTCCTGACCGCACTGTTCCGCTCCGTGCTGGTGGTGGTGATTTTCAGCCTCCTCGGCTTTTTTATCAGGATGTACCTTCTGCGCCTTGTAAGCTCGGTGGAAAGCCGGATCGCCTCGGGCTTCGAGGGATCAGCGGGTCAGGGTTTCGCAGGGCCGACACCCGACGCTGAGGAAGAGGCCGGGGAACAGATGGAAATTGAGAGCGCCGCCAGCCGGGGCTCTGAGGAATGAAACCTGTCCCACTGCGATGAACAGTGGGGTTCGGGAAGGAAAGCATGAACGAACGCAGCCAGACAATCGATAATGCCAGGGACAGCAAGCGTGAGAAGGTGCGCGAGGCCTACCGCGCGGTCCGCGAGGAACGCGCCGAGGAACGGGCCCGCCGCAACCGTCAGGTGGAAAAGCTGGTGGCCGAATACCAGAAGGGTCGCAACCCGAAGGTGAAAGAGAAAATCCTTCTGGCCAACCTGTCGCTGATCAGCTACATCTCGGAGCGCCTGGCGGTCTCGCTGCCGCACTCGGTGGAACTGGATGACCTGAAAAGCCTGGGTGTGCTGGGCCTGATCGACGCGGTCGAGAATTTCAAGCCCGAAAAGCAGGTGCGGTTCACCTCCTACGCCGCGCTGCGGATTAAGGGAGCCATAATTGACGGGCTGCGCAGCCTGGACTGGGTACCGCGCAGCGTGCGAAAGAAATCGCGCCAGATCGAGCAGGCCCTGCAGAGCCTGGAGGCCGAACTGGGCCGTCCCGCCACCGAGCAGGAGGCCTCCGAGCGTCTGGGAGTGGGCATTGCCGACTACCGTGGCATGCTCGAGGAGGTCAGCCCGATTTCGTTCCTTTCGATCAACGATACGGTTTACGAGGACGGCGACCAGTCCGTGCGTCTGGGCGAGGTCATCGAGGACACGACCAGCCACGGTCCGATCACCGAACTGGAGCGCGAGGAAGTGAAACGCATACTCGTCGACGGGATCAACAACCTCCCGGAGCGTGAAAAGCTCGTGGTGGCGCTCTATTATTACGAGGGGCTGACTCTGAAAGAGATCGGCGAGGTGATGCAGATTTCGGAAAGCCGGGTCTGCCAGATCCACACCGAGTCGATGCTCCGTCTGCGCGGAAAACTCAAAGCCTCTTTCTGACATACCTTTCAGGGTCGATTCTTTTTCTGCCCGGAAATTTCCTCCCGGCGTCCCGGCACTTTTCTTGCATATAATTATCGGCACAACTGACACCTCCAACGTGTCGCCAGTAACCGTAAGCTGTAGTGCCTGCTCCAGTTCCACAATCTGGCGGCCACGGTGCGACGGTGAAGGAGGTAATGTGCATGTTGGCGCCGATCTCCGGTGAGATGAATTATGTTCCACCTCCCCGGAAAAAAAGTGTCGCCTCAGCCCAGGATGAGCCGGTGCGTTTCGATGAAGTGCTGATCGAGCGGATCGATGCGGTGGACCGGGACTCGGCCAGCCGTGAGGATACCGGCGGGCGCGGGGAGCAGGAAGAGACGGATTCGGAAAACGCGGCAGATGGGGATATCGAGACCGGGGCGCAGGGAAGCGTCCCGCAGAATGAGGCAGCGCCCGTGATACGACGGATCGATCTGCGGGCCTGACAACGGCGGGAGCGGCCGCAAAATGGTGCGGCCGGGCGATGAGGATGCAGAAACAGACGCGTGTCGACCGGGAACGTCTCAAGCGTATCACGCAGACTATCATCAATCTGCCGACCCTGCCGACCATTGTGGCCAAGATGCTCGAGATCATCGACGATCCCCGCAGCTCGGCCCGCTCGCTCACCCGGCTCATCAACACCGACCAGGTGCTGACCGCCCGCATTCTCAAGCTGGCCAACTCCTCTTTCTACGGCTTTCCCAATCCCATTTCCACGATCAACCTGGCCGTGGTGGTCCTGGGTTTCGAGACGATCAAGAACCTGGGCCTCTCGGTCTCGGTCATCTCGCGTTTCGCCCGGGCGCGCACGGACGGCGAACTGCTGGACTACAGCCGTTTCTGGGAACACTGCGTGGGAGTGGGTGTGGCCAGCCGCATGCTCGCCCGCATGCACGGCCTTCGGGCCATCGAGTCCGAGGCCTTTGTCGCCGGGCTGATCCACGACATCGGCAAGGTCATCCTCAGCCAGTACCAGACCGAGCGCTACTCCGAGGCCCTTCAGATCTCACGTGATGAGCAGATGCTTATCGCGCGCGCCGAGGAGAGGGTGTTCGAGGCCAACCACACCGAGGTGGGCAGTTGGCTGGCCCGCAAGTGGAACCTGCCCGAGACCCTGGTCGAAGCGATCCGTCTGCACCACGTTCCCCTTACCGCGCGGATACGCCCCGAGCTCTGCGCCATCGTCCATTTCGCCGATATCCTGGCCCGCGCGGCCCGGATCGGCTCGGGCGGCGATGACCTTACACCGCCGTTCTACCGCGGTGTGCTGCGCCTGGTGCCGCTGCGCCGCTCCCAGGATGGGCGTGTGGACTTGCCGTTCTACCTGGAGGCCCTGGCCGGCGAGATGGAAAACGCCGAGACTTTCATCAACATCGTCCTGGGCAAGTACACCCGGCCGGAGTCCCTGGCTGCGGGTGAGTCGGGCGGCCGCGGCAGCCTGAGCGCCTGAACGGAAAACCTGTCCACTGCTGGCGAATTATTCTCCGCACCTTCCCGGCAAAATGTTCCGGCAAAGCCTGCCCCTCCATTGCCTCCAACGCTACAAGCCCTGTCAGACCTGAATCCCGGCCTCTTCCAGCCTTGGCACGAGTATTGCCATTTACCGTCGCAGGACAATTCTACCGGCCGGAAGCCGGAATGCAGTCAGTGAGCCTTCTGCAACGGACAGGACCATGCACAGACTCATCCGAATCTCGATAGCAGCTCTCGGCCTGGCCGCCCTGGCCCGTCCGGCGGCGGCCGCCTCGCTCGACGGCCTGCAGGTGTTCAGCGAGCGTGAGTACGCGCGGATCGTTTTCAGCCTGGACAGCGAGGCCCACGCCGCATTGGAGCCGCAGTCCGGGGGCGATCTGGTGCTGGTGCGCTTTGACGGGACCGATATCACCCACCTGCCCGAGCAGTCCTATGTCTTCGATAACAACCCGCACGTGGAGTCGATCACGTTCCTGCCGCTTACCGGCGGGGCCACGGTGGCCCGGATCAAGGTGCGCCACCCGTTCAGCCTGCGCACCTACAATATCGGCAAACCGCCGCGTTTCGTGCTGGAGGTGAGCCGTTCGGCCGCCGCCTCCGGCCAGGGCGGCGACGCCACGCAGAACATTGATTACTATTCCCACGGCCTGGAGCAGGTGCGCCAGGGCAGTGACGAGGCCGCACTGATCTCGTTCCGCAACGCGATCCGTTCCGGGCGCAATGCCGCCGAGAGCTACTACCAGGCCGGCCTGATCCGGATTCGCCAGAGGCAGCCGCAGATGGCCGAGGTGAACTTCGAAAAGTCGCTCGGCAGCGGGCAGTACGCCCACGAGTCACGCCTGTTCCTGGCCTGGCTCGCCCATCAGAGCGGTAACCGCGATGCTTTCCGCCGCCGCTGGAACGGTTTCTCGGCCGCCGTGCCCGACCCTGCCCGCCGTCTGGAGCTGGCCGCCTCCCATCCCGAGGTGGACTACCGCACCATGGAGAGCGCCGCCCACGCCGCCGGTCTGACCGCGATCACTGTCTCCACGCCCGAAAGTGCCCCGGTAACTGTGAGCCAGGCCGTGGAAAGCGCCCCGGCCGATACGCCGGATTCAAGCCCGCGGATCGACATGGATTCGGCACGCACCTATTTCGACCTGGGTCTCCAGGCCCGCAACGACAAGCGCCTGGAACAGGCCGCCGCGCATTTCCAGCGCTCGCTCTCGTTTAACCCGTCCAACCCCGAGGCCTGTTTCCAGCTCGGAATAGTCTTCAAGGACCTGAACCGTCCGGCTGAATCGGCGGCCTGGTTCGAGCGTTCGCTGGGCAAGACCTCCGGCGCCGGTGAAAGCCGTGTCGAGCCGGTGGAAAATCACATCGATTCCGAGGCCGAGCCCCTGGAGAGTATGGCTTCCAAGGCCGCGGCCCCCGTGTTTGCCGACAGTCAGTCCACCGATTCCACTGGGTTCTCCGCCGGGCTGGCCCAGGCCGGCGGTAACACCGGCGGCCTGCAGCTTCCCGACGTCAAGCTGCAGAACACCGATTCCGCGCTGAAACCCGGTTCGCCTGCCTCGGCTGCCCTGCAGCCCACCGCCGGCGGACCGCTGCAGCGCCTGCGCGGCCTGGTCAGCGCTTTTGTCGAGCGCACCGGTATCCCGCTTCTGCGCAAGCAGGTGAATATCCTTACTGTGGCCACGGGCCTTCTTTTCCTGCTCACTCTGCTGGGCGAGCGCCTGGCCATCGGACGGTTCAGTCTGAGCCTGTTCAGCTCCTCCGGCAAGGACAAGGCCCTGAAAGCCCTCCCGGCTCCGGTTGCGGCCCCGCCGGACACGCTCACCCTGCGCCAGGCGGCCCAGGCGGTTGAGCGCCGACAGCAGGTGGCCCAGGTGCTGGCCCGCGAACTGGTCTCCAAGCAGAAAGCCGTCCCGGCCGAGAGCACCCCGCGTGGTGCGGCGCAGCCGGTGGCGGCCATGGCCCGCGGCATGGACCTGCGTTTGGGCCGTCCTGCTGGCGGCGGCCCGGTCTACGGCGCCGACATAGCCCGCCGGATCAAGGAACAGCTCGCCTCGCCCGCAGTGCGGGTGGAGGCTGCCTCCGCCGGGTTCAGCCGGGCCAAGGAGGATGTCAAAAGCCGCCTGATCCGTCAGCTCCGGGCCAAGAACTGGACAGTCAGCGACATCGCCCAGGAGATGGGTCTGTCGCGCGAGGAAGTCAAGTGGGCGCTGTCCACCGGCCAGTCAGCCGAACGTACAGTACAGCCGCGGTCAGTGGCCATGGAACTGGGTCAGGCCAGCGCACTGGGCGGTGCGAGCTTGTCGCGCTCCGCCGAGCGTGACCTGGACCGCGAAATGGAACTGGAGCTGCAGATCAATGTATGAAATGACAAGGATATCGAAGGGCCGGGTGATGGTCTTTCTGGCCGCGTCCATGGTCCTGGCCGCAGCCACCGGGCTCGAGGCCCAGGGGCAGGCCTCGAACAAGCTGCCGCCCGAGAAACTGGTCTACCCGCCCACCAGCCTCTGCCTGCTGGACATTCGCAACGCCGAGGAGGGCTATCCTTACGAGATGAAGGAGTTCCAGCGCGCGGTGCTCTCCTGGCTGCGCTCGGCCGACTACATGACCGTGCGGACCGAGAGCGACATCCAGGATGTCCTGCGCCGCAACCGTCTAAGCGCACCCGAGGGGTACGAGCCGGGTCTTCTGGCCAAGATCGGCGAGCTGGCTGGCTGCGACTACGTGGCTTTCATGCGGCTGTCCACCTGTGGGCTGAACCGCAACGACGGGTTCACGATCCCGCACCTGTTCCACCGGAACAAGGTCACCGGCTGGATCGAGCTGGACATGGATTTGGTCGAGGTGAAGACCGGCGCGCTCCAGTATTCCAAGCGCGTGCGCGGCGAGGCCGGGCTTGGAAAGAGTTTCCAGGTTTACCCGGTTGTGGAGGACCCCAGTACGTTCCTGGATTTCCGAACCCGCGAGCTGCTGGAGCAGCACACAGTGGAGAACACGGCCCGCGCCGCTTTCGAGTCGATCATGACCGGCATCCAGAAACCGCTGGGTGACCGTTTTATCTGCTATTGGCAGGACGAGGTGCATATCATTTCGGACAAGCCCGGTCTCTGCCCGATCTGCGGTTCCAGGCTTGTGAGGATCAAGCGCTGAACGAGCGGGTTCCCCCTCCGGCCGCTCCGGCGCGCCAGGCAACACCACGGCGCGGCTGTCTGCGGCCACAATTATTTCAGTCGCAGCCGCCCCCGCCCGATTATTGAGGTATCATGGAAGAGAACGATAAAGAAAACGGACTGGGCGCTCAGGAACTCGAGACCCTGTTTAAGATCAGCCAGGTAATCCAGTCGTCTGTCGAAACCGATATGGCTTTCGGCTCGGTGCTCGACCTGCTGGAGGAACTGGCCGAATTTGAGTTCGCCGCCCTGTTCATCAACGACGAGGACGAGCAGCGCCTGCGCGTGGTGGCCAGCAAGGGCCACGTGGTCGACCTGATTCAGCCTGTCAGCTTCGACATGGGCAACGGCCTGAGCGCCTGGGTGGCCAAGCAGAAACGCCCCATCCTGCTGAGCGACATGCACCGCGGCAAGAGCGATGAGGAATCGCCGCTGCGCTCTTTCCTGTCGATCCCGATCCTCCTGGGCGACCGCCTGATCGGTGTGATGAATTTCGGCCACAGCCGCTCCGGGGCGTTCACCCGCCACGACCTGCACGTGCTGTCCATCGCCGGGGCGCAGCTTGGGGTGATAATCGAGCGGGCGCTGTATTTCAACCGTCTGTCAGAGACCAACCGGGAGCTGGAGGAGAAAAACCGCCAGTTGGCCGAGGCCCAGCAGGCCCTGCTGCGGCACGAGCGTCTGGCCGCCCTGGGCGAGCTGGCCGTGACCGTGAACCACGAGATCAACAACCCCCTTACCGTGATCATCGGCAACGCCGAGTTCCTGTTGCACGATCTGGAAGGCAGCGATCCCAAGCTGCTGAGCAAGGTGGAGCACATCGTCTCCGAGGCCCGCCGTATCGCCCGGATCACCCGCTCGCTGCGCAAGCTGGACAACCCGGTGAGCGAGGACTACCTTCCCGGCGGCCGCAAGATGATCCGTCTGGACGGCGGCTCCTGAGCCTTAAAACCCCTTCGAATAATCCTTTTCCGCTGCCGTCTTATCCCAAGGCCTCCCTCGCTGCCGGATGAACTCCTGTATTTGACCGCGCGCCAAGAGCTTTATCCGGGCCGCCCGGTCCAAGAGCGTTGACTTTTCCATCGGAAGGGTAATAGATTCTATAGGATATGGGCAGGACGGTGCTGAAAAGGGCTGGCACGCTGCTTGGATGGAATTCTTTGCCGAAAGCGAGTCCGGGATGAGAAAATATTTCAAGCTGTTCCTGATTGCCGTTTTGCTGTGCACGCTGAGCCTGGGTGTCGGGGTTTCGCAGTCCGATGAGGGGGCTTCCGGCGGGGCGAAAAACCTGATGCAGCTCAACGAGGTGCTCAACGTCCTGTCGGAATACTATGTCGATCCCATTCCGCCCGAGGACCTGGTGATGGAGTCAATCGACGGGCTGGTGGAAAGCCTGGACATCCACAGCCAGCTCCTCGACCAGCGCAACCACAACCGCCTGATGGAACAGACCCGCGGCGAGTTCGGAGGGATTGGGATCGAGATTTCGATCCGTGACGACTCTCTCACCGTACTCAGCCCCATCCCCGGAACACCGGCCTCAAGGGTCGGTCTGCAGGCCGGCGACCGGATTGTGCGCATCGAGCAGGAGCCCACCTGGCAGATGTCGCTGGACGCCGCGGTGCGGCGCCTCAAGGGCAAGCCCGGCACCCAGGTCAACATCTGGATCCGCCGCATGGGGGTGGATGACGATATCCATTTCGAGATCACCCGCGACATAATCAAGATCGAGAGCATCCAGGGCAAGTACATGCTCACACCGGACATCGGCTACGTTCGGCTGAGCGTGTTCTCCGACAAGAGCGGCGTGGAGCTGGCCGAGGCCATCGAAGACCTCAAGGCCCACGGGATGAAGAAGATGGTGTTCGACCTGCGCGACAACCCCGGCGGGCTGCTCTCGCGGGCGGTGGATATTGCCGACCTGTTCCTCGACCCCGGCCAGGTGATCGTCTCGACCCGCGGACGGATCAGCTCCTCGAACAAGGTGTTCCGGGCCACCACGCCCCCGATCTGGAAAGACCAGCCGGTGATCACGCTCATCTCGGGCGGCAGCGCCTCGGCCAGCGAGATCGTGGCCGGCGCCCTTCAGGACCATGACAAGTCGGTGATCATGGGCGTGACCAGCTACGGCAAGGGCTCGGTGCAGACAATCATCGACCTGCGGGACGACTACGCGCTCAAGCTGACCACGGCCAAGTACTACACTCCCAGCGGACGCTGCATCCACGCCGACAAGGGCGCGGGCGAGGAGCACCAGGCCCTTCTGACCAGCGAGGACACGCTCCAGACATACCTGACCGATTCGGGCCGTCCGGTGCATGGCGGCGGCGGGATCACTCCCGACCTCTACCTCAAGCCCGACAGCCTGAACGCGGCCGAGCGCAAGATTTTCAAACAGGTGGGCCTGTTCCGCAACCTGATGTTCCGTTACGCCGTGCAGTTCAAGACCGCTCACCCCGAGCTGGAAAGCGATTCGATCGAGTCGGTGGGCTACGTGCCCGGTTTCCGGGACAAGGTGCTCAAGATCACCCCGCAGATGATGAAAGATGCCCGTCAGTTGATGCGCGACAACGGTTTCGACCTGACCGAGGCCGAGTTCAAGCAGGCCGACAAGCTCCTCCACCAGTGGATGAATTACTACGTGGCGGATGCCTCGTTCGAGCGCAACATCTCGCAGCATATTCTCTCCCTGTACGATGAGCAGGTGCTCAAGGCGGTCGAGGTGCTGGGAAAAGCGCAGCCGCAGGGGGATTTTGTCGGGACCGTTCTGGCGGGCAAGGTATTGCCCGACACGCTGAGTCTGTACTGATTCAGAGCGCCAGTTAAGTTTGGAAAGCCCGGACGGCCGGCCGCGCTAAGGCCGGCCGTTTTTGTGCTGTAACCGGACGCATGCTGGAGAAAAAATGTCAAGCCGCCTGCAGATTGTAGCTCTCCTGACACTGCTTCTGGCCGTGGCCGGAGCCCAAGCCGCATTTCACCTGCCCTATCAGGCCGCGCCACCGCGTCCCGGCTGCGGGCGCGCTCCCGGCGGCTACTGCCGTCCCGAGTACCCCGAGGTGGCCGAGCGCCTCGACCCCGAGACCCTGGACTGGCTGGTGCGCACCTATCCAGTGCTGGGCTGGCAGGAGATGGACCCCCGTGTCTGGCGTCCCAAGCCTGTGCCCGGGGCGGACCGGGTGGACGGGTTCCGCTACGACACCGGCCGGCGCAACCTGGAGGTGGAGGCGGTTTTCCATTTCGGGCCGCGCGGGGGTAACGGCACCCTGATCGAGGAAATGCTTCCGCTGGACGGGGGCCGTCTGCTCACGGTCAACCGGGCCTCGCGCAACCTTTCGGTCATCAACACCTCCAAGCCGGATGTGGACGCGGTGATCCCGGTGCCGAGGGGCCTGCGCTCGCTGGAGATCAACCTCTCCTCCCAGGAGCTCTACCTGGTGGAGCGCGCCGCCTCGGGCATGCTGGTCTGGAGCCTCAAGGACTACCGGGTCACCGATACCCTGTTTGTGGATTTCAGCCCTGGCGCGGCGTTACTGTCGCGGGACGGGCGCTGGCTGTACCTGACCGATGAGGCGGGCGGCTACCTGGTCCGCCTGGACCTGACCCGCCCGGCGGATGGCCCGTCGCGGCTGGCCGTGACCCTGGCCGCCCCCTGGTTGCTCGCCGAGGACCGCGAGAGCGGGATCGTGTTCCTGGCCGGACAGAAAGACGGCCGGGTGCTGCTGTGCGAGCCGGAGGGGTTCACCCGTCTGAGCCGGGAGTTTGCGCTGGGTGCGCCGCTGCTCGCCTGGTGCGCGCCGCCGGACGGACAGGCGCTGTTCCTGGCCGCCGGGGACTGTGAGCGCTCGGCGGTCTACAGCCTGAGCACCGGCAACGGTACGGCCTCACTGACCAAGCTCGCCGATCTGGGCGGCGCGGTGACAGCCCTGGGAACCGACCCCAAGGGCGAAAAGCTCTGCGCCCTGTCCGGGCAGGAACTCTACGGCCTGAACCCGGCTGCTTACTCGACTCCGTCCCACCGCAGCCTTCCCGCACCCCCCCAGCGCGTAATGCCACTTGGTTCGAAAGTCTATGTCAGCGCCGGCCTGGACTGGCTGCTCGCCCTGGATGAGAGCCTGCAGGGACGGATCGACCAGGTGCAGGTGGAGTTCGGTCCGGGGCCGCTGTTGGCGCGCGACGGAGCCCTGTGGGTGGCGAACGGGCTTTCCAGCAGCATCACCGTGCTGGACCAGGGCAAGCTGGAGGAGAAGTTCTCGGTACTGGTGGGGGTGCTGCTCGGACGGATGGTGCAGCACGGGCGGAAAGTGGTGGTCAACAACCTGTTCCGCGGCGACGTGATGGTGCTGAACCCCGAGGACTATATCATCGAGGACATCGTGGCTGCCGGGGGCAGCCTGGACTTCTCGGCCGCGGCCAACCGCGTGACCATGCTGGGCGACAGCGTGGCCGGGGGCATGGACTATCCGCCCTCGCGGGTGTC
>CAYLSM010000052.1:0-22940 GCA_964386505.1 uncultured Gemmatimonadales bacterium
CTTTCTCGTTCAGCTTCCAGGCGGCGAACGGCCCAACCCGGCCCGCGATCCAGCCGCTCGTCTCGTTGGCCAGACCGTGCATCAGGGCGGTCAGCGCGGCGGTGATCTGGCGGCCCGGGTCGGAATCGTAGGCCACCCCGTGGACCATCAGCAGGGCGCCCAGGTTCGTGTAGCCCAGGCCCAGGGGACGGAAATCGTAGGAATTGCGGGTGATGTCCTCGGTCGGGTACTGGGCGAAACCGCAGATAATCTCCTGGGCCAGGATCATCACGCGCACGGTCTGGACGAACTCGTTCACCCGGAACGAGGCGCGCCCGGTCACGTAGTGCAGAAGGTTGATCGAGGCCAGGTTGCAGGCGCTGTCATCCAGGAACATGTACTCGCTGCAGGGGTTGGAGGCGTTGATCCGTCCGCTCCGCGGGCAGGTGTGCCACTCGTTGATCGTGGTGTCGAACTGAATTCCCGGGTCGCCGGTGATCCAGGCCGCCTCGGCGATGCGGCGGAACATGGCCTGCGCCTCCACCTCCCGGACAGTCCCGCCCGAGGTGCGGGACCGGAGCGCCCACTTGCCGCCCTCCTCCACGGCGCGCATGAACTCATCCATGGCCCGGACACTGTTGTTGGCATTCTGATAGGTGACCGTGCTGTAGGCCTCGCCGCAGATCGAGTCGTCGTAGCCCGCGTCGATCAGGGCGTGGGCCTTGCGCTCCTCGACCACCTTGCAGTCGATGAAACGCTCGATGTCGGGATGGTCGGCGTTGAGGATACACATCTTGGCCGCACGGCGGCTCTTGCCCCCCGATTTTATAGCCCCGGCGTTGGCATCCAGCACTTTCATGAAACTCAAGGGTCCGCTGGCCGTGCCGCCGGTGCTGAGCGGCTCGCCCTCGGCGCGCAGGGTGCTGTAGTTGACCCCGGAACCGCTGCCCCATTTGAAGATCTGGCCCTCGGTCACGATCAGGCGGCTGATATCCGCCATGTCATCCTTGACCGAGTTGATGAAGCAGGCCGAGGCCTGGGGGCGCTCGCCCGGCACCCCGATATTGAACAGCACTGGGCTGTTGAAACAGGCCTGCTGGTGTAGAAGCACGTACTTGAGTTCGGCGCGGAACGTCTCCCGCTCCTCCGGGTCCAGAAAATAGCCCGCCTCATCGCCTTTGAGCGCCACAGTGTCTGCCACCCGGTCGATAAGCTGGCGAAGGCTGGTCTCGGTATATTTGTTCGATTTTTTGAAATACTTGCTGGCTGTTATCTTACAGGCCGTATCGGACCAGGAGGAGGGGAACTCGAAGCGCTCGCCCTCGAAAATCACCCGCCCGCTGGCATGGTCGGTTATTTTCACCGGGCGCCGTCCCCACTCCACACTGGAATAGACATCCTGCTCCGGACGGGTGAACAGACGCTCCAGACGATTCCCGTAGTGGAAAGTCCCGCCCTCCTCCCCGGAAGACTCGGTTCCCGGGGCGCCGTTACCATGTTTCAGGCGGTTGGTGTTCCCATGCTCCGCCCGGGCCGTTTCGCCCTTACTCCTCATATCGCCAGCCTGCATCAGAATACTCCCAGCAGAGGTTTTCAAGCACTATATAGTGAAGCGTTGTTTTGCATACCTACTATATATAGTATTTCTCTCTTTATCAAGGGGCCTGTCAAAATATTTACTACTAACTCAAGTTAATTTCAAGCCAACCCGGCCCGGCAAGATCGCTAACCATAAAAAAAGCCGCACGGGCAACCCTCAGCCCGTGCGGCTGTCTCTTGCCATGTCCGGTGCTGTTACTTCTTCTTCAGGAGAAGCTCAGCATTCTCGGCGTCGCGGACCTGCTTGAACAGGTTCCCGTAGCGGGTGTCATAGACGCGGACCGCGATGTTCTGCAGCCCCATCGAAAACTTGCGCTTGATAGTAAGCTTGGAGCCGTCCGAGATGATGTTCCGGCTGTAGTAGAATCCCTTGGTGCGAAGCTCGATCGGAGCCGGCAGACTGTCCACGGCAGTGTAACCGGCCGGCAGGGACAGGTTGACCGTGCTCTCGAAATCCGCCATGTAAGGCAACACGGCGCTGTATTCGCGGGGCTCTCCGCTCAGACGGCTGGTGAACGGGTCGGTAAGTACGGCGCCCTTGAGGGCCAGGTTTCCGCCCACTGCCCGGGCCGCTCCCTTGATGCTTACATCGGCGCTGACATTGTAGCTGCCGGTCGGCTGGGTCGGATCATCTGCCTTGTAATTGCCTGTGACACCGAGATTGTCGAACATACCCTCGATATCGGCGGCCCAGGCGGCCTGGCTTCCGGCCTCACCGGCCTTAAGCAGGGTCCGCTTGATTTCGGCAGCCACGTGGCCGGTATTGATCTGCTTCAACTGTCCGCTCAGCGTGCCGTCCGCCGCCAGGGTCAGGTCGGCCGTGATCTCTTCCTTGCTCTTTTCCGGCTCGAGGATCGGCACCTCGGCGTTGACCACGGTCACATCGTTCTCGCCGCTCTGGTTGACCATCGCCATCACGCCTTCCAGCGACGGGTCGACATAGTCCGCCGGCATGGCCACATCGCTGGCCGGCTGCCAAAACTTGAAGCGCCGGCTCGCCACTTCCAGGGCGATCAGCGGGCTGTCAAACTGGGTCTCGATGGTCATCTTCATGTCGAAAGCGCCACGCTCGCGGCTTTTGGCGTAGGCCGGATAGACCGACAGGCCGTTGAGCTGAAGGGCCGAGACCAGGAAGAAATTGATGTCATCGGCGTTACCGGCCTTGGCGCGCAGAAGGTTGTCCGGGGTCTGAGGCTTGCTCGACCAGAAGAAAGCCTCCCACTGGCTGATTTCGGGCAGGAGCTTGATGTTCTTGCGGGCCCAGTCCACAGCGGCGGAGACCTTTTCCTCGGGCGTCGAGGCCCCGGCGATGGCGGCGGCGATATCAGTTTTCGCCTGGCGCGCCTGACGTTCATTGGTAAGGTAGTTCATGGTCATGCGGTGGATCACGTGGTTCCAGCTCTGGCTGAAAAACGTGGGCCGCAGTCGGTATTCGGTGTCGGTGTACTTGATGACGTTGACCGCATCACGCATGTAGGCGTCGATCCGCGGCGACACATCCATGTACGGGGCAATGAACGGAACGCCCGCCGGGTAAGCCGGCACCGTGTCGAGCGAAACCTCGAAATACTGGTGCCCGAAAAACTGCCACTTGTCGGGATTGTCTGAAACCTCGATGGTGCGCAGCTTGGTGCGAACATCAGTGTTGTACTGGGTCTCGATGTTGTTGAAACGGTCATCCACCACCAGCGTGGGTTTGACCGTGAAATTGTTCGGCTCGTACGAGAAATGCAGCATTTTGGAGTTGTGCATGATGAAATTGGCTTTCAGGACCGGATACTCTTTCATGAACAGGAACCGGTCGTAGAGCACGGCGCGTTTCTGCTCCACCTTGTACTCGTATTCGAGCACACTTCCCACCTGCACGTTCGGAAAATCGATCTGACGGATCTTGAAAGCTTTCTCGCGCTTGTCGTGCAGCACCGGGTTCTCGTTGAGCTTGAGAAGGTCGCCGGCGCTGGCGTTGGTATTGAGTTCCTCGTTACGCAGCAGGTACATCGTGGTGCCCTGCTCCAGGGGGAAGATGAAATCCTGGTCCTGGCCGGCCAGATCGACATCACGCTCGGGAATATCGTTAACCTTGGAGATCTGGCCGCCATTGATCGTGCGAGCCTCCATATCGACCACGCGGTTCTCGTAGTAGATCGGAATCTTGACCGTGCGCAGCTTGGCGATTGCGGATTCCTTGAGAACCTTAATCACCACATGCCGGGTGATATTGACCGGGTTGATGATCCGGGACTGGTCGGTGTCCTTCTCATCCAGGATATAGACTGCCTCGGCCTCGGGATAGGCGGCGGCGAGGTCCGCCGGCATGATGATTTTCTTATCCTGGATCAGCTGGTCGAGGTTGTCGGTAAGTGCCAAAGCATTTCCAGCCAGCAACACGAGCAGTGTCAGGACCGGAGCCAACACGCGCTTGAAAGCCATCGAATCCCTCCAATACAAGAGTGATACGGCACTAACACAGTTTCCAGATGAGATCAGAATCAAGTCGACCCCCTTTCTCAGTGACAGAGAGTCCATGAAAAAGATTGGGCGAGTCAGGCCAATTATTCAGACCATCAGAGATTGAGTGAGCAAGTTGAGCGGATAATTGTGGTTTGCCTGCGTTCGCTGGAATCGAAGCGCAACGGGCGGTGACTTATCAGTTTCTTGCAGTAACCTAATTTACATTGGTTCGATGGAAAGTCAATTGAATGGATGGTTTTTTTCGGCGTTGCGGCAAAGCGCGGACAGGATTTTTGCAAGAATGATTCTCAATAACCGAACGAAACACTGAAAATGATGCGACCCTCGGTTGTACGCTCCCCGTCAGCAAATAGCAAAACAGCCTGGGAGGCGGCCTCCAGGGTGAACATATCCCCCAGCTCGGCAGTCACACCGCCGCCGGGAGAGCAGACAAAATAGCGCAGCGGGCCGGAGTCGACATCGCCCACCCGGTGACGGTAGCCGGCGGAGGCTTGGAAGAAAGGATATATCCAGTAGCTGGACGGCTTGACATTGAACCGCGCACCCAGCCCCCACTCGATGAAATCATCGGCCTGACCGCGATCATCCCCCATTCCGTAAGCTGCATCCAGCCCCAACTGCAGGCGGCCCTTGCGGTCCACCTTGCAGGCGAGACCCAGGCCGTAGAGGTCCTCTCCACCCCGGAAATACTTGCCCATTATGAAACGGTTGGACCAGCGGTAGAACCTCCCGCTCTCGAACTGCACCGGCGAGGCTGCCTGCGGCTCCGTGCCCGGGGCTGCGCCTGTGAAGGCCGGTACGGCCTGCGGTGGCGCCATTTCCGCGTCGGGTGCGGGGCTTGCAGGCGCGGAGACCTTGTCCAGCAGACGGTCCACCTGACCCTCGATCCGGTACAGGCTTCCATCCAGCGCACTGACCCGGTTGCGCAGCACGCTCATCTGGTTGTCGGTCAGGTCGCCAGAGCCGGTTTTGGCTTTACCCGACTTTCCCGCACCCACGGAAGAGAGGCCGGCGCTCAGGGCGCTGTTCTCGACCCAGCCCACCTCGACCGTTCCCGGCATACGGACCATCGACCAGCGGCCCTGCGACCCCATCACCTCGACCATCACTCCGGCCGCCAGGACATCCAGCACCACCGCGCCGGTGTCGGGACGGGCCAGGACAAAAGTCTGGCGGGTAACATTCATACTCTGCTGGGCGTGCGACCAGGACGGGACCAGGATAAGGCAGACAGACAGAATGAACGTTCTCAGCATTTTCATCGCTTGACCGTAGGCGGATGGTTTTCAGTTTCGGGTATCTGACAAACGGCATTTAAGCAATTTTCGAGCCATTTCCTGCCGGAGCCGCTCCGCCACCTGCCTGCGACCGTTCCTGCCAAAAAACAAAAGGCGGCCGCTGGCCGCCTTTTCACGCGTAACATTTTATTTTTCAACTCTCAACAACGCAATTCAATCCTCAGGCCGCGGCAGGCTGTGCTCCAGGCTCAACCCAGCCTCGCCCCCCGCCGCCACGCGCAGTGGCAGCTCATAGCGCACCCGGTCCAGGAAACATCTTCCCCCGTTCGCCTTGTCGCAGTAGTAGACTGTCAGGTCCAGTTCCAGAGCAGCGGACCCCGAGACTGCGGTCAGCGGCACCCGGGCGGAGAGCGTGTGCCCTGCGCTCAGCTCGAACTTGCCCACGCCGACCGCGCCGCGGTCGGAGGTAGCCACCTCCAGCGTGTTGGGGGCCTGGTCGTTCACCTCCAGTCCGTTTCCGGCTTGAACCTGGAAATCCAGGCTCAGCGCTCCCGGCCGGACAGTGCGCCCGGTCAGATGCACCACGCGGCCGTCAAAAGCTGTCCCGGACTCCGGTTCCAGCTTGTCCAGGCCTTTCATCTCCAGGGTGGACACGCGGCCATCCGACGGGTCGTAGATCCGGATCAGGCCATTGTTTGTGTCGGTTATGTAGAACCGGCCGTCCAGGAATTCGATGTCGTTGGGCTCGTTGAGACGGGCTTTGGCGGCCGGACCATCCGCGACACCCGACTGCCCGTCGCCTATCAGTGTGCTTACCTGACGGCGCTCGGGGTCGATGACTCGGACCTTGTTGTTGTAGGTGTCGGCCACATAGATCTTGCCCGCGTGCCAGAGCAGGCCGATGGCGTGCTGAAAGCGGGCCTTTGCCAGGGGGCCGTCAATGTCACCGAACTCGAACAGGCCCTCGCCCACGATAGTGCTCACCCGGCCGTTCTCCAGCTTGCGCACCGAGGAGGTCTCGCTGTCCGTGAAATACACCACCCGGCCATCCGTGCTGAGGCCAGAGGGCTGGGCCAGGGCGGCCTCCAGCGCGGGCCCGTCCTGAATGTTCTCCCAGCCGCTGCCGGCCAGGGGGACGGCCTTACCGCTTTCCGGATCGTAGCTCCAGAGCTGGTGCGGCCCGGCCATGGCGATAATGAGCCTGCCGTCAAGCCAAAGCACATCCCAGGGCGAGTTGAGCGCCAGAGCGGTGCCCACGCCCCCGCCGGAACGCCCGCCCTGCTCGCCAGTACCCAGGACAGTGGACACGGTGCCGGAGGCGAGGTCCACCCGGCGGAGCAGATGGTTATCCGTATCCGCCACGTAGAGTGCCTGCTTGTCCGGGACCCAGGCCAGGCCCTGCGGGCGAAGGAAACTCGCCCGGGCCGACGGGCCATCCGCCCGACCGTCCGCGCCGCTGCCGATCACCTGCAGGATGTTTCCCTGCGGATCGAGCACCAGCACGCGGTTGTTGTCGGAATCTGTGACGAACAGACGGTGGCCGGCGCTGTCCGCGGCCAGCTTGCCAGGGAACGAGAGCACTCCGCGCTGGGCGCGCCCAAGCTCCAGGTTGAACTCCATTTTCTTTTTGACCAGCACGCCGCGCTTATCGTACTCCGCAGACAGACGTCCCAGGTTGCTGTCTATCAGGTCGTAAATCCCCTCTCCGCTGGCCCGGGCGACCACATAGCCCTCCGGGTCGATCAGGATGAACGACGGCCAGGCGTGGATCGCGTAGGCGTTCCAGAGCTCGAAACGATAGTCGTTCAGCACCGGGTGCTCGATCCCGTAGCGAAGGATCGCCTCCCGGATGTTGCGCGTGCTGCGCTCGCCCTCGAACTTGGCCGAATGCACCCCCACCACCGCCAGTTGCGGGTATTTCTGTTCCAGGCGGGCCAGATCGGGCAGAACGTGCATGCAGTTTATACAGCAGTAGGTCCAGAAATCGAGCAGCACGAAATGGCCGCGGAAATCGGCCAGGCTGTACCGCCGGTCCGTGTTGAGCCAGTCGGCGTAGGACGGGAACTCCACCGCCCGGACATGCTGTGAATGTGATTGCATACTCTCCCCCTGGGCCGGGCCCTGTGCGCCGGCCGTTCCGGCCATAGGCAGGCAAAGCAGAAGCCCCAGGCCGATCCGGGTCCATCTTTCGAGCGCCGCGGTCATAGCCGACTCCATCGCTCAGTTCGGAATAGTTGTCCTTATGAATATGCACATTTTTGTACAGATTGTACACCAGCAGGCGCAGGTGTGTTCAATTATGTTATTTCTCCGGTCGCGGTGGCTCAGTCGTAGAAATTCCAGGTGATGCCGAACAATGCGCGCGGGGCGGCCAGGTGCAGCGGGTCGGTCTCGTTGTAGTAGTTGGCAAGGAGGTGGTCCAGACGGCCGTAGATAATCAGATCGATAATCCGTACCGAGGCCGAGCCGCCCAGGTCCACCCGTCCGGGCTGGGTGACTGTCCGGGACACCTCCCCTGCCGGGATGAAACTGAACTGGCTGTCATAGCGCAACTCGGCGCGCAGGCTGTAGCCCAGGTCGCCGTGGAAAAGCTGCCCGCCGCAGGCCAGGGTGGCGCTGTGGCTTCGCGCGGGCAGATATGGAACCGACTCGGGGGCATTGAACAGCTCCCGCCCGCGCACGGTCAGCCCGAAACCCATGGGAAGAGTACTCTCAAGGGCATATTCCAGCCCGGCGGCGCTGTAGTCCACCCGCAGAGGGGCTGCGGTCAGGGCGTATGGGTCCGGGTCGAGGGCGTTGAAACTGTGGTTGGATACATTCACGTAGAGCGCCCCGGCGCTCAGGCGCGTGTGCGAGGCCAGGTTCAGGCTTACTCCGGTCCCGGCCCGGGTGATCCGTCCCACCGGAAGTTTCCCTGAGGCGGAGGTTCCATCCAGCGCGGCCAGATCGAGCAACCCCGCCGAAAGCGCCTCGCGCGATAGGGAGAGGTTGAAACCGGGCTTGGCTCCGGCAGGACGCCCCAGGCCGAGGCTGAAAACCGGGGTGTTATCAGTGCGGTTGGAGAGACGATAACCGGCGGAGGCCTTGAGGTTCAACCCGGCTGGGGCTTTGAGCGCGGCATGGGCAGCCAGAAGGCGGTTACGCACCGAACCTGTCTCCAGGGAAAGCTCGCGCGCGCGGTCGTGCTCTTCCTCCGCTCTCAGGCCCAGGCTGAGCGCATCCGTGGCCCGGTGCTCCAGACTGGCCGCGTAACCGTCCCCCACGCCCCCGGCGAACACCAGCGCACCGTTGCTGTCCCGCCAGGGGTGCTGGCTGGAGCTGTGGCGAAGGGCCAGGCTGTAGCTGGTCTTCAGGCCCAGGTTCCCTGCCAGGGCGGCCTGAATCCAGGTGTTGTCCTGTTTCTGCCTGGGGAACGAGCCGTTGGCCTTGCGCGTGTCGGCAAAGTAAAGCCCGTCGATACTCAGCAGCGTATTGCGCCCCAGGGACTGCTCCAGGCGTGTGTAGTACTGTAGCTGGCGATAATCGAAAAAGAAAGCCTCGTCATCCTGCTGCACCTTGTTGATATCCACATGCAGCGCCCCGCGACCGAACAGGCCGCGACGCAGCCCTCCGCCCATGCGGTTAAGCTGGTAGGAGCCGCCGCTCAGCCCCATGCGCGAGACCGCGGGCGACCTTTCAAGTGTCCGGCTCTGCAGGCTCAGCGCAGCCGCCCCGCCATAGACCCCGGCCAGGCTGCCGGGATCACCGTCAAGAACAGCCGATCCGAGCACCTCCAGCGGCACGACCCGGGTGTCATAGCCGCCGGTGAGCGGATCGACCAGGGGCATGCCATTGAGGCTCAGCCGCAACTGCGAGAACCCGGTCCCGTAGGCGTTCAGGCCGACCGGCCCGCCGCGTCCCAGGCTGTCCATGGGCAGAAGGGACGGCCCCTGGTGCAGGATATCCTCCAGGTACACCCCGTACACACTTTCCAATTCGGCGGTTTGCAGGCTATAGTCAGCGTAGGGTTGGGATGCAGTCACAGCCTCAAGGCCGCGGCTCAGGCTGTCCAGCGCGGCGGACGGGAACAGGGAGGCCCGCTCCAGGCTGTCTCGACCGGCCTGGACTGCGGCGCTGTCAGCAGGCAAAGCCAGGACGCTGTCCGGCGCGGCAGGCGCGGTCAGGGTGGTATCAGCCGGAGGTGCTGATACAATAGAATCCGCAACCGCATCCGTGCTGTCCGGTGCCTGGGCGGAAAAAGCCGCCACGGCGGACAGCAATAGCGGCACGAATGCAGTCAGGGTAAGTAATCCGATACGGTGTGAGAGAACTCTCATCCGGGTGTGGCCGGTTCGAAGGGGGTGGGGCTGCCGGGAAAGCCCGCTCCGGCAGTGAATCACGGGACCCACGGAATTCCGTCGTTGCCGGTGGACGCGTCATTCACCGGCTTCACTCTTTTCCAGGTCTCGGTGTAGAGGTAATTGCTCTGTGTGTAATTGAACTTGATCCACTCCTCATCCTTGTCGTACTCGCCGACATAGGCATAACTGAGTGAACCGTAGTACAGTATTCCCACCTGATCGTCGCTGCGCAGCACGTAACCCGAATCGACCAGGGTCGAAGACCCGCCGTCCAGGGTGTAATCCCGCTTGAACGGATAGGCGTACAGGTCGTAGCTGTTCGAGGCCACGGTGTCCTCCTCCAGCACAAGCATCACCCCGCCGGTGGTGGACTGGTCATCGTAGGTATAGTTTATCCCGTCGCTGGTGGCGCTGCGCTGGGTGAGATAGTATGTCCCCTTGAGGGTGAATCCGGCCGGAAGGGTGCTGGCCAGGGGGTTGTCATTGCCCGTACTGCAGGCCAGCATCACGACCACCATAAGCACGGCCAACATGAACGCAACAGCACCGCGGCCCTTGCCGCGTCTGGATTCGGGGCTTAAATTGGCTTTCGGCATGGCGCTCTCCGCAACAGTGTGGCCCGGAACACGTTTACCCGTGACGAACCGGCCGCCGCGGGCGATGTTCCTGTTCAGCCAATTATACTCCCTTTGGAATCTAACGTTCCCTTTACAAAAAGCAAGACAGCGGGATGCGAAAAAGAGAACATCTGCCCGAGTGGTTCCGTGTCCAGGTCCGCTCCGGCGAAAGCTACAGCCGCCTGAGCCGCCTTCTGGCCGAGCGCGGCCTGAACACGGTCTGCCAGGGGGCTCGCTGCCCCAATATCTGGGAATGCTGGAACCACGGCACTGCCACGCTGATGATCCTGGGCGCGGCCTGCACCCGCGACTGCCGTTTTTGCGGTGTGCCGCACCTCGCCTCCCCGGCCGCCCCCGACCCGGCCGAACCGGAACAGGCGGCCGAGGCGGTGGAAAGCCTGAACCTGGCCTGGGCAGTGATAACCAGCGTGACCCGGGATGACCTGCAGGATGGCGGCGCGGAGCATTTTGCGCGCACGGTGACTGCGATCCACGCCCGCCGGCCCGCCTGCGGAGTGGAGATTCTGATCCCCGACCTGCGCGGCAGCCGGGATGCCCTGACCGCAGTGGCCGGTTGCGGCGCGCAGGTGATCGCGCACAACCTGGAGACAGTGCCCCGTCTTTACCCCAAGGCCCGGCCCCAGGCGGATTATGCCCTCTCCCTGGAGGTGCTCCGTTATCTGGCGGAGATTTCCGGGGGACGCTATCGGGTTAAAAGCTCTCTTATTCTGGGACTGGGGGAAAGCGAGGACGAGCTTAGGCAGGTGTTCGACGATCTCGTGGGGGCCGGAGTGACCGCCCTGACCCTGGGACAGTACCTCCCGCCCGGGAAAAAGCACCTGGCTGTGGAGCGCTACTGGAGCCCGGAGGAATTCGAGCGGCTGGCCGGGGTCGCCCGCGCGGCCGGGATCGGGCACGTGGCCGCCGGGCCGCTGGTGCGCAGTTCATATCATGCCCACGAGCTGGCCGGACGCAGCCTGCACGCGTCACCGGCCGGTCCCACGGATAAAACTACTTGAGCAGCACCAGCTTGCGCGTGACACTGAAACCCTCTGCGCTCAGGCGGCAGAAATAGACCCCCGAGGGCAACACCCTTCCTCCCGTGGCTGTACCATCCCATATCACAGTGTAGGCCCCCGGCTCGTGCGCGCCCTGCGCCAGCACGCGCACCCGCTGTCCGCGCAGGTCGAACACCTCCAGGCGGACCGCGGCCCGTTCACCCTCGGGCACATTATAGGTGATCGAGGTGGAGGGATTGAACGGGTTGGGACTTGCCCCTGCCAGGCTGTACTGGCGCGGCAGGGCGGACTGGGCGGCTGCCTGACGGACCGCCGCGCTCTCGAATTCACCCCGTCCGGGTGTGCCGGCGAGCACTCCCAGCACGCGCACTCTCTCCAGGGGCTGGGCCTCCAGGCTGACAAGTACTCCCCCGCTGAATGCCGCTTCCGCGGTCGATAAATCGATCAGAACGTAGAGCACGCCGCCGGCGCGGGTCTGCAGGAACCCGGCCCCGCGCGGGAGGTCCTTCCCCGGCGCGGCCTGGCCCGTTGCCTCCAGCTCGATCCGCATCAGGCCGGCGAACCGCTCCCCGCCCGCGGCGGAGAGAATCGGGCTGCCATCAAGGGCAAGAAGGCTCAGCTCCGGGCAATCCGTCGACCCAGCCGCGGCCAAAGCAGTGGAGGCGTGCCCGAGCGGGTCATTTAGGGCCAGACGGAACACCGCGGCGGCGTCGGTCAGGTCCACCTTGCCGTCCGCGTTCACATCCGCGGCAAAGCGGGCCTGCTGGTCGTAGGCGGAGGGCCGTGAGACACAGTCGATCGCGGCCAGGGCGTCATCGATCCGGATCACACCGTCGCGCACCAGGTCGCCGTGACGGGGCAGGATATTCAGGCGCAGCTCGTAGAAACAGTTGCCCCCGGTCAGGCTCCCGGCGTCGCCGTAGGCCACCGCGGCTTCCAGAAGGCGTAGGTAGAGCGTGGCGCTGCGCGGGCTGACGAAGCTCTGGAACGGGTCCAGGCCGCTCTCGTCGTCGCTTTCCACCACGCGCCCGTCCAGCCCGGTGAAACGGGCCCCAGTGGAATCAAAGGCCTCGAAATAGGCATCCAGTCCCGAGACCGGCAGGAACGGACGCGTGCTCGTGGCATCCACGTCGATCACCACACTGTCGCCGCGGCGCACCTCGAAACGGAAGAAATCGATGTCGTTGCGGTCCTTGGTCGAGGCTATTGTCCCCCGGATCGCATCCAGGCCATGGCTTACCGGGGGGTAGCCCACTGCGGGGAACATCGTGACGGCATCCTGAAGGCGCTCGTTCGGCTCATAGCGGTCCGCGCCCAGGCCGAACACCGCGGGCAGGCTGCTGCGGCCCGAGTCGCTGTACGCGCGCAGCGAGAACCCGGCCGGGTTGGCGGGCAGTGAGTCAATCGTGAGTACGGTGTCGCCGGGCAGGCTGAGGAAAAGGAGCGTGGTGTCGGCGTCCGGGGTCACGACCACCGGCCAGATAAAGGCCCCGCGCACCCGACGGCCGTCACGGCGCAAATCCAGGTGCACCGTGCCGCTCGAGGGGGCCATGGTCCCCTGCCAGAGGCCCTCAAGGCCGGAGGAAAGCCCACCGGCGGTCCGCCCGAGGTTGAGCGCGCCGCCCACCGGCCCGCGGCCGGAGAGCTTTTCCACGCTGCCCAGCAGACGGCCCTTGTCCAGGCGCAAGCCGCTCACCCGATAGAGCGAGCTGTCCCCGGCGGCCTCGCGACGGAGGAGCGGGAACTCCAGCCCGCTCTCCGCGCCGCTGTCCAGGGCCTCAATCAGCGAGGCCTCGGGATAAGCCTGGGTTGCGTAACTGTAGCGCAGGGCCAGGGTGACAGGCTCGGAGGGGGCCAGGCCGCTCAGGGATAGCGGCGGGTGGAAATAAAGCTGCACCGCGCGTGCGCCCGATGCCGTGCGGGTCTCGACCAGCCGCGGCTGCGACAGAGGCTCCAGGGCGGACTCGCCCTCCAGTTCCAGGCCCATGCGCCAGCTCACGCCGTAGCCCATCACGCTGTTGAAAGTCTTCCCGCCATCCGCGGATACAAACGACTCGTCCACCTCCAGCTCGCCCTGCCCCGCCCCGAGCACATCGATATTATGGAACGCATTGAACCGTCCCTGGGGCGAGCGCACCACCAGCCACAGCTCACCGTCCTGCGGCACCTCGACCGGGTAGTTGAACGGCAGCGGCCAGGAGCTGATCAGGGTGCCATCCCCGGCAAAATCGCGAATCACGGCCAGGGGGTGCTCCAGGTCCGGGCGCCCGGGGTTGGACTGATCGGTCAGGGCCAGGATTATCTCGGGCCAGATCACCTGCGCGCCCTCGGGTGGCGCGGTGATGGAGGCGAAATCACAGGCCACGCCCACTATTCGATAGGGCGCGCGGAACACCTGTGGGAACTTGCGCGCCACCATGTCGTTGGTTGAGGACTGGGCGCTATAGGGTGAGCGGAGCTGGTTCGCGGCCACGATATAGTCGCGCTCGCCGAACATCCTCCAGAGCCGCTCACGGCCCTGCGGGTAGTAGTTGGTGATGAACTTTATCCCCGAGACAGTCCCGCCTGCGCCCACCTCGACCGGCTCCCAGTCCAGTGGATCGCTCTCGCGGCCGCTCTCGCGCGCTCCGTTGTAGAATTCGTCCCAGATATAGTCAACATCCCCGAATCGGCTGACCAGGGTGTTGAAAGCGTTGCGGTTGGTGCCGGTCGGAAGGTCGTCCATGGGCTGGAGGCCCAGCACGTAGCTTCCGGGCGGAAGGCCAGGGATGCGGAAATTGCCCCACTGGTCCGAGAACACCCCGATCGCGGTGGCGGCCCGGTGGTAGGCGTCGATCAGGCTGCGGTAGGGCGCGCCCTCGGCCGAGAGGGCGACCACGAAATCCCCCCGCGCGGCGGCGCCGTTCGTGCCTTTAAGCACCTGGCCCTCGATGCTCCCGTAGCTGGAGCCGAACTCCGCGGTCGGGTAGAGCATGGCCAGGGAGACCTTGTCATCCGCCTCCAGGCTGGTCATGGGGTTGCCTGTGCCGTCCGAGGCGTTGGGCAGGGCCAGGGAGAACATGGTAGGGGTGACATTCCTGCCGGAAAGAGTGGTGCCCAGGTCGCGGATCGGGCTGTGCACCAGCCCGGCCAGATGGCCGATCTCGTGGTTGAACACCGCCTGCATGCTGAGCGCGCCCGGAGTGTTGTCCACCGCAAAATCCACATCCGCATACGGCCCGCCCACGTCCCAGCGCAGGTCGCAGTCGATTATTGTCCCGGCTTCCCAGACCCCTTCCGGGAAATCGGGGAAATCGATCTTCCCGTCCTGGTCCCAGTCCAGTCCCTCGGGACCGACCCAGGTGCGCCGGGCCAGCACGAAGGGGCGTGCGCTGGCGATGGCGTCTTTCTGCACCCCGTGGATATACTCGCTGTCTGCGAACGTGATAACGTTCACCAGGTCGAGCTTGTGGTCCGGTATATCCTGCCTCTGCCCTGCGTACTCGAAACGGATTCTTGAGCCGGGGACGGCGTTCCACTGTTCGAACGACCACTTGAGCGCCCCGAGGGCCTGCTCCGGGGTCAATCCGTAGGGGCTCTTGCCGGCAATCGAGTCCGGGTCGAAATACCAGCTCACTTTCCCAGCCCGCACCGGGCCGTAGTCGCGGCTCAGGTCCCAGAAAATGTCCACCGGACGGTCGAGGATACGCGAGTAGCCAGCCTGCACGTTGCCCGCGGACAGAGCGACCGTGGAAGGCGCACCTTTTTTCTTTTCAGATTTTGCAAGGTTGTCCAGCGGAAACTGCGGCGCCGCGGCGCCGGCTGGCAGGCTCTCGCCCAGGTACGAGGCCACGCTGCGCAGGAACAGGTCCAGCGGCAGCGGACGGTCGGCGGGCCAGACATGGCCATCCGCGGCCAGGACCGGTCCGGCCGGCTCCACACCCGGGTTGACCCTCGGCAGACCGTCCGCGTCCGGCTCCATGCGGTACACACCGGTCGCCAGGCCGTCCAGCTCGTACTCCCCATCCGGCTCGCTCTTCAGGAACAGCACCGCCGCCTCGCTACGGCTGAACTCCGGCGCTCCCGGAACCACATAGGCCACCACTCCCACCACACCGCCCGGCACGCGCAGACTCAAGACTCCGCCGCGGCCTTTCAGGGTCTGCATCGCGCTAAGGTCGTAATGGGTGTAGATACGTCCGTTCTCGGCGCTGCAGCGGGCGGAAAGGACTTTCCCGTAGACTATGCAGTCGGCGGAGAGGGACTGCTCACGCAGGCTGGTCCGGACCGGCTGGTCGGCGCGCAGGGCGGCAATGGACAAGAGCAGAGCCAGGGCCGGGAGAAGGCGCAGGTTATTTGATCCGAGGCGGGTCATTTGAGAAGCACCATCTTGCGTGTGATCGCAGTACCGCCGGCGCTCAGACGGTAGAGATAGACCCCCGCCGGCAGGGCGCGTCCCCGCTCATCGCGGCCGTCCCACTCCACCGAGTGAGTCCCGGCCGGGCGCTCGCCCGCAGCCAGGGTCGCCGCCAACCGTCCCCGCAGATCGAACACCTCCAGGCGCACCGACGCGGAGGCCCCCAGGCTGAACCGGATACGGGTGGAGGGATTGAACGGGTTGGGCGTGTTCTGGAACAGCTCTGCCGCTCCGGGCAGGCTCACCCCCGGCGGTGCGGCGCTCCCCCCGGCCAGGGCCAGAAATCGTCCGGCCTCCCCGCCCGGAGTATCGATACTCAGCTCTCCCTCCGGACTCATCCGCAGCGCGGAGCCATCCGGGAAAGTGAACCGCGCCCCTGTTCCTGATGCGGCCAACGCGGTCGAGCTTTTATCTCCAGGACTGTTGGGGTCGCGGGCGGGCGTGGCAAGTAACTGGTGCAGAAGCCCGGTGAAATCCTGGTAATCCCCCAGCCACACGCCGTCCCCGTCCCAGTCCGCCGCGGCCAGTTGCGCGGGTGTGAACGCTGTGCTGTCCAGCACCCCGCGCATCAGGAAATAGAGCAGAAACGCATCCCGGTAGCTTAAGCTCCCGTCGCCGTCAATGTCCCCCCGTCGGTTAAGACGGCGCACCTGGAGTCGGTAGAACCGGTCGGCGGCGTTCTGGAAACTGCCGCCCTCAAGGAAAGTGCGGTCGGCTACCAGGGCCAGATATCGCCCAGTGACACTTACCCGCGCGCCCAGGGGCGAGCTGTCCTCACAGTGGGCCAGCACCGCGCCGCTGGAGTCCAACAGGCTGAGCGCGGGCTTGAGCAAGCTCCCCGAGCTGTCCAGACCGTCCAGGCGGAGCGAGACCGAATCACCGGCCTGAAGCTGAAGACTGAAGAAATCGAAATCCAGTGAATTGCCGATCATCCCCTCGGCGGTAAACACGCCCTGCGTGTCAGAGGAGAGAACAGCGGCCTGGTCCGGGCTGTCGTTGGGCTCGTTGGGATCGGCGGCCATCAGGCTGACCGCGGCGGAGGGAAGGCCGGTCATGGAGCCGGCAAGAAGCGAAAAAGTGAGGTTCAGGCATCCCTCGGGCAGACCGCTTAAGCTCAGAGAACCATCCTGGGCCAGGGGCACTTTCCATTCAGCGGTGAGGCTGCCGTCCGGAGCCAGGCTCCGCACCAGGACATTTTCGGGGATGAAAAGCAGCGGATTACCGTCGGCCAGTGCACCCGGCAGGCCCAGACGCACGCTCAGGCCATCCTTGACGCTCTGAACCAGGACGACAGACGGAGCGGCTGGGGGCGCGGAGAGATATTCTCCGCCCTGGCGGCCGGGATCACGGCGCAGGGCATAAAGGCTGCCCGTGGCAAGGCAGAGGCTGATCAGCAGCGTAGCGGCAACGGTCCGCGGGGTAAGACTCGGCATGGTCCGGTCGCGGTAGGGGTGGCTCTTGGTCTCGGGGGGCCGCGGCAGTCAAGACGGGCCGCTTTGATTATAAGCCAAGCCGGCCGGGCTGTCAATCGGCTGAAATGTTGCTGTGGAGGGTCAGGGCGCGGTGGTGGTGCGCTCGCGGGCCTCCCACGTGCCGACCGTGAGGTCGCCCGCCACCACGCTGCCGCTCATGAAGGAGTTCTCGGAGAGCAATCCCAGGTAGAGGACCGGTTCGCCCTCGTAGACCACCAGAGCGCCGCCGGCCAGGAGATTGAAACGCAGGTCAGGTTTCTCGAACACGCCGTTGGCCAGGGCGAACGTATCCCGGCGCACCGGGCCGGAAAGCTCGATCCGCTCGCGCACCAGATAGCTCCCGGACAGGGAGATCGGGTTGGGCTGGCTGAACACCAGGTAAATGGTCTCCGTTGAACCCTCCCCGGCCGTGGAGGTGAGCTGGCCTTTCCAGACACCGTCGAGGGCATCGCGGGTCAGGTTGGCCTCGCGCTGGACATCGAGCAGCTCGGAGGGCAGCGTGGAGAGAGTCCCACCGCCGCAGGCCAGAACAGCCAAGGCCGCCAGGGCGATCAGCAAGCGGGGTTTTCTCAGAAGCGCCATGTCACCCCCCCGTGGATCGCCATGTTGGTGCTGGTTTTGGACTGGCGCTCCAGCAGCGGTGCCCCGGTCTCCAAAGCTCCGGTGACCTCGGTGCTGGTCACGATCCAGCTCGCCCCGGCCTGGAACGACAGGTGCGAGAACAGGTGCTTGCCGATGGTCCAACCGATCATCGGACCCATCAGGTTGTCAGTGCGGCTGTGGCCCGCAGCCGAGGCTTTGAGTGTCAGCCGCCCCAACCCCAGGTGCAGGTGGTTGTCGAACTTACCCAAAATCGGCACTCCCTTGGCGTTGACTTTCCAGGCCACTCCCAGGCTGAGAAGAGAGGCCTGGATGTTCAGCGTATCCAGCCCGGTCAGCGGTACGGGTATTTCCTGGTCCTGTCCCAGAGCGGCTACTGCCGGCACCCCGCTGAACCGTCCGAACTCGAAAGCCAGAGTGGGAGTCAGTTCCACCTGGAACCCGATACCTTTCAGCATGGTCGAGGCCAGGCCGAGGGCGGAGCCGAAATTCTGCTTGCGGAACCCTCCAGCCAGCGAGACACGGTGCTTCAGGCTGTCGTAGCTCCAGGGCGAAACACGGACCTGTATCATTGCGGCGCTGTCCCGCTGGGCCTGACGGCGGAGGGTCAGAGTGCGCAACAGGTCCATGTCCTGACGGGCCAGGCTGTCGCGGCGGGACAGGTCGGCAATAAGCCCGCTCAGCTCGCGGTCACGCTGTTCCTGACGGCTGGCGGCGTCCCGCAGTTCCTGAACCTGCTGCGGGCTGTAGCGCGGCTGGATATAGAAACCGACATCCCCTTTCCAGATCCAACCGGTCGCCCCGCTGGGCAGACTAACCTGATAGAACTGCTCGGCCTCGGCCACGATGTCGAACACCTCGCCGCGGAAAACCCTGGCCAGAAGCTGGGCATCGGAGTTAGGGAACGCCCGGATGGCGCTCTCGCCGGCGAGCACCTCCACCTTGCGGCCCTGCCAGCGCTGGCTGATTTCGTTGCCTGTGACCAGGAACTCCATCTCGTGGGTGCGCTCCACCCCGTACGAGATCACCCAGCCGGTCCGACGGTTGTCGGCCGGGCCGAACATTATCTTATACCAGTTGTCCTGTTCCTCGGAGACACCCACCACACTGTTCTGCGGCAGGTACTTGACGATGCTGTCAGTGAGGGACTGCCCGGCGTATACCGGGATCAGGCGCAGCTTGACCTTGAGGTTGTAGCCGATGTCGACGTTGATCTGGCCGGAGTGTGGGCCGCCGGGGGCCATGGTGTCTACCGCGGCGGCTGTGGTGTCGGAGGCGGGCAGTTCTCCCTGGGCCGCGAGAATGCCGCTGAGTACAAGGAGCAGGCACAACATCATCCCAGCCGTCCGAGACATGATCCTGACTCTATCCTTGGGCATCTGTGCCTTCCCGATTGTTCCCGCGAGCGTTACCGGACCGCGCCGTCCACGCTCGCGACGAGCGCAGTCCCGGACACAATCCGGCCCTGGTTTCCACTTACTATATCGGCAGCGGGCGGTCATACTTTCGTTTTGCGGAAAGCTGCGGCCAGAGCCTGGGCGAGCGCTGAGGGAAGCCCGAGCATAAACCTAAGCCCCAGTGCCAGATACAGGACCAGGCGCGCTGGGGCCGACAGAATGCCGCCGAGGTGTTTGCGGACATACTGGCAGGCGGTGAAATTGAGGTCCCAGAGACGGCCCAGCGGGCGCTGCCGGCTGCTCACGGCCCGCAGGTGCTGCACGCTCACCGCCGGGTGGTAGTAGAGTTTCCAGCCCGCCTCCCTCGCCCGTCGGCACCAATCCAGGTCCTCGGCGTACATGAAAAACCGCTCGTCCAGGCCCCCCACAGATTCCAGGGCCACGCGTCGGATGAGCATGAAACTGCCGCTCAGGCTGTCCACCTCGATTGTGTGCTCCGGCGGGACATGGCCGTAGATATGACCGGCGAAAAGGCGGCTGGTGGGAAAAACGAGGTCCAGACCCAGGCTGCGGCAGAGCATGCCCCAGGCCGAGGGTTCGCGGCGACGGCAGCCGCGCTGAAGGCGGTTGTCACTCCCCAGGATCAGCGGCCCTACAGCGGCGGCCTGAGGGCGCCCCTCCATAAAAGCGAGCAGCGGGCCCAAGGTGTCCGCGCTGAACCGGGTGTCCGGGTTGAGCAGAAGCACGAAGGGGCAGGAACGGTCGGTCACCGCCAGGCCCTGGTTCACCGCTGCGGCGAACCCGCGGTTGTCCGGGTTGCGGACCAGTCTCAGCCCGGGCCATGCGGCCTGCGCCATCTCCAGCGAGCTGTCCGTGCTGGCGTTGTCTACCAGGACTAATTCCAGCTCCAGTCCCGGATGGCAGGCGGTCAGGCTCTCCAGGCAATCCCGCAGCGCCGCTCCCGCGTTCCAGTTGACAATCACCACCGAGATTCTGTCCACAGCGGGCCTTTCCCCAGACAAAGAGGCGCGTTGCCGTCCGTTGGAGCAAGCGACTCCAGGCTCAGGGCCGGACAAACTCATGTTCCGGGTCCTTGACGCTCAGCACCGGGCAGGGGGCCTTGCGCACCACGCGCTCGGTGGTCGAGCCGATGATCATGTACTCCAGCCCGGTCAGGCCGTGCGTGGCGATCAGGATCAGGTCGATGTCGTTGTGTTTGGCGTAGTTGATTATCTCGACAAAGGGCTTGCCGCTGGCCACCTCGCACTTGAAATCGATCTGCCCGCGCAGGTCGTTGTAGACAAACTCGTCCAGAGCGTCCAGGGCACGGTCGCGCAGGCCCTTGTCCAGGTCGAACGGGGTTTCCTTGTCCACGATATAGAACGCCGGGTGGATACGCTGCTCGAACACGTGCAGCACGTGCAGCCTGGCATGGTATTTCTCGGCCAGGGAAATCGCATAGGGCAGGGCCTTTTTCGAGTACTCCGAAAAGTCGGTCGGAAGAAGGATGTTCCTGATCTGGCTCAGATCGCGGGTGCGCGGGGCGTGATGCCGTACGCTCAGCACCGGGCAGTCGGCCAGGCGCACCACCTGCTCGGTGGTGCTGCCGAACAGGAAATGGGTCACACCGGTGCGGCCGTAGGTGCCCATCACGATCAGGTCGACCTTTTCCTCCTCGGCCACCCGGATGATCTCCTGGTAGGGCGAGAAACCGCGGGTGACAACCTTGCGTATCTTGAGGTTGCGGCCGGCGTGACTGGCGATCACGCGGTCGATGTGCTCGTGGGCCTTGCGTTGCAGCTCGTCCTCGTATTTCTGGGCGTAGTCCTCCATTTTCTCGAACTGCTCATCCGGCGCTACCCCACCCTCCTGATACAGGCTCAGCACGTGCATCATCAGCACCTCCGAGCCGAATTCCTCACCCAGCATCACGGCGTAGCGCAGGGCATCCTCGGCCGATTCGCCGAAATCGGTGGGATAGAGGATTTTGTCGAGCTTAATCATCTTGGACGCTCCTGTAACGGTGGACAACCGGGCAAAGATAACAACTGAATTCGATATCTTACCACAATTTTTACACCGCTAAATATGCGGGCCTCTTACCGGGTGTCGATGTCTGATAAAGCGCCCTTTCCCTCTTGCGGCAGCCAAGCCTTTGCGGTTGCCTTTGGGGGCCGCGTAGAGTAATTGCCTGTGCTCGGCCGAAGCCCTTTTGTTCATGTAGGGTCGCACCCGCGTGTGCGACCGGGCGGACACATGGGTCCACCCCTACGGGGTTTTCCACTCACCGCGGTTTGAATGCAGCACTGTATAACACATGAAACGGATCACTGTCAGCAGATGCGCGGCAGAAGCTCATCCCCCAGCGGGACCACCATCCGTCGCCCGCCCACCAGGGTGCGCACGGTGACTGCCCGGGGAGACGACTCGGAGAGGGTGCCCACAATCGCAGCCCGCTCCGCCCCGGCCCCTCGCAGGGCATCCAGGGCGCGCCCGGCCTCCTCCTGGGCGACAATCGCAGTGAGCACGCCCTCGTTGGCCAGGAACAGCGGGTCGAACCCCAGTATCTCGCAGGCGCCGCGCACAGCCTCCAGCACCGGAATGTCGGCCTCGACCAGTTCCACGGTCAGGCCCGCGCGGGCGGATATCTCGTTCAGCACCCCGGCCAGGCCGCCGCGGGTCGGGTCGCGCATCATCCTGAGGCCCGGACAGGCGGCCACCAGCGCCCCAGCCTTGGAGGCCAGCGGGGCGACATCGCTTTCCAGGGCGGTCTCCAGACGGAAACTCTTGCGCGCGGCCAGGATCGCGATCCCGTGGCTGCCGATCGGGCCGCTCACCAGCACGCGGTCACCGGGACGGCAGCGCTCGGGGCCAAGCTCCAGGCACGCCGGCAGCACGCCGATCCCGGCCGTATTGATGAATATGCGGTCCGCCGCGCCGCGTGACACCACCTTGGTGTCACCGGTGACCAGTTGCACCCCGGCCTCGACCGCGGCCCGGGCCATGGAGTCCAGTATCCGCTCCAGGTCGGCCAGGGGCAGGCCCTCTTCCAGTATAAGCCCGGCCGAGACCCAGCGCGGCTCGGCCCCGGCCATGGAAAGGTCGTTCACCGTGCCGCAGATCGAAAGGTAGCCGATATCCCCGCCCGGAAAGAACACCGGGTCGATCACATAGCTGTCGGTGGTGAATGCGATCCGTTCGCCGTTTCCCAGGCCCAGCACCGCGCTGTCGCCAAGTTGGGCCAGAAGCGGGTTGCCCAGCCGCGGCAGGATAGTCTCGCGGATCAGTTTGCCGGTCACCTCGCCCCCGCTGCCGTGTGCCATCCGGATGAGGGGCTGAGTATCGTTCCGCCCGGTCCCGCTCATCGGCGTCCCTTCCCGGCGGGCGGTGTCCAGGCCCCGTGTGCGCTTACCCAGTCCCACATCTGCCCGGCCTGCTCCACCGTGGACGGAATGTCCTCCTCGAACATAAGGCGGCGGGCCACAAGGTCCTCGGCCGCCTTGCGCACCGCCTCCTGGTACACCCCCCGTCCACGGTAGCGCTCCCCAACGCTCTTGCGGCTATCCCCCAGGCGCTGGCGCTCCTCGCGGGTGGCGGCAAAGGGCAGCCAGGCGCCGCTCAGCCTCACGGCGCGGGTGTTCTCGACCCGGTCGAACCAGGCGGGATAGTTCCAGCCGGTGTAGCTGGCCAGGGGCACTGCGGCCATGGGGGTGGCGATCCCGGCTATCTCGTTGCCGTCCGGCCCGACGGCAGGCACCAGCACAGGGTAAAGCTCGCCCGGCACAGGCAGGGCGTTGTCCAGGATACCTTG